>NZ_ATDK01000560.1 GCF_000444135.1 Pseudomonas avellanae BPIC 631
ACGCCAAGGGCATGGTTCAGGTTGTTTTTGTTCCCCCTGCGCATAATCGGCCGCTGCACATTACGCAAACAAACGTTCGAGCTGGTCAAGATAAGCCGGAATCACCAAAAGACTATCTAGATTCGTACGGCAAATTGCCGTACAGTTGCACAAGGAGGATAAAATCATGCCCACTGCCGTATCCACTGCCCGTCTAGAAGCCAGAATTAGCACCGATTTGCATTCGATGCTTAAGCGTGCAGCCGAACTTCAAGGGCGTACCATGACTGATTTCGTGGTGTCTGCTGTGCAGGATGCGGCGCAACGCGCCATTGAGCAGGCCGAAGTTATCCGGCTATCGCTGGCCGATCAGGATTGCTTTGCACAAGCACTGCTATCACCGGCGCAACCAGTCCGTGCTTTGGAACGTGCTTTTGCTCATCGCAGCAAGCTCTTGCGCACTGAATGAGCGTTGCACCCTTCAGGCTCGCGCTGCTCGATGCCACGCATGATCGCGCGGCATTCAACAGCGATTCGGAGCCATTAAATCGATACCTACGCGAGCAAGTCACCCAAGACGTTCGCCGCCGCGTGGCCGCTTGCTTTGTGGCTTTAGCAGACGGGCAGCGCATCGCGGGTTACTACACATTGGCAGCAGCAAGCCTATTATTGGCCGATCTTCCGGCCAGTATCGGCAAGAAGTTACCGCGCTATCCGACCGTGCCCGCCGTTCGTATGGGGCGCTTGGCTGTCGACCAGGCTTTCAAGTCGCAAGGTCTTGGCGGTGCGCTGCTGGCCGATGCGCTCGACCGTGCTATCCGTTCGGAGATTGCAGCCTTCGCCCTGATGGTGGATGCCAAGGACGAGGCGGCAGTGGCTTTCTATGGGCATCACGGTTTTATTGCATTGCCAGATTCGCCGCATACCCTATTTTTGGCGTTAGCAACCGTCCAAAATTTGCTAGGGAGCCGCTGATTTATCATGGTTTACCCTAGTAATCGTGAATAAGTAAAAACTTATAAGCGTATTTACTGCTTTCCGTACTTCTGTAAAAGAAGTTCTCTCACTTCATCTGCAATCCGGTTACCACGTTCAGCGCATTGTATTTTGATAGCTCGATGTAAGCTTTCTGGTATGTCGATAGTCAGGCGTTTGTTGGCTTCTTTGTCGCTGGCCTGGACCTCACGGTTCTGCACCCATTCTTCGGCAGCTGCGTTGACGGTGGGCTTAGCTCCAATCAAGATTTTCTTAGCGCTCATTTTCCGAACTCCATCAATTCAGCTACCAAGGCTTCAATTTCATTCGTTGCTGGCCCTTCTGCTGAAATTTCAAAAATGGCTTTTCCTTGCGCTGCTGCTTCGGCGTAGATAACACGCTGTGTAATTGTTGCTGACAGCAAAGTCACCGGATAGGCAGCCAGGGCTTCACCTACATCGCGACCTATAGCCGTATTTGCGATTTTACGATTTACCACAAAAGCGTATTTGAGACTTTCTTTATATACTGTGGCCTCCTGTACGAGCTTCACAACCTCATCAGCTGCCCAAATGTCATACGGGGATGGCTGCACCGGAATCAACACGAGGTCACTGGCCATGATCGCACTGCGGGCAAGGTCAGTAACTCGCGGAGGGCCGTCTATGATGATGTGATCATAGCCTTGGCCAACCTGGCTTATTTCTTTATGAATGGATGCACGGGGCAGGCCCACTACAGAAAAAAGCGGTTCACCTTCGCGGGCTGCTGACCAGTCCAAAGAACTTCCCTGAGGGTCAGCGTCAATCAGCAGGACGCGTGCCCCCCTTTTGGCAAGAGCAGCAGCGATATTGACTGATAGCGTCGTTTTACCTACCCCGCCCTTCTGATTCAAAACACCTATTATCATATCGGCCTCTGCGTAAATGCGATTTTGCGTATTTGTGATTAATCGCATTTACGATTATACAGAAAATAAAGTTATTAGGAAGCTGGAAGGACGTCTATTTAGGTGGGGGCTTACGGAGCCGCCAAAATTTTCGTCTACCTATAAGCATCAGTTGGCAGAGTCTGACCTATAGCGCTCTGGGTATAGGATGTGCAGCTCGGTAATTTCGCCATCAAAAATGCGGCAAAGATTTTCTGCCAACGCTGTGGAGGCGCGTTGCTCACCCCTTTCAACTCGGGAAAGGTTTCCCGTGTCTGTCCTGTCTGCCCCGACGTCAGCGAGACGGTTGGATACTTCAGTTAGGGTCCAACCTCGGGCGGTTCGAGCTTTTTTTAGCGGTGTCATAAGTGCTGCCTGATTGGAAAATACAGTGAATTCTGCGATTGGCGCATAATCAATTCAAGCAAAATTTGCGCATACGACTTTGCGCACCAAGCATGGTAGCTGGAAAATTCATGCCCTATGGATATAGGACAAATCATAAGAAACGCACGTAAGGCAAAAAAGCTTTCCCTAGAGGAGCTTGCCTATCAAATCGGCTCGGACTCAGGAAACCTTTCACGTTTCGAGCGTGGCTTGCAGGGAACTACCCCCGAAAAGCTAAAGCTCATCATGGCGGCGCTAGGTATCCAGCTTACTGCACAGCAGCAAATGGAAACAGTTCTGTACTCAGACCCCAATAACGTATCCGGCGTGCGTCAGCCTATACGCGAGCCTCGTGAATTTCCTCTTATTAGCTGGGTAGCAGCGGGGGAGGTTACCGAATCGCCTGGGAAAATCGGAGAAAGCCATAGGATGATACAGTCCACAGAAAACGCTGGTTACGGAGCTTATTGGCTTATGGTTAACGGCCATTCGATGACTTGCACCGGAAACCCAAGCTTTCCTGAAGGATCCTTGATTCTCGTTAAGCCTGATGCCGAAGTGATCAATGGAAAATTTTACGTAGTCGAAATGCTTGATTCTGGTGATAAAACCTTCAAGCAATATGTAGAAGACGCGGGATACCGGTATCTCCGACCTCTTAATGAAAAATACAGGACCATCGAAATCGACGGTAACTGTCGCTTCATCGGACGAGTAGTAGATGCGAGGATGTCGGGCCTATGATTCCAGGCTACTCCTAATTGCTCTAACAGCGCTCTTCTATCTCCAAACCCTCATAAGCCCGCACAGCGGGCTTTTTCTTACTTAAATTGCACTTGACGCAGAAATGGTTCTGCGCATAATGCAGTCTTGATTCTGCGAATAGCGCAGAATAGTGCTGGTAGGAACCAGCTCTTTCAAGGCAGCGATGGGTCGGCCTTAACGGCTCAGAGGGTTGGCAACTGGCCCAGGGTGCGCAGCGTAAAGCCCCAAACAAGTTTTCTGGCGGACAGGGTCGCGGCCGGAAATACGATTTAAGACCCCTCGATCTCATTATTGGGAGATCGAGAGGTTTCACCAAATGGCCTTGTACAAGGCCATTCGGGAAACCTCCCATAACGTAAGGAACCTGCAATGCTCACCACCAGCGCCTTCCTGGCCCTGGCTATGCAATGCGCTCCCTCGATACACCCAGCCACGCTTACCCCCATCGTCAAGACAGAATCCTCCTTCAATCCCTATGCCATTGGCGTGGTCGGCAAAGTGTTGCCGCGTCAACCGCAAAGCCTGGATGAAGCCGTTTTGGCGGTGAAAAAGCTGGTCGCGGAGGGGGCTGACTTCAGCATCGGCCTGGGCCAAATCAACCGGCAGCATTTCGATGTCAACCGACCCGAACCCGTATTTGAGCCCTGCACCAACCTGCGCATGGCCGCCGCTGTTCTTGAACAGTGCTATGCAGTTGCCAGTGCCAAGGAGCCCAACCGGCAGGCAGCGTTGCACAAGGCTATTTCCTGCTATTACAGCGGCAACCCCAAACGCGGCTTCAAGGCCGAGGCCGAATTTGGCGGCAGCAGCCACGTGCAACGTGTGTTGGCCAACGCAGGCACGACAACCGTGACGGTCCCTGCGCTGGAAGGCGGATCACCTGAACCGAACAAGCTCCAGCGCGCTCAGGCCCCGGCGTCCACCGTTGAGCCGACCTATGAAAGCTGGGACGTGCTGCGCCAGTACCCGCGACCTGCACAACCTCCCGTTTCTGCTCCATCCGCTGCACCCGCTGTTCCTGCTTCACCCCCTGAACAACCCTCAACTCCCCCCAAAGAGGATCAATGATGATCAAACGTACCCTTGTGCCCAACAAAGGCGAACTCTGCATTTTGCTGGTGGCAGTGGCCTGCCTGCCCGGCATCGCTTCCGCTGACTGGCTCAGCACGCTGAACCAGTGGGGCAGCAATATCCGCCTGGGCCTCTATCTCCTGGCGGGCACCTTGGGCCTGATTTGCCTGATCTGGTCAGGTGCTCAATGGCTGATTGCCCGCTCCACAGGCGACCGTTCGCACACCTTCATGGACTACCTGCAGCAAGTCGGCGTGATCCTGGTTGTCGGTGGTTCAGTTGCCTTGGGCACGGCAGCCTGGCAGGTGTTCGGCACCGGCGTTCCGGGTTGACCAGGAGCGCTTATGGCCGGTAACGAAGTACTCAAGAAACTGACCTTCGAAAGCTACAACGCGATGAGTCGGCCCGCGATGTTCTGGAACATCCCCATCATGCCGATGGTGGGCTTGCTGATGGGCGGCCTGGTCTTCGGTGTGGCCGCAACCTTCCTGCTGTCCTGGGTGTGGGGCCTGGTAGCTGCCTCCCCATTCCTGATTGCCCTCATTGCCTTGAGGGTCGTGGGCCTGATTGATCCTCAATATTTGCGCCGCATCCGCTTTGGGCGGCGGCGTCTCTGGCTGAGCCTCAAGTACGGCAAACCGTTGTTGCTGACCCCCTTTAACCCGCAATGGAATGAATTCTATGGCGCACGATTTTCACAAAAGCGTTATGCCCCCGGAAAAGAAAGCGCCATTGATGCGCTATCCGGTCCACGAACACATGGTGACCCTGCCCGGCAATCGCCTGGTGAGCCTGATCCAGTTGAAAGGGGTTTCCAGCGAAACCCGCAGTGATGACGAACTGGTCCACCTGTTTCATAACCTCAACCGCTACTTCCTGGCCCTGGGCAAGAAGGAAGGCAAGCACCTGATGCTGCAAACCTATATCACCAAGACGGGCATCGAGCTGGACACGCCGTACATCTTGCCGTTGCCCGCGCTTCAGGACTTCGTGGACGCCTACACCGCCCCGTTTCGCAACGGCACCTTCTATCAGGTCGGGTACAGCATTGCCCTGATCCTCAAGTACCGCGAGGTGGATGAAGGTATCGAGCGTATGAGCGACCTGTTATCGCTGTCCGAAACTTTGCTGGCCGAATATGACCCGGTCATCATGGGGCTGGAGGAAAACGAACACGGTGCGCTGTTCTCGCAGATCGGGCGCTACTACAGCCTGCTGATCAACGGCCATGAAAAAGACGTGCTGGTCAGTGATACCCGCCTGGGCGATGCGATCATTGATAGCGTCACCAACTTCGAAAACTACGATTTTGTCGAGAACCGGCCCAATCGGGGTGGCCAGCGTTTCGCGACCACCTTTGACCTGCGCGACTACCCCAGTGGCGGGACCTACCCCGGTATGTGGGACGAGGCCATCGAGCAGCAGTTCGAGTTCACCCTGGTGCAAACGTTTCTGTTCGAAGACCGCAACAAGGCCAAGGACAAATTCAAAAAGCACGTGGCGGACCTGGGCTCGGTCGAGCGTGATTCCAGGCAGACCGAGGAGCTTGAAAATGCCATCGAGGCCATCACCCTGGGCGACAAGGCGTTTGGTCGCTATCACGCCTCCCTGATCGTCTACGGCAAGACCCCGGACCAGGCCATCGAGAACGGCACGAAAATGGCTTCGGTGTTTACGGTACGTGACGCGACCTTCGTGCGTTCGACCATGAGCAACATCGACACCTGGTACACGCAGTTCCCCGGTGTGACAGAGGCCATGTACCCCATGATGAAATCGACCGAGAACCTGGCGTGCAGCTTTTCCCTGCACTCCACTCCCACGGGCAAGGTCAAGGGCAACCCCATCGGTGATGGAACGGGCGTGATGCCGGTGCTGACGGCCAACAAGGCGTTGTATGTCCTCAACGTGCACGACAGCCCGCCCGGTCAGAACAACCTCGGTGAAATGCTGCCAGGGCATGCGGTCTTCACGGGCCAGACGGGGGTCGGTAAAACCACCGCTGAGGCCACCCTGCTGACCTTTCTCAGCCGCTTCGATCCGCTGATTTTCGGCATCGACTACAACGAGTCGCTGAGACACCTGCTGTGTGCATTGGGGGCCGAGTATTACACCGTGCAGCTGGGGCAATTCACCGGCGTTAACCCGTTCCAGTTTCACGACAGTCCGGGGTTGCGGCAAATGCTGTTTGACCTGGTGCTGTGCTGCGCCGGTGGACCTGACAAGAGCAATGACGCTGACCAGAAAAGGATCAAGGACTCGATCGAGGCGGTCATGGCGCACACCAACGTGCGCAATCGCAGCATGTCGTTGCTGCTGCGAAACATCCCCGAGCAAGGCGAAAACTGCTTGCGGACCCGGCTATCGAAATGGTGTCGCCTGGCCGGTGAAGGCCGTGTAGGGCAATACGCCTGGGTACTGGACTCGCCGGTCAACCAGTTCGATGCGCAGACCTATCGGCGTCTCGCCTTCGATTGCACGCAGCTGCTCAAAAACAATTATGCCGAGAAACACCCCGAGGTCATGGAGGCGTTTCTGAACACGCTGTTCTACATGAAGCGCGAAATGCACGAAGCCCGCCCCGGCAACCTGCTGCTGAATGTGGTGGCCGAGTACTGGGCACCGCTGTCCTTCAAGAGTACGGCAGACGCCATCCAGGAGGTTCTGCAAAGCGGACGCATGCGCGGGGAAATCCTGATCATGGACACCCAGTACCCCGAGCAAGCGCTGGCGACGAAGTATGCTCCGGCGGTCATTCAGCAGGTGACCACCCCCATGTGGTTGCCCAATGAAAGGGCCCTGCCGGAGAACTACGCGAAGTTTGGCGTCACGGGCAAGCTGTTCGACACCGTGCGTGCCATGGGGAAACTCAGCCGGGAAATGGTGGTGCAGCAGGGTCACCAGACGGTGAAGCTGAAGATGGAGCTGGGCGGCCCCCTCAAGTACTGGTTGCCGTTGCTGTCGGCCACGGAAATGAACCTGGCGGTGGCCGAGCGCATCCGGCAACACCTCGGCACGACCGATCCCAAGGTATGGGTCGATGCATTCCTGGTGGCCGAGGCAGTGCGCCAATGGTTGAACACCGACGATCCCGCTGTGTGGCTGCCTGCGTTCGACTATGCCGAGGGCCTGCGCCAGTCCATGAAGACGCGGGATGCACAGCGCTGGATGCCGGCCTTTCAAAAAGCCTGGAAAGCCCTTCAGGAACACAACGAAATGGAGGTTTCATCATGAACAAACACGTGATGGCTTATGCGCTGAGCGCGCTCATAGTGACCGCCGCCCTGCCTGCTGCCCACGCCGCAGTGCCAGGCGTTCCGGTCCTGGACCCGTCTACCCTGCTCACGCTGAGGGCGAATGCGTTGGCCCAGGCCAAGCAGGCCATGGACGCGCTGACCACGGCCAAGGACGCCATCCGCGAGACCGCGCAGCAGTACAACCACTACAAGAGCATCATCACCGGCAATGACATGCTGGGTGGGTTCCTGAACGACCCGGCCTTGAACAAGGTGATGCCCATGGGGGACTGGGCCGATGTCTACGGCACGGCACGGGACATCGCCAGTTTGCGTGACCGCTACGGCTTAACCTCGGATAATGCCAGCGTGCAGGCGAAATTCGACCAGATGATGTCGGTTGCCGATGCGCTGGAACGCAATTACAACGCCAGTACCGAACGGGTCAAGAACGCCGATTTGCTACGGGCCCGGTTGAACGAGGTGACGACCCCACAGCAGAAGGAGGATTTACAGCTGCGCTACCAGCAGGAGCTGATCGAGCTGCAAAACCAGCAGATGCGGCTGGCCAATATGCAGATGCTTCAGCAGCAGCAAGAGAAAATGGAAAATGAAAAACGGGCCCAGGCGTTCAGTGACTACATGAACGGTAAAACGAGCGTGCGGCCCAGCTACGATTGATTAACCAATAAATTCAAAAGGGAAGATGACCCATGTTTAAAAGAATGACCGCTTTTTCTTGCTTGGTGTTGTTTGCACTGGCGCTGTCAGGTTGCTTTGATGGCAAAGGGCAAGGGTTCGTTGGGCGATGGACTGGCGAAGACATGAAAAGAATGGGCAAGCCAACCTTTGTCATGGATATCTCAAAAGACGGAGAAGTGTTTCACGTAAACCGTGAAACCACACAAGACCTTATGGGGGATGGGAAAAGAGAGAAAAGCATGAAGCTGTTAGAAGCCAAGGCTGAGTCGGATACGGTACTGAGTATGCGTGGCGGTCTTGTAACCATGCGTTTGGAAGGCGACGTCATCTATTTCGACAACATCACCTACACCCGAGCAAAATAACGGAGGCGGCATGAACATCAAAAACATAGCCCAGACGTTGTTCAATTTCGTTGATGCTGCTCTGCAAAGCGCCTTGGTCACCGGGATGGCCAAGGTGATGCTGGGGCTTGGAGCGCTCTTCGGGACGATGTGGTTGATCCAATTCACGCTTCGCAACATGCAGTGGCTGTACCGGGGAATGAACGTTGCCTTCGAGGATGTGGCCAAAGAAATTATGAAAATGGCTGCCATCACCGCGTGTGCGTTCAGTGTGCAATGGTACGTACAGACGATTGTGCCCTTTATCACCGGCTTGCCCAACTGGATGGGGGGAATTTTGTCCGGCCAGGAGGGCACGCAAACCAACCAGATCGACAGTTTGATCGTTACTTACGGTGCCAACCTGAAAGCCCTGATAGGGGCTATGAAGTTCGATATCTTCGACGCCAGTTTTTCTGATATTTGGTTGGGTATTCAGGCCGTGGTGTTTTATGTGCTGGGAGGTATCCCGTTCTTACTGGCTGCCGTGGCTACGCTGTTTGTACTGAAAGTCTCGACAACGGCTATTGTTGCCGTAGGGCCTCTGTTCATTGCCTTTCTGCTGTTTGAACAGACCAAGCAGTATTTCTGGGGGTGGGTTGCAGCCATCGCAGGCTTCATGTTGGCTCAGGTGTTGATATCGGTCGTGCTGGCTATCGAAATTGGTTTTATCAACACCGTGATGATTAAAAATGGCGTCATTGATACCAGTCTGGAGGGGAATCTCACCATCCTGATTGTCTTCTGCACGTTCACTGCGCTGGTAATCGAACTGCCTCAGCAAGCAGCCTCCATCATGGGCGGTGGCCCCTCCGGTGGCGGAATGATCAGCAAAATTTCAGGATTTGGAGCAGCCAAAAGCATGACCAGCGGTGCCGCTGCCGGCATTTCCAAACTGCGGAGGGGACGCAACAACATCAAATAGCACACCGCTTCACCGGCTACGCCCTCTCCCTACTCGCAACACCCTCGCTTCTCTCAGGTACTCCACTATGAATGTCAAACTTGCTTTGAGCGGGCTGCTTTCGGCTGCCTTGCTTTCAGGGTGTGGCTCCGCACCCAAACTGTCTGAACCGGAAGGGCAGTGGGAAGACATGCCCTTTACCCACAAGCCTGCGCCTAGCCAGATACAGCCAGCGGCAAGCCCCGCGCCCCAGGCCCAGCCGCTCAAGACCACCAGTCCAAAGCGTTCGGCAACCGCCTCCCCGGCAAAGCCCGCCGAGGCCCCGCCCAACGACTCCAAATGCTCCGCGAACTGATCCGCGCAGCGCGTGTTTGTCCAGGTTTAGGTGACTTATGAGAAAGCTACGAAAATCCAAACAGGACGTGATCGAGCAGGAGCGGCAACTGGCCGCCCGTACCAGCATCGACGCGGCCACCGCACAAGAAATCAGCCTGGCCGAACAGGCATTCATCCATGCAGCGCGGTATTTCGAGAAGAACATCGCCGCCGACGAGAAGGCCAAGACCAAAAACGCCCGTCGCCTGGCGGGCTTCTTCGGTGTGCTGACCTTTATGTCCATCGCCGCCGTGATGGGCCTGACCCCGCTCAAGACCGTGCAACTTGGCCTGGTACGGGTAGACAACAACTCCGGCTACACGGACGTGGTGTGGGCCGACGACAAGGGCAAGCCACCGGAGCAGATCGATGACGAGTTCTGGCTCTCGGCCTATGTACGGTTTCGCGAGAGCTACAACTTCTCAAGCCACGACGCAGAGTTCGGCATGGTGGAGCTGATGTCCTACGGCGAGACGTTTACCGAGTACCGCAACTTCCAATTGTCCTCCAAGGGCTATGTGCAGGTGCTGGGAACCAACCGGCAGATACGCACGGATGTCAACAATATCAACTTCCTGGAACGCAAAGACCGGGAAGGCACCGCCCAGGTACGGATCACCAAAACCGTGCTGGACCGCAACGGCATTCCCGATCCCCAGCTGCACCCGGTGACTTGGGTGGCCACAGTGACCTACGACTACAAGAACCCGACCAAAAAAGCCGGTGATCAGTGGCTCAACCCCCGAGGTTTTGGGGTCAAGGCCTACACGATGACCCAGGAAGTGGGGGTGTCCAATGGGAAATAAAGCCGCTTCAGGCCTGACGGCGCTGTTGGCCTTAACGTGTGTCGTCCCGGCTCTTGCCGAGAGCATGGGCACCGGCTCATCACTCGACCGGCGCGTGCAGACCGCTGTTTACAGCCCGGACAACGTGTACCGCATCCAGGCCTCGGTGGGTCGTACCTCGCTGGTACAGCTTCCGGCCAACGAGACGATCAATGAGGCGTCAGGCCTGATGGTGTCCGGCGATCCGAAAGCCTGGTCCATCGGCCCGAATAAGGCCGGTAACCTGGTGGCCATCAAGCCCATTACCGACCAGGAGCCCAACACTAATCTGGTGATCAACACCAACCGGCACACCTACCTGCTGGAACTGAAACTGGTGACTCGGGCTGCGGACATGACCTACGCGCTGCGCTTCACCTACCCCGAGCCGCCGAAAAAGACCGGCGATGTACGCCGTGACCCCGGCAACCCCTGTGACGGCCCGGTGCAAAACGGCCCCTATCAGAAGCGCTCCAGTTCAGAGAGCAGGTCCATAGCGCCTTACGAGGGCTGGGACAACGGCATGCTGACCTGCTTCCGCTTCACCGGCAACGGGCCTCGCCCGGTGCTGTACCAGGTATTGCCCGATGGCACCGAAACCCTGGCCGACGCGCACAACGATCAGAACGTGGTCGTGGTGCATGGCGTCAGTCGGTTGTTCAGGTTTCGGCTGAACAGCTTGTTGGTGGAGGTGCGACCTACCGCCCAGGTGAACACGGGTTACAACTTCAACGGGACCACCACTGGTGAGATTCGGGAGCTCAAGCATGCAGAACAATGACAACGACCAGGCTCCTGAGAACACTCAAGGGACCACCGCCCAGCCAGATAGCATCGGGCCGCCCGAATCCGCAGCGGCTCCAGCAGCGGCCACGGAGCAAGGAGCGGCACCGAAACACGCCCCGGCCTCGGAGCCCGCCAGCACCCACGCCCGTGGGGCCTTTGACGTGCGGACCAAACGCACAGGCGATACCCAAAACAGGAAGACGCTTTACCTGAGCCTGGCCGCGCTGGGGTTGGTGGGGCTGCTGGCTATTGCCGCGCTTTGCTACGCCACCATTTCCCAGATGAAAACCACCGGCTCAGAGGTCGATGAAACCCACGTCAAGAAGGACGCGACCCTGGACGTGAATCTGGGCAGCGACGACAGCATGAAGAAGGCTCGGGAAGCCAAGCTGGCCGCTGACAAAGCCGAAGAGGACAGGAGAGCCCGCGCTGAAAGAGACCGATTGGCGAAGGAGGAAAAGGATAAAAGGGACGCCAATCGCGGATCGACCGATCAGGGACATGCCGCCAGTGTGCCGCCACCGCCCGGCCAGAACACACCGGTCGTGGAGACCCCCCGGCAACGCAAACTGGGGGCTGCAATGTTCGTCACTTCGGAAGATGCGATGGGCACCGACGCTGCGGATACTCAGCCGCAACAGCCGCCAAACGATCAGCCCTCCCTGCCGCCTTCATTGCTGGCTGACGTGCAAGGCGGATCGAGCGGCGGGCTGGGTGGTGAATCGCCCTCCAGAAAACGCAGCAGTCTGAGTGACCTGGGCGGCACCACCTTTGCGCCGGCCAAAGCGTACCTGGCACCGAACCGCAAGTACCTGGTCAGCCACAACACCTACACGCGCTGCGCGCTGTACACCGAAATCATCAGCACCCACCCAGGCCTGGTGGATTGTCGTCTGACCGATCCGTTGTATTCCGCCGATGGCTCCACGGTGATTGCGGCGGCGGGTGACAAGCTCACCGGTGAACAGACCGTTGAGGTAGGGCCAGGCGAAACCAGCGTGTTTACCACCTGGACCGAAATCGAAACCCAATCGGGCGTGCGGGCCAAGCTGGACAGCCTCGGTGCAGGCCCTATGGGGGCCAGCGGGACCGAAGCCTGGATCAATCGTCACTACATGCAGCGCTTTGGCGGTGCAGTGATGTTGTCGTTCATCCAGGACGCGCTTCAGGCTGCGTCCAACACCACGCAGAAAAGCTCGGGGTCAGGAGGCTACACGGTGAACAACAGCGAGCAGAACGTGGAGAGCATGGCCAACAAGGCGCTGGACAGCACCATCAACATTCCGGACACCGCGCACCTGCTGCCGGGCACGGTCATCACCGTCATCGTGGCCCGCGACATCGACTTTTCATCGGTTTTCGAGAACCGCTAAGGAGTATTCATGACGCAAGAACCAGATCACTCCCAAGACCCAGAGGAACAAGGGCTGACCGAATACACGCTGGTCCTGGACTTTCTCGACCAGGCAGGCGTCACCGAGCGCCTGAATCGCCCCGGCACCCAGGACGTGGCCATCAACCGGCCTTACGAGCTGTGGGTGGACGGTCCAGACGGCTGGGTGCGCGAGGACGCGCCCTGGCTCACCTACAGCCTGTGTTGGCGGCTGGCCAATGCGCTCTGTGCGCTGAACTACCGCGTGCTGGCCCCTCATTCACCGATTCACACCGTGAAATTGCCTGGCGGGGAGCGGGGGCAGATCGTCATGGCTCCGGCATGCGAGGAAGGCACCCTGTCGATGACGTTTCGCAAACCCTCCTTGCTGCGCTTCACCCACAAGGATTACGTCAACAGTGGCCGCTATGACCGGGCCCAGGCCATCGCTTCACCGGTGCTGACCCTCAAGCCCTGGCAGTGCGACATGAAGGACGCTCACGCTGCCGGGGACTGGGACCCGTTCATGGAAACTGCCGTCGCCCATCTCCAGAACATCATCGTGTTCGGCGGGCCAGGGTCGGGGAAAACCACTTACGGCAAGACGCTGATCGACCTGTTTCCGGCTCACCGGCGCATGGTCACGATCCAGGAAATGCTGGAAGACACCCTGCCTTTTCATCCCAACCATGTGCATCTGCACTACGGGCATGTGGTGGGCCCCAAAGCCCTGGTAGCCAGCGCGCTGCGGATGAAGCCCGACCACCTGTTTCTCGCCGAGCTGACCGGTGACGAGGTGTGGCACTATATGGAGATTCTGAACACCGGCACCAAAGGCACGGTGACCACGGCTCACGCCAACGACAGTGAAGCGGGCTATGCGCGTGTGTGCGGCCTGGTGAAGCAGTCGGAAGTCGGCAAGGGCCTGGACTACGCTTACATCGAGCGCCTGGTACGGACCTCGTTCGACGTGGTGGTGTACATGGAAAAGCAGGACATCCTGGAAGTGCATTACGAACCCGAATACAAGCTGGCCTTGCTCAATGGTCAGCGTCAACGAGCTAAATAGGAGTGTGTCATGCGGTTGAAACGGATTTTTACTCGGATGTTTGCAACACGCGGTAGCGATAAGCGCGTAGCAGAAAGGCCCGAGCCACCCACACAGCCATACATTCTGCTGCTCAATTACTCACAGTTCTACGCAGTGGCCGAAGCCATCCAGATGGATTACGTCACGCTGCACAACAGCATTACGCGCAACCCTGCACGCGGCCTGGAGAAAGCCCTTGTAGAACGTGAGCGGCACAACCGTGATGCATTGGGGCAAGTGTTCACGATGATCGAAGCGATCCAGCCTTATCCGAACACGTTCGCAGCCTTCGAGGCGGCACGTGCTCATGTTCAGAAGGCCGAGCACACGCTCGCCCGGCAGGGTGACAGGAGACGTTTATGTGGTGGAGACTGACATTACTGGTCATCGCATTGATGCTGGTGTTCTTCGTGGCAGGCCTGTACGCAGGGGGAGCGATGTTTCTGCAGCTGACCCAAGGGCACTTCGCGGGCTTGTCCTGGGACACGCTGTGGGAGGCCCGCAAGCTGCCCTGGAACGACCGGCGGATGCTGTACGTGCCCTGGTCGTGGTGTGTGACGGCGGCCCTGACCTTCCTGCCGGTCGGCGTTACGTTGATGGCCGTTTTCGTGCGCCTGAAGCCCAAGACCTCGCTGCACGGTGATGCCCGCTTTGCCAACGACCGCGAGCTGCGCCAGTTCGAGTACCAGGGCGAATACAAGAACACCAGTAAGGCCCGCAAGTAGGCTTTACGCTCACTACATGCATTCAGACAACAGACGAGGCATTACGATGACCACCGAAAAAGTGTTCGCAAAAAGTGACGCAAAAGACGTACTGGCGCTCTCTAAGGCATCAGCAGAAGCCATGTTGGCGAACTTCACCATAACCATCGTGTTGGCGGATACGAAAACCGATGATGAGGTCACGCCGTTTATCGAGAGGCTGAACACCGGCCACAAGGGGAGCTGGACCACGCTCGCCAATAGTGAGTCAGGCTATGCCCGTGTCCGTGTGTACCGTTTGGCAAAGCAACCCGGTAATACCCGTAACACCAGCAAGTAGGCGTTGCCCCCGCATCGCCCTCTGATACTCCCGCACTTTCAAACCATCCCAATGCACCGCTACGCAGTCGGCTATCAGCTGTCTGGCGTTTGGCTGTGCCTACTCAAAGGAAAAATGACCATGAATGTACGTACCGCACTGACCCTGTCCGCAGTATTCATGCTGTCCCTGACTGGCTGCGCCACCCAGTCCCAGGTGGATCGACAGACGAACCAGCTCGAAGTCATCAGCGCCTCGCTCAATCAGATTCAGGCCAACCAGCAGCAGTCCATCGAGTTGCAAAAACTTCAGGCTGATCTTCAGCAGCAAAGCAACAACGAACAGACGCTTCAGCGTCAAGCAGGGAGCCGCTGATGGCCAGAGCTAAATCCAAACCCATCAGCCCGGACAATCCCCAAGAACGGATCGAGGAGCACCCCGCGATCCTCATTGGCAAACACCCCACCAAGGACACCTTCTTAGCCAGCTATGGCCAGACGTTCGTCATGCTGGCCGCGCCCCCTGGCACCGGCAAAACGGTGGGAGTCGTTACCCCCAATCTGTTGAGCTACCCCGATTCGGTGGTGGTGAACGACCCCAAATTCGAAAACTGGAGGGACACGGCAGGTTTTCGGGCCGCAGCCGGACACAAGGTCTACCGCTTTTCGCCGGAGCTTCTGGAGACGCACCGCTGGAACCCGCTAAGCGCACTCAGCCGCGACCCGCTGTACCGCTTGGGGCAGATACGCACGCTGGCGGGTGTGCTGTTCGTGTCGGACAACCCCAAGAACCAGGAGTGGTACAACAAGGCTGCCAACGTGTTTGCGGCCATCTTGCTGTACCTGATGGAAATGGAAGGCATGAAACTCAATGGTATGAAGCTGACCTTGCCCCAGGCCTATGAGGTGGCGTCACTGGGCACCGGGCTCGGTGTGTGGGCGCAGCAAGCCATCGAGCAACACAGCACTGGCCCCAACGCGCTGTCAGTGGAAACCCTTCGTGAGCTCAATGGCGTGTTCGAGGCCTCGAAGAACAAGAGCAGCGGATGGTCTACCACCGTCGATATCTTGCGCGGTGCCTTGTCCATGTATGCCGAGAAAACGGTGGCCTGGGCAGTCTCAGACACCGACATTGACTTCACCAAGCTGCGCAAGGAGAAGATCAGCATCTACTTTTGCGTGACCGGTAACGCCATCAAGAAATACGGCCCGCTGATGAACCTGTTCTTCACTCAGGCCATTCAGCAGAACACCGATGTGATGCCCGAGCAGGGTGGTCATTGCGCAGACGGCACGTTGATACTCAAGTACCAGGTGTTGTTCGTGATCGATGAAATCGCGGTCATGGGCCGTATCGAGATCATGGAAATGGCCCCGGCGCTGACACGCGGTGCAGGCCTTCGCTACATCATCATTTTTCAGGGCAAGGACCAGCTGCGCAGCGAGCGCACGTATGGCCGGGAGGCTGGCAACGGCATCATGCAGGCCTTTCACATCGAAATCGTCTACGGCACCGGCAATGTCGAGCTGGCCAAGGAGTACAGCACGCGCCTGGGCAACACCACGGTGCGCGTCCATAACCAGTCGTTGAACAGACAGAAGCATGAAATCGGTGCTCGAGGTCAAACAGACAGTTACAGCGAACAGCCCCGACCGTTGCTGTTGCCGCAGGAGGTCAGCGCCCTGCCTTATGGCGAAGAGCTGATTTTTGTGGAAGCCACAAAGACGACACCCGCTGCCAACATCCGAGCCCGAAAAATCTTCTGGTACGAAGAACCCGTGTTCAAAGAGCGAGCCGGTATGCCGACGCCCGATGTGCCGATTGGCGATGCTTCCAAAATCGACGCGCTCACCGTGCCGGTGCGCACCGTCGAAGCCAAGGTGGCAGTGGCCGACACCAAGCCCATGCAGGCCGAACAGCGGCAGCGCTGGAACCCCAAAGACACCGCGTCCGAAGTGGCTCGGGCCGAAGCGGTCAAGGCTCAGCCCCCCGAGGTCGAGCCGGATCCCGAGCCTGCGCAGGCTGACGATACCCCCGAAACGATGTAGCACCCCCACCGACGCCTCCCGGCGTCAGCAGGAGCAACACATGAATACCTTCAGCAAAACGGCTGACCCTCAGGGGCAGGCCGCTGGCAAAGCCGTGTCCGGTCGCGGCAAAACGCGGGTCTGCGCACTGTTTGCGGTGTGCCTGTTGGGCAGCGGTTCAGCCTACGCCGGTGACCCGTGCAAGTCCGTGCTGTGCCTATACGGCAGGTTCACCGGCAACAGCGGTGGCAGCGAGTGCCGCAGCGCCGAACAGGACTACTTCAGCATCCTGGTCAAGAAGCACGGGAACATCAGATGGAGCCAGACCGCCACGGCGCGCCAGGACTACCTCAACAGCTGCCCCGGTGCTGATCGCGGATACACCCAAAAAATCAACGACAAGTTCGGCAAGGTCCGGGGCTAAGCCCCAGATCCTGACAAGGAGAACACCATGCGAGTATTCATTGCGGAAAAGCCCGCCCTGGGCCAGGTCATTGCCGAGGCGCTGGGCACCGTCATACGCAAGGACGGCTATTTCGAGTGCGGCAGCAACGATATCGTCACCTGGTGCGTGGGCCACCTGCTCGAACTGGCCCCACCTGAGGTGCACAACCCTGATTATAAAAACTGGGTCCAGGCCGATTTGCCCCTGAAGCTGCGCCCGGCCCAATACCAGCCGATTGCGCGCACCCGCGACCAGCTCAAAGTGGTCCAGCAGCTGATCGGTCGCGCCTCAGAAATCGTCCACGCCGGTGACCCGGACGACGAAGGCCAGTTGCTGGTCGATGAGGTCCTGGTGCATTTCGGCAACACCGCGCCGGTCAAACGCATCCTGATCAACGACATGAACGCCAACGCTGCCCGCAAAGCGTTGGAGGGGCTGCGCGACAACCGCGAGTTTTACGGCCTGTTCCAGAAAGCTCTGGCCCGCAGCATCGGCGACCAGTTGTACGGGTTCAACATGACCCGCGCCTGCACCCTGGCCGGTAGGGCCAAGGGCGTTAAAGGCGTGTTGTCGGTGGGCCGTGTCCAAACCCCGATCCTGGGTCTGATCGTGAACCGCTACCTGGCCAACAAGAGTCACGCCAGTGCGTTTTACTACACGGTTGCGGCAAGCCTGGCCTTTGGTAGCAGTCGTGCGCAGGGCCGCCTCGTGGTGGCCGCTGATGCCCCGATTGATGACAAGAACCGGATCATTGACGAGGCATACGCTATTCAGGTGGCTGACGCGTGCCGAATGAAACCCGCAGACGTGATCGAGGCGCGTGTGGAAGAGAAGCAAACGGCGGCACCTTTGCCGTTCGCGTTGCTCGACCTGCAGGTGTACATGAGCAAGACCCACAGCATCGATGCCGAGAAAACCCTGGCCCTGACCCAGGCGCTGCGTGAGAAGTACAAAGCCATCACCTACAACCGTTCGGATTGCAGTTACCTGTCCGACGAACAATTTGCCGAGGCTCCGCAGACCTTAAGCCTGCTGAGCGAAGCCCTGCCCGACTTGGCCGGGATGTTCACAGAGGTGAATTCGGAACGTAAAAGCCGAGCCTTCGACGACAGCAAGGTTTCGGCGCACACCGCCATCATCCCAACGGCAGTGAAGATCGACATTGCCCAGCTGAGTGACGAAGAACGCGCCGTGTACCTGGCCATCGTCAAACGCTACGTCGCGCAGTTCTTGCCCGAAAAACGTTACCTCAGTGCCGAAGTGCGTTTTGGCGTGAACGGCCACACCTTCGTTGCGCGCTCCACCAAAGTGACGCAGCCCGGTTGGACGGCGCAGGTCACTGAAGAAAACGAGCCAGACGAAGACGCCTCGAACGCCGCCGAGGTTGCGAGCCCCTTCGATGCTCTGGCGGATTTGAAAGTCGGTGACGCCGGGGTATGCGACGGCATTACGGTGGCCAAGGAAAAAACCAAGCCCCTGCCGCTCTACACCGAAGCCGAGCTGCTAAAGGACCTACGGCGGGTCGCCAAGTATGTGAAAGACCCGCGCATCAAGCAGTTGCTGATCGACCGTGACCAGGGCAAGAAAGGTGAGAACGGCGGCATAGGCACCCCGGCGACCCGTGGCGCGATGCTGGCCAAGCTTCAGGAGCGGGGCTTCTACGCGGTAGAGAAGAAAAAACTGATCCCCACCCAGCTGGGGCTGGAGTTCATTGCCGCGTTGCCAGCGATTGCGACCACGCCGGACATGACCGCGCTCTGGCATGAACAGCAACAGATGATCGAGGCCGGTGAACTGACCGTGGACGCGTTCCTGGACGAACTGGAGGACTTCATTGCCCACCAGGTGCATAACGTCGATCTGGGCAACGTGCAGGGTGACGGCAAGCCGGTACTGGACAGCCTGAACGCCCAGTGCCCCATGTGCGGCAGTGACCTGGCCGTTACCCCGCGGGTGATCGGCTGTCGCGCCTGCGTGTTCAAGTTTTACCCGGAAGTCAGCGGCAAGATGCTGTCGCCTGGCCAGATCGAGGCGTTGCTGACGACGGGCAAGACCGGGGTACTGAAGGGCTTTCACAGCAAGAAGACCGGCAAGTCCTTTGACGCGGCCCTGAAGCTCAACAACGAAGCCAAGCTGGAATTCGTATTCAGTCGCAAACCCACGCGCGCGTGACCCCCTCTCTCCAAAGGAGGCTTTAGCTATGCTAGAGGAACAACAGCCCAAGGCGGCGCAGTGGCCAGACGGCGAAACGATGACGGCGCACTGCCCCAACTGCGAAACCCCTGCGACAGTGGATATCGTCAACGTCAAAGCGTGGGAAATGACCTGGCGTCCAGTGGATTGCGACAACTGTTTTGCAGAGTTTGAGTTGTCGGCAGACGGTTCAACGGCATTGCTGCTGGGCCCAGCTGAGCAGTCCACAGCCCTAGGCCGAAAGCTTCTGAGCACGATATTCGTGTTTGATCCGAACGAAGACACCCCTTAAAAACTCATTGAAGAAGGAGCGCAATCATGGCGCGTGGCATCAATAAAGTGATCCTGGTAGGCACCTGCGGACAAGACCCTGACTGTCGTTACCTGCCCAACGGCACGGCCGTAACCAACCTGAGCCTGGCCACCAGTGAGCAGTGGACTGACAAGCAGAGCGGGCAGAAGGTCGAAAAGACCGAATGGCACCGCGTGTCGCTGTTCGGCAAGGTTGCTGAAATCGCCGGCGAATACCTGCGCAAGGGCTCGCAGGTGTACATCGAGGGCAAGCTGCAAACCCGCGAGTGGGAAAAGGACGGTATCAAGCGCTACACAACGGAAATCGTCGTGGACATGCAGGGCACCATGCAGCTGCTCGGTGGCCGTCCACAGGGCGACGCTCAACAGGGTCAGGGTGGCGGCAACTACAACCAGTCTGCCCCTCGTCCGCAGCAGTCGCGCCCCCAGCAATCGGCGCCGCAGCAATCCGCACCTCAGCAAAACCACAACCAGCCGCAGCAACGCGACTCGCGCCCTGCGCCGCAACAGCAAGCACCGCAGCCCGCTGCGGATTTCGACAGCTTTGATGACGATATCCCGTTCATGGACCCCTACCGGTTCAGCTGGATGCTGGTCTGACCCACCCACACATCGATCTTGCCCACGTCAGGTGCCGCGCTCCCGGCTCGTCGTGACGCGCTCTATCGTCGCGGCGAACGGAAGCACGGGCGCAGCGCACACTTGACGGTACCGGGACCAGAAAAGGCTCACCTTGGGAGTGTGGGGTAGCTTCACCACCCCGCGCTCCCGAGGTCAACGCGGCCGTTGCGAGATGACAAGGGCCGCGCCCTTGGTGTTAAAACCGCCCAACCAACCACATTTCAAAACGGTGCCCAGTTATTGGCACCGCGACTTCGATCAACCTCAAATCACTCAGGATCATTCATTATGAAAGTCGTCATCATCAATTAGTATCCGCGCCACAAACCCCACCTAGCAAAAAATGAGGGTCTGGTTTACCGAGGCATCTCTGGCGAGCAGTTCCACGGCAACAATGTTTCGTAATCCTCTACCGATG
>NZ_ATDK01000561.1 GCF_000444135.1 Pseudomonas avellanae BPIC 631
CCTCTACCTCGACCCGATCGAGATATGTGTATGGTGCCGAAAAGCGCGCCTGGCCGCTTTGTAATAACGAGGGTGTAAACCACAGGCCGATCAGGGCATATCGAATTGATGAAGCAGCGCCATCATGGTGATCACCAGAATTGCGAGCCCTGTTGCTACCGTCCAGTTTGCTTCTGCGGTGTTTGAAAACCACGACCCTCTGGACGGATATCTACCGCGTGACAAAAGTCGCACGATGGGCCAGCCAACGGGATAGCAGATCGCACGAAGGATTACTTCGAGTAACTCTTGAATAAGCTCGGACATGACAGCTCACTCCGCAGGCAATGCCAGCCTCTGCCCCGCCATCAGCAGCGCCAGTCGGCTCAGGCTGCTCCACGGCGAGCCTGCTGCCTGACCCTTGATTTGCGCGTCGATGCGCTGCGCATCCATCAGCAACTGGCTCCAGCGTTTTGCCGAGTGGCGTTGCAGGGCCTTGCTCATCAGCGGTTTGCGCTTGTCCCAGATCGGTGGGCGGGCCGAGCTGAACACCTTGTCGAGCGGCACACCCTGGCTGAACTGTTGGGACATGTTGGCCAACGCACGCAGTTCGCGAGTCAACGCCCAGAGAATCACTGGCGTCTCGACCCCCTCGCCGCGCAGGCCCTCAAGCATGCGCAGGGCATGTGCCGCTTCGCCGTTGAGCACCGCATCGGTCAGGCCGAATACATCGAAGCGCGCGCTGTCAGCCACCGCAGCCTGTACGGTTTCTACGGTGATCTGGCCTTCTTCGGCCATCAGCTTGAGCTTTTCGATTTCCTGCGCAGCGGCCAACAGGTTGCCTTCAACCCGTGCGGCGATCAATTCGACAGCATCCTGTGTGGCGGCAAGTCCCGCTTGAGAAAGACGTTGGCGAATCCATTGCGGCAACTGGCCGATGTCCACCGGCCAGATCTGCACGAACTGGGTGTGCGCACCGTCAACCAGTGCCTTGCCCCATTTGGTCTTCTGCGCACTGCCATCCAGCTTGGGCAGGCTGATCAGCAGCAGGGTGTCTTCGGCCGGTCTGGCGCAGTATTCCATTAGCGCCGCAGCGCCCTTGTCACCGGGTTTACCGGAAGGCAGGCGCAGTTCCAGAAGACGGCGCTCGGCGAACAGCGACATGCTGGCACCGGCCTGGAGCAATGTGCCCCAGTCGAAGCTGGCGTCTGCGCTGAACACCTGACGTTCATCGAAGCCTTGCTGGCGTGCAGCAGCACGGACGGCGTCGGCAGCCTCCTGACAGAGCAGCGGGTCGTCGCCACTGATCACATAGACAGGCGCGAGCGTACCTTGCAGGTGTTTAGCCAGTTGGGCGGGGGCGAGTTTCATGGGCTAGAGAATGTCGGGGCCAGATGACTGGCCCCGGACATTTACCTGGCAGGCACTTCGACGGGCGACTGCTGAGGCGTCGCGTCGCGAATCCGCTGAGCAGCTTCCAGTGCATCGGCTTCGGCTTTGGCCACTGCGTCGGCCTTGGCCTGCAGTTCGTCCAGGCGGGACGGCGTCAATTGTTGCAGACGTGCCATCAGTTTCTGGATCAGGTCGTTGCGCATTTCCTGACGGACCTGCGAGGCTTCCTGATCGGAACCGGTCAGGTTGTTGCCGTCATGTACGTAGGAACGGTCTGCACTTACTTTGTTGTCCAACAGGAGGCGGTCCCGGTCACCGTGAATTTCATACGTCAGCGTGTTGGTCAACTGGTATTCCGCCGAGCGGCCCGAACCGGAGAAGCTGATGGTGCGCTGGGTTTCGTTCTCACTGGTCAGAATCAGCTTGTAGGGCGCGCCGGTGTAGACCTTGACGCCGGAGCTGGTCAGCAGGCGAGTCAACTGAGTCACGGTTTCGCCGTAGGCGTTGCGTGCGCTGACATCCAGCTCCTTGATCGCCAACTCGGTCGTGCCGGTGCCACGCAGCTGGAAGCCACAGGCACTCAACAGAACAGCCAGGCCCATCACCAGCAAATTGCGTTTGATCATCTTGATGCTCCCGTTGAATCCGTTTGGGCCGCCACTGCGAGCCCTGAAAATATGTTCGGCGCCCGGCAGTTGCCAGGCGCCCGATCCAGTCAGCTTGCGACGATGTTGACCAGCTTGCCAGGCACGACGATCACCTTGCGAATGGTCAGGCCATCAGTGAAGCGCAAGACGTTCTCGTTGACGCGTGCCGCCGCTTCGACTTCTTCGCGGCTGGCACTGGCAGGCATTTCGATGTGGCCGCGCAGCTTGCCGTTGACCTGGATCACCAGTTGCAGGCTGTCCTGCACCAGTGCATGGGCATCGAAAACAGGCCAGCCAGCGTCGATGACCGGCTCATTGTGGCCCAATTGCGTCCACAGTTCGTGGCTGATGTGCGGCGTGATAGGTGCCAGCAGGAGGGTGACTGTTTCCAGGCCTTCCTGCAGCAGTGCGCGATTCTGTGGTGTGGCCTGCGGGGCTTTTTCCAGCACGTTCATCAGCGTCATCACTTGCGCGACAGCGGTGTTGAATTTCTGGTTCTGGCCAATATCCTGGCTCGCCTGCTTGATAGCCTGATGGATCGAACGGCGCACGGCCTTCTGCTCATCGGTCAGCGCGGCGATGTCCAGGCTGCCCGATGCACCCTGAGCAACGTGCGCCTGAGCCAGACGCCATACACGGCGCAGGAAGCGATGCGAGCCTTCGACACCCGAGTCGGACCATTCCAGGCTCATGTCAGGCGGCGAGGCGAACATCATGAACAGACGGCAGGTGTCCGCGCCGTACTGATCGATCATGGTCTGCGGGTCGATGCCGTTTTTCTTCGACTTCGACATCTTCTCGGTGCCGCCGATTTCCACCGGCAGGCCATCGCTGGTCAACGTAGCGCTGATCACCTTGGCCTTGGCGTCTCTTTCGAGGGTGACGTCGGCCGGGTTGATCCAGGTTTTCTTGCCGCTGGTTTCCATGCGGAAGTAGGTTTCGGCGTTGACCATGCCTTGGGTCAGCAGGTTCTTGAACGGCTCGTTCGACGTCACCAGGCCTTCGTCACGCATCAGCTTGTGGAAGAAGCGCGCGTAAAGCAGGTGCAGAATGGCGTGTTCGATGCCGCCGATGTATTGGTCCACCGGCAGCCAGTGGTTGGCTGCGTTCGGCTCGACCAGGCCACCTTCGTAATGCGGAGATGCGTAGCGCGCGTAGTACCAGGAGGACTCGACGAAGGTGTCCATGGTGTCGGTTTCACGCTTGGCCGGTGCGCCGCATTTCGGGCAGCTGCACTCGTAGAACTCGGGCATACGCGCCAGTGGCGAGCCGGCACCGTCGGGTACCACGTCTTCCGGCAGGATAACCGGCAACTGGTCTTCAGGGACCGGCACGTCGCCGCAGGTGTCGCAATGCACGATCGGGATCGGGCAGCCCCAGTAACGCTGACGGCTGATGCCCCAGTCGCGCAGTCGGAACTGAGTGCGCGACTGGCCCAGCGCTTTTTTCACCAGAGCGGCTTCGATGGCATCGAACGCGTCCTGGAAATTCAGGCCGGTGAACTCGCCGGAATTGATCAGCGGGCCTTGTTCGTTGTACTCGGCTTGCCACGGCGCAGGCGTTTCATCGCCAACGCTGGTACGTACCACGGGTTTGATCGGCAAGTCGTATTTGCTGGCAAATTCGAAATCGCGCTCATCGTGCGCAGGGACTGCCATGACAGCGCCATCGCCGTAATGCATCAATACATAGTTGGCGACCCACACCGGCAGTTTTTCGCCGGTTAGCGGGTGCTCGACGAACAACGAGGTCGGCTGGCCTTTCTTTTCCTGGGTGGCAACGTCTGCTTCGGCGACGCTGCCGCCCTTGCACTCATCGATAAAGGCTTGCAGCGCAGGGTTGCCTTGCGCTGCAAGGGTCGCCAGCGGGTGTTCAGCGGCGACGGCAACGTAGGTTGCCCCCATCAGGGTGTCCGGGCGTGTGGTGAAGACTTTCAATGTGCCCGCTTCGCCGATCGACGCCTGGTCGTACGGGAACTGCACTTCCATGCCGCGCGATCTGCCGATCCAGTTGCGCTGCATGGTCTTGACCTGTTCAGGCCAGCCCGGCAGCTCGTCGAGGCTTTCCAGCAGCTCGTCGGCGTAGGCGGTGATCTTGAAGTAGTACATCGGGATTTCGCGCTTTTCGATCAGCGCGCCGGAACGCCAGCCGCGACCGTCGATGACCTGCTCATTGGCCAGTACGGTCTGGTCGACCGGGTCCCAGTTCACGGTGCCGTTCTTGCGGTAAATCACGCCTTTTTCGAACAGGCGAGTGAACAGCCATTGTTCCCAGCGATAGTAATCAGGCTTGCAGGTAGTGACTTCGCGAGACCAGTCCACCGCCAGACCCAGGCTCTTGAGCTGGTTCTTCATGTAGGCGATGTTTTCGTAGGTCCACTTGGCCGGCGCGACGTTGTTGTCGATCGCGGCGTTTTCAGCCGGCATGCCGAAGGCGTCCCAGCCCAGTGGCTGCAGGACGTTCTTGCCGAGCATGCGCTGGTAGCGGGAAATCACGTCACCGATGGTGTAGTTGCGCACATGGCCCATGTGCAGCTTGCCGCTGGGGTAAGGAAACATCGACAGGCAATAGAAGGTTTCCTTGCCTGGCTGTTCACTGACTTCAAAAGACTTTTGCTCATCCCAGAACGTTTGGGCGGCGGCTTCGATTTCGCGGGGCTGATAGAGTTCGTGCATGGCTACTTTTTACTAAAGATTAGTGACCCTTGACCTCTTCATTGCTTCGCCGAGTCAGGTCGGCACCGCGGGGCTGACAATTGTAACTGTCTGTGCGGTGCGTTCGGGCTCAAGAGCGCGGAAGTGGAATTACAGGAAGCGCCGTAGCATACATGAGGGTCATCTATCGAGGGAAACCCTGATTGCTCCGTGCGGCGGTCAAAGCCCGGCTGACCGCTCTATCTGGCCGTTGGTCGCAGTTTTATGCCGGTTCCGGCAGCGCCGCTAAGCTCAAGCGCGAGGGTAATGTTTATCTTCGATGAGGTGAGCAGATGACAGAGTTGCAGCACGCAGTAAGCACATCTGAGCTGTATGAGCGTTTGATCGATCGTCTCGGGCTTGCGCTTGAAATGGCAAGTACCTCGGTACGCTTGCGAAACGAATCGCCCGCCGAACTTGAACTCAAGGGGTTGAGCTGCGCCGAGTTCGAGTTGATAGAAGCCTGTCTGGAGAAAGGTGTCGGTACGTCAGGCGGGGCTGCCATGGGTATTTCCAGGTGCAGCTATACGGATTCGTTTGAACACGCCAGCGCGGTCAAGTCGTCCAGAATGTCAGCCACGATCATCTGGCTGAAGGACAAGCGACGAGCCAGGGCATCGGCACGGCTGGGCCGTAACGGTTAGGTATCCGGCTTCAAAGATTGTTGCCTGGCTTCAAACATTCTAGGCTTCGGGCATCTCTGGAGATGCCCCGATGCCTTTGCGCTACCTGTTGAAAACCCTCTTATTGCCCCCCGGCATTCTGTTTCTGCTGCTGATCCTCGGCTGGTGGCTGCGTCGCTCGCGTCCGCGTCTGGCAGCAGCCTGTTTTGCTGCGGGTCTGAGCGGTTTATGGTTGATGAGCCTGCCGGTTGTGGTGGAGTTTGCCGCGCGCAAGATGGAACAGATCCCGCCCTTGCCGCAACACCAATGGGCGACGCTGACGCAGCAGGCGGATGCGATTGTGGTGCTTGGCAACGGGCGTGAGCGCAACTCCCCCACTTGGGGCGCTGATACGCCGACGGGGCTGGGCCTGGAGCGGTTGCGTCTGGCGGCCCGATTGGCGAAAGAGTCCGGGCTGCCCATACTGACCACGGGCGGTTTGCATTTCGACCAGCCACCCAGCGAAGCGTCGATCATGGCGCAAGCGCTGCAGCAGGACTTCGGCGTGACAGTGCGCTGGCAAGAAGGCCTGAGCCGTACCACGTGGGAAAACGCGACAATGACCGCCGCGGTTCTGCAACCGCAGGGCATCAAGCGCGTGGTGCTGGTCACGCAGGCCTGGCATATGCCAAGGGCGCGCTGGAGTTTCGAGCAAGCGGGTTTTACCGTGGTGGGTGCGCCGGTCGGCTTTCTTGGGGTGGACAATGCCCGGCCCTTTGGCGGCTGGTTGCCTGAAAGTCGCGTGTTCACGCAGAGCGGGGTGCTGCTGAACGAAGCGGCGGGTTTACTGGTTTACCCGTGGATTTACCGAAGCGGTCACTGAGCGGAAGCCGATTCCAGCTGAAAACAGCTGAAACCGGCTTTGTGCAACCGGTCAGACAGTCTTGGAGATCCGTGCCGCCAGCAACGCCCAGCCAAACAACAGTAGGCAGACAATCGCCAGTGGCCACGAGCGCCAGTGCAGGTACGGCGTGAGTTCATGCATCGGCACCACTTCCCCATACAGCACGCCACGCTCGAACTGCGGAATCTGCACGGTGATCCTGCCAAACGGGTCGATCAGCGCGGTGACGCCATTGTTGGTCGAGCGGATCATCCAGCGTCCCGCTTCAAGGGCGCGCATCTGGGCCATCTGCAAATGCTGCAGAGGACCAATCGAGGTGCCGAACCAGGTGTCATTGCTGACCGTCAACAGCAGATCGCTCTGCGCCGACAGGCCTGCGGCGAACTCCGGATAAACCACTTCATAGCAGATGAACGGCGCGATGTGATAACCCTTGGCCTGCAATAGAGCCTGATCGTTCGGGCCGCGTGCGAAGTCGGACATCGGCAGGTCGAAGAAGGAAATCAGCCCGCGCAACAGATCCTGCAACGGCACGTATTCACCGAACGGAACGAGCTTTTGTTTGAAGTAGGTGCCATCGCCTTGGCCGGTGACGGTGATGCCGTTGTAGTAGCGGTATTCGCCACGCCCGGTTGGTTCACGCACCGGCACGCCAGTGATCAGCGCCGCGCCACGGTCCGAGGCAAACTTGCCCATCATCGACAGATAGCCTTCTGCGCTTTCCTTGAGGACCGGTACAGCCGTTTCCGGCCAGACAATCAGGTCGGCCTGCTGCGAGCGAAAGGTCATGTCCCGATACAGCGCCAACTGTTCGTTGAGCTTTTGCGGGTCCCATTTCATGCTTTGCTCGATGTTGCCCTGCATGGCCGCCACTTTCAGCGGCGGGCCGGAAGGCGAGGTCCAGGCGTGATTCTTGAGCGCCAGACCTGCGACCCACGGTGCCAGCAACAGCAGCACGCCCATGACCAGAAACGATTTGCGTGCCCGCAAGCGGTGCAGGTTGCACAGCAGTGCAGCGGTCAGGCCGAGCGCAAATGAAATCAGCCAGACGCCGCCAACCGGCGCGAGCCCGGCAAGCGGTGCGTCGAGCTGGCTGTAACCGGAGTAGAGCCACGGAAAACCGGTAAGAAACCAGCCGCGAAACGCCTCTTGCCATAGCCACAGGGCTGCAAACGCCAGCGAATCGGCCAGTGGCGCTTCGTTGCGTCGCAGCCAGCGCGCCCAAACCCAGGCGGGCAGGGCGAAGAACAGGGCAATGGCCGCAATGAACAGCAGCGTCAGCAAGCCTGCCAGCAGCACAGACGCGCCGCCGTAGGTGTGGATGCTGACGTAGATCCAGCTGGTGCCTGCGCCGTACAGACCGAAGCCGTAACACCAGCCGCGAGCCAGCGCCTGGCGCGGACTCAGCTCACGCAGCCCCAGATAGAACATCGCCACCGACACCAGCACCAGCGGCCAGAAGTCGAAAGGCGCCAGGGCCAGGGTCGTGAGCCCGCCAGCCGCCAGGGCCAGCAGGTTACCGGGCCAGCCGGGGCGGGTTATCCAGCGCATGTAGATTCCTTAACGCAACATCGGGTGTGTGCAGTCGGTGATTACGGGCGAGAAATCGGGCTCACACGCAGTAAATGAATACGGCGGCTGTCAGCGCTCAGAATGCGGAAGCGATAGGCGCCGATTTCGGTGATCTCGTTACGCTTGGGCAAATGACCGAAGGCATTCATCACCAGGCCACCCACCGTGTCGAACTCGTCATCCGAAAACACGCTGTCGAAGAATTCGTTGAAACTCTCGATCGGGGTCAGCGCCTTGACCAGGAAGTCGCCGCTGGGCAGCGGTTTGATGTAGCTGTCTTCCTCGACGTCATGCTCGTCCTCGATGTCGCCGACGATCTGTTCAAGCACGTCTTCGATGGTCACCAGACCCGCCACGCCGCCGTATTCGTCAATGACGATGGCCATGTGGTTATGGTTGGCGCGGAATTCACGCAGCAGCACGTTGAGGCGCTTGGACTCGGGGACAAAGGTCGCCGGGCGCAGCAGCTTCTTGACGTCGTCGCTGTCGCCGTCGGCCTTGAGGATCAGTGGCAACAGGTCCTTGGCCAGCAGCACGCCGAGCACGTCGTCGTGGCTTTCGCCGATCACCGGGTAGCGCGAATGCGCTGCATCGATGACCGCGGGCAGGAACTCGCGGGGTGTCTGGGTCGCCTTGATGCTGATCATCTGCGAACGCGGCACCATGATGTCGCGTACTTGCAGGTCAGCCACCTGAATAGCGCCCTCGACGATGGCCAGCGCTTCGCTGTCCAGCAGTTTGTTCTGGTGGGCTTCGCGCAGCAGCTCAAGCAGCTCCTGGCGGTTTTTCGGCTCATGGACAAAGGCCTGGGTCAGTTTACCCAACCATGACTTTTGCCCGTTGCTCGATCGGTCTTCGCTCATAGCCCTTACTCGTGGTCCTTGCTGGGTGTGTCTGAATGGGGGTGGTCGGCACTTTCGTCGTCGGCGTAAGGATCGGGGTAGCCCAGCTCCTCAAGCAACGTTCGTTCCAGTGCTTCCATTTCTTCGGCCTCTTCATCATCGATGTGGTCGTAACCCAACAGATGAAGGCAGCCATGAATGACCATGTGTGCCCAGTGCGCGTCGATGGACTTGCCTTGTTCAGCGGCTTCGCGGTTGACCACCGGGACGCAGATGACCAGGTCGCCCAGCAACGGGATGTCCAGCATGTCGTCTGGAACATCCGCCGGGAATGAAAGCACGTTTGTAGCGTAATTTTTATGTCGCCAGGTGTGATTGAGCTCACGGCCTTCGGTTTCGTCAACCAGCCGGATGGTCAGCTCGGAATCGGCACTGCGCTGGCGCAGGCCCATTTCACACCAGAGGCGAAATCGGGCTTCATCGGGGGCGGGCGTTTCGCTCGCAACCTGCAGGTCCAGCTCAAGCATTGCGATTCTTGTCCCGTGAATAACCGTTGTTGCCCGACGGGCCGTCGCTGAGCTGGTCATCGAAGCGCTCGTAGGCCTCGACAATGCGCTGCACCAGCGGGTGGCGAACCACATCCTTGGGTTTGAAGTGCGTGAAGCTGATGCCCGGCATGCCTTTGAGCACATCGATGACATGCGTCAGCCCCGAACGCGTGCCCTTGGGCAGGTCGACCTGAGTGATGTCGCCGGTGATCACGGCCGTGGAGCCAAAGCCGATACGGGTCAGGAACATCTTCATCTGCTCGACGGTGGTGTTCTGACTTTCGTCGAGAATGATGAAGCTGTTATTAAGGGTGCGCCCGCGCATGTACGCCAGCGGTGCGACTTCAATGACCTGTTTCTCGATCAGCTTGGCGACGTATTCGAAACCGAGCATCTCGTACAGCGCGTCATACAACGGGCGCAGGTACGGGTCGATCTTCTGCGCCAGATCGCCGGGCAGGAAGCCGAGCTTCTCGCCGGCCTCGACGGCCGGGCGCACCAGCAGGATGCGGCGAATCTGCTCGCGCTCCAGTGCATCTACCGCGCAGGCAACCGCCAAATACGTCTTGCCAGTCCCCGCAGGGCCGATACCGAAGTTGATATCGTTGCTGAGGACTTCCTTGACGTATCGCTGCTGATTCAGGCCGCGCGGGCGAATCATGCCCTTTTTGGTGCGCAGCGAGACGCCGACTTCGGCGGCAGGGTGGTTGTCCAGGCCGTCGACGCCTGATTCCTGAAGAAACAGGTGGACCATGTCCGGCGTCAGCTCGGTACCCTTGGTTTCCCGGTACAGGCGGCGCAGAAGGTTCTCGGCGGATCGGGTTTGAGTGGTTTCGCCGATGAGTTCGAATTGATTGCCGCGATTGCGGATCTCGATGTCCAGGCGTTGTTCGATCAGGCGCAAGTGCTCGTCGAGTTGCCCGCACAAGTTGGCGAAACGATGGGCCTCGAATGGCTCGAGGGTGAAGCGATGAGGTTCTATGGGTGCGTTCAAGGTCGTTTAATGGCCGTCCGGCGGCAATTGAGATGTATTGAAGAATACCCCCTGGCGGTGGTGGTGCGAAAGCTTTGCCGTGTTAAAGGCTGTGCCAAGGGTTCACCGTGCTCAATGGTAGGGACCGCGCAGAAACGAATTCATTCGCCGATTCGCCTCTGCACCGACACTCAAGATTTACTGTAGCAGCGAGCCACGCAACGAGTGGGGCTGGGCATCATCAATGTGTACGTCGGCAAATTGCCCGATCAGGCGGGGATTGTCGCAGCGAAAATTGACAATCCGGTTGTTCTCGGTGCGACCTTGCAGCTCGCCTGGGTCTTTCTTTGAATAATCGGTGACCAGAATGCGCTGGATGCTGCCAACCATCTGTCGGCTGATCTCGAAACCCTGTTGGTTCAGGCGATGTTGCAGCGCGGCCAGCCGCTCTTTTTTCAGCGCTTCCGGCGTGTCGTCTTTCAGGTCGGCGGCCGGTGTGCCGGGACGCGGGCTGTAGATGAACGAGAACGAGAAGTCGAAACCGGCGTCTTCGATCAGTTTCATGGTGTTGTCGAAATCCTTTTCGGTTTCACCGGGGAAGCCAACGATGAAGTCGGAACTGATGCTGATACCTGGCACTGCCGCCCGAAGCTTGCGCAGCCTGGACTTGTATTCCAGCGTGGTGTGGTTGCGCTTCATGGCCGCCAGAATGCGGTCCGAGCCCGACTGCACCGGCAAGTGCAGGTGCTTGACCAGCTCCGGCACGTCGGCGTGCGCCTGAATCAGGCTGTCGGAGAACTCGAGCGGGTGCGAGGTGGTGTAACGAATGCGGTCGATGCCATCGACGACGGCAACTGCCCTGATCAGATCGGCCAGGTCGGCGACTCGCCCGTCATGGGTGGTGCCGCGATAACCGTTGACGTTCTGCCCCAGCAGCGTGACTTCGCGCACGCCGTGCTCGGCCAGGTGAGTGACTTCGGTCAGCACGTCATCGAACGGTCGGCTGACTTCTTCGCCGCGCGTGTAGGGCACCACGCAGAATGTGCAGTACTTGCTGCAGCCTTCCATCACCGACACGTAAGCACTCGGGCCATCGACGCGTGGCTCGGGCAAGTGGTCGAATTTTTCGATCTCGGGGAACGAAACATCGACCTGCGGCAAGCGTGTGATACGCGCTGCGTCGATCATTTCCGGCAGGCGGTGCAATGTTTGCGGGCCGAACACCACGTCCACGTAGGGCGCGCGGTCGCGAATGGCCGCGCCTTCCTGACTGGCAACACAGCCGCCGACGGCAATCACCATCTCGGGGTTGGCCAGTTTCAGCTCACGCCAGCGGCCGAGCTGCGAATAGACCCGGTCTTGCGCGCGCTCGCGAATCGAGCAGGTGTTGAGCAGGATCACGTCGGCGTCTTCCGCGCGAGCGGTGACTTCCAGAGCCTGATGTTCGCCCAGCAGATCGACCATGCGCGAGCTGTCGTACTCGTTCATCTGGCAACCGTGGGTTTCGATGTAAAGCTTCTTGGCCATGCGTGATCATCAACCGATTCAGTGAACCGAGCATTATAAGGATGAAGGGCTCCGGTTCCTAGCGTTGGCTGTCTGATGGACATGCTATAGTCCTCGCCCCTTTTTCATCTCCGATCGTTACCCGCCCGTTATGACCAAACGCGAAGCTCCAATCTACAAGGTGATTTTCCTCAACCAGGGACAGGTGTTTGAAATGTATGCCAAACAGATCTACCAAAGTGATCTGTGGGGCTTTCTGGAAGTGGAAGAATTCGTCTTCGGCGAGCGCACGACTGTCGTGGTAGACCCGAGCGAAGAGAAGCTCAAGGCCCAGTTCGAAGGCGTGGTGCGCAGTTTTGTGCCGATGCATTCGATTGTGCGTATCGATGAAGTCGAGCGCATGGGCGTGCCGAAGATCAGCGAAGCACGCGGTACCAGCAACGTGATGCCGTTTCCCATGCCGATGCCGGAAAAATAGTTGCCTGGTGTGTGAGCGGCGATTGCCCTGAGCTAACGCGGATCAGGGCAGTGGCGAGAACGGACTGCGGCCTTCGGCGGTTTGCAGTTCAAGCAGGTATTTGCGGAAAATCTGCCCGAGTACCTGGGTGGCCACTTCGAGGTCTTCGCGCTTCATCTTCGCCGACACTTCGTCTGCCGCGTCCAGCGCGTCTTCCGAGCCATTGACGGCGGCCATTTTCAGCACGATGTACGCCTGAATGTTATTGGCCTGCACCCCTTCGCCCCGGCTGAACATCAAGCCCAGCTGGTACTGCGCCTGGGCGTGGCCCTGCAATGAAGCCTGCTCGAAGTAATTCAGCGCCTGCGGCAAATCGCGAGGTGCATTTCGGCCCTCGTAATAGAACTCACCCAACTCGTATTGCGCCTGAGCATCCCCGCCCTGAGCGGCCTGCTGACAGGCTGCGAGCGCAGCAGGCAGGTTCTCTGGCTGGGTATTGAGGGTGCAACGACCCATCGCCGGGATTAACAACGAGTTGCCGCCGGCAGTCGCCAGCAGGGGATAGACAAGCAACAGGCAGCCCAATACAAGGGTGCGGCCGGTGCGGTTCATGGGAGTCGACTTACCTCTGAAAAAGGTGCGGGCATGCCCGACCAGCTAAACGTGCTGGCTGCGCATTATGAAATAAGCAGAGCCAACCTTACAAAGTCTTTACGGATTTTCTGCTGCACGGCGAGGAAAAACCCGTTTTTACGGGGGTATTACCTGAAACGAAACTTCCAGTGCCGTGTATTTGCAGCTTTCGCACTGCATTGTAGAAGCAAAATACGCACTTAACGTTCCGTTTCATTCACAGACTTCACTTGCGCCGGTTCAATGACACCCCGCGCAAGTGTGTCTGGCGTGCTTATTTGAGCGCAGCGAAAGCCTTTTCTGCGGCATCAAGTGTCAGTTTCAACTCGGCATCGCCGTGGGCAATAGAGGTAAAACCGGCTTCAAACGCACTTGGCGCCAGATAGACGCCGCCTTCCAGCATCAGGTGGAAGAAGCGCTTGAAGCGTTCGGCATCGCTGGTCATCACGTCTTCAAACGTAACAATTTCGCTCGCTTCGCTGAAGTACAGGCCGAACATGCCGCCAGCCTGAGTCGTCACGAACGCGATGCCAGCGGCGTCAGCCCGTTGTTGCAGGCCTTCGAGCAGGCGACGAGTGTAGTCGCTCAGTTCATCGTGAAAGCCTGGGCGGCTGATCAGGCGCAAGGTGGTCAGGCCAGCGGCCATCGCCAGAGGGTTGCCCGACAGGGTGCCCGCCTGATAGACCGGGCCGAGCGGCGCGATGTGCGACATGATTTCGCGTTTGCCGCCAAAGCAGCCCACCGGCATGCCGCCGCCGATGATCTTGCCGAACGTGCTCAGGTCTGGCTTTACGTCGTAGTAAGCCTGCGCGCCACCGAGGGCCACGCGAAAACCGGTCATCACTTCGTCGAAAATCAGCACCACGCCATGCTCGTCGCACAGGGCGCGCAGCCCTTGCAGATAGCCCGGCGCGGGCGGTACGCAGTTCATGTTGCCGGCAACGGGCTCGACGATGATGCACGCGACTTCCTGGCCCACTTCGGCCAGCAGGTCGCGCACGGCGTTCAGGTCGTTGAAGGGGACGGTCAGGGTGTGTTTGGCGAAGGCCGCCGGTACGCCTGGCGAGCTTGGCACGCCCAGTGTCAGTGCGCCGGAGCCAGCCTTGACCAGCAGGCTGTCGGAGTGGCCGTGGTAGCAGCCTTCGAACTTGATGATGCTGTCGCGGCCGGTAAAACCACGGGCCAGACGAATCGCGCTCATGGTCGCTTCGGTGCCCGAACTGACCATGCGCACCATTTCCATGGACGGCACCAGTTCGCAGACCAGATCGGCCATCTCGGTTTCCATCGCGGTTGGCGCACCGTAAGACAGGCCGTGCTCCAGCTGATTGCGCACGGCGTCGAGCACGTCCGGGTGGCTATGGCCCAGAATCATCGGGCCCCAGGAGCCGACGTAGTCAACGTAGCGTTTGTCGTCTTCGTCAGTCACGTAAGCGCCAGCAGCATGCTTGAAGAACAGCGGCGTCCCCCCCACGCTTTTGAACGCGCGAACTGGCGAATTGACGCCACCGGGGATGTGCTTTTGGGCATTGGCGAACAGTGTTTCGGAACGGGACATGATCGGGTCTCTGCTTTGAAACGGGGAATTCGTGTCTACGCTGGGGTCAGCCGAGGCGGGCAGCTTTATACCGGGCTGCTTTATTGAGTGGCATGAGCCAGAGCAGGCGCAGGAACGCGCACTATATCATGCGCACCAGGCGACGCTTCGCTTGTGTGGGAGCGGACCGGGCGACGCTCCTACATTCCGATGGATTGTGGATAAGTCATCCGACAGCTCGCGGACAAGCCAGGCGTCGCCCGGTCCGCTCTGGATTCTGGCCGAAGGCCTTGGGAGCTTGCTCGCGAAGAGGGCGGTGCAGGCCCCGAAAATAGCGGGTTTGAACCATCGCCTTCGCGAGCAAGCTCCCCACAGCGATTCCGCCCTACAACAACGCCATAAACGCTTTCGCCCGACGGGTCACTTCCTGGGTGTTATCGGCGCCGAACAGGCCGTGCACCACCGCCAGCAAATCAGCGCCGTGTTCGACCAGTTGCGGGGCGTTTTCCAGAGTGATGCCGCCGATCACCGCAATCGGCAAATGAACCTTCGCGCGGACCTGGGCGATCAGGTCCAGCGGCACGGCTGGTGCGCCAGGCTTGGTCTGCGAATTGAAAAACCTGCCGAACGCCACATAGGTCGCGCCGTCAGCCTTGGCTTGTTCCGCCAGCTCAAGCTGGCCGTGGCACGTAGCACCGACAATCGCCTTGTGCCCCAGCAGGGCGCGGGCATCCGGCAAAGAACCGTCGGTCTGCCCCAAATGCACGCCAACCCCCAGACGAGCCGCCAGCTCGGCGTCGTCGTTGATGATCAGCCGCGTCTTGTAGCGTTCGCAGAGTTTGAGCAGTTCGGTCGCTTCGCGCAGACGGCGGGAGTCGTCACCGGTTTTGTCGCGGTATTGCAGCAGCGTTACTCCGCCGTCCAGCGCAGCCTCGACATAAGACAGAAATTTGCCGGTCAGCAACTGGCTGTCGGTGATGGCATACAGGCCACGTAGTTTCATGAATCGAGCCTCATGGCAGTGCGTTACGAGCAAAAATCCAGCGGCAGGCGACGAGGCACAAATTGCCCCCGGCCCAGCTGTTCGGCATCGCGCAGTGTGCGCCAGGTGTAGTCGAGCGCCGACTTCACGGCGCTGACCAGTTCTTCGCCCTGGGCAAGACGCCCGGCCAACGTGCTGGCCAGTGTGCAGCCGGAGCCGTGGTAGCTGCCCGGCAAGCGTTCGCAGACGAAGGTGTGGGTCTGGCCACCGCGGATGTACAGGCGGTTGTGGATTTGCTGTTCGTCGCCATGCCCGCCCGTGATCAGCAGGTGCTGACAAAACGGCAGCAGTCTGGCTGCGCACTCATCTGCTGTGCCTTCGGGCAATTCGGCCAGAATGCGTGCTTCCGGAAGGTTGGGCGTGGCGATGGTCGACAGTGGCAGCAGCTGTTCGCGCATGGCATAGCCGACTTCGTCCTTGCCCAGGCGCCCACCACCGCCGGCACGCAGCACCGGGTCGCAGACCACCGGCAAATGCGGGTTGGCCTGCAGCAGTTCAACAACGGTGTCGACCATTTCCAGTGAACCCAGCATGCCCAGCTTGACCGCGGCCACGCTCGAATCATTCAGGATGGCATTGGCCTGGGCCATGACCCATTCTCGGTCCAGCACCCGAAAATCACTGACGTTCACAGTGTCTTGCACGGTGAGCGCAGTAATGGCGGGAGCGGCATGGCAGCCTTGGGCGAGCAGGGCTTCGATATCGGCCTGTATACCGGCGCCGCCACTAGGGTCGTGGCCGGAGAGGCAGAGGACAACGGGGCGGGAGCTATAGATATTCATGGTGCGCGAGCTTATCACTAAACCTTTCACGGACTGGTGGTGCACCCGCTTTTTATTGCACATGCAGTTTGCATAAGTGTTGCCTACGGTTTGCACGTGTTTTGCATACGTCCTGCATGAGTTCTGCATGCGCCTGCCAGCGGCACTCTGCGCGCGCCCGGCAACGCGCGAAAATACTCATGTTTGCTCTGAAATGACCGATATAGAGCTATTACTTTGATTTTTATCGCGATACTGTCTCTACGCTATTAGCGACTATGCTTCAGTGGCAGGCCGGTTATTGGCGGTTTGCAGGTGTTTTTATATCGATGTCTGCGGGTGCATTTCCACGTTCAATGGTCTGTTTGAATCATTAGCCTGTTTCAAGGATAGAAATCTGCAGGACGTCGTCATCAACGGATGGATTGAACGCGACGACCTACCTTGGGGCTTCAATGCGCTATCTGCTGATCATCCTGGCTTTCTGGCTGCCGTTGCAGAGTCATGCAGTCGAGTTTGATGAAAACACTCGTTTTCTGCCGCTGGGCCGTGCCGTGCAGTTCTTTGAAGACCCGACCGGCACCGCGACCATCGACAGCGTCAGTTCGCCGACCGGGGCGCAAGCCTTTCGGCCCGCCCCCGCAGGCACCTTCAATGCGGGCTATTCGCGCTCTGCGTTCTGGCTGAAAGTCGAGCTTTCGTATCGCCCCGCTGATGCTGGCATTCACAACGACTGGCTGCTGGAACTGGCGTATCCGCCAATGGACCGGATCGATTTCTACGCCCCGGACGCCAGTGGCCGTCCGACACTGACCTGGCAGACCGGCGATATGCTGCCCTTCGCCAGTCGTCAATTCGCACAGAATAACTACCTCTTTCAACTGGACCTGCCGCCGGGCCAGACGCGCACCCTGTATGTGCGCATCAGCAGCGAAGGTTCGGTGCAGGCACCGCTCAACCTTTGGTCCACGCACGCCTACCTTGAGGCGCAGCCCACCAGGATCTACGTGTTTGGCCTGATCTACGGCGTGCTGCTCGGCATGCTGGTCTACAACCTGTTCATCTACCTCAGCGTGCGCGAGCCCGATTACCTTTATTACCTGTTGTACGTGGCCGCCTTCGGGCTGTATCAGATGTCGATCAACGGGGTCGCCATCGAGTACTTGTGGCCTGACAGCCCCTGGTGGGCGAATGCCTCAACACCTTTCCTGATGGCGCTGGCCACGTTGTTTGCCTGCCAGTTTACGCGCAGCTTTCTGGGCACCGCGCGGCTGGGCCGCTGGCTCGATCGCTCGCTGCTGACCCTCATTGGCGCTGCCGTGCTGGTAATGTGCATCGCCTTGTTCCTCAGCTACGGGCCGGCGTTGCGCGCGGCCACGCAGCTGGTGATGGCCGGCGCCTTGACGATTTATCTGGCCGGCATCGTCGCCGTCGTGAAAGGTGAGCGGGTGGGGCGCTACTTTGTGCTTGCCTGGTCGGTTTTCATGATCGGCGGGCTGGTCTTCGGGCTGATGCTGATGGGTTACCTGCCCAACACCTTCCTGACCATGTATGCCTCGCACATCGGCACATTGCTGGAAATGGCGTTCCTGTCGATGGCGCTGGCGGACCGCATCAACCATGCCCGTTACCAACAGGAACAAACCTTGCTGGCCTACGGCAAGGATCTGGAACGCCTCAACCAGCAACTGGCCACCAGCAACCGGCTCAAAGACGAGTTTCTTGCCACGCTCACTCACGAATTGCGCACGCCGATGAATGGGGTGATCGGCTCGCTGGAGGTGATGCAGACGCTCGACATGGACGACGAAGTCGAGATGTACCAGCAAACGGCGGCCAGTTCTGCACGGGACATGATGAGCATGATCAACGGCATTTTGACCCTCACCGAGCTTCAGGCCGGTGTGCTGTATGCCGAATGCAGCGCTTTTGCGCCCCTTGATCTGGTCGAAAGGCTGCATGAACGCTTCAGCGGGGCTGCGCAATCCAAGGGTCTGACACTGGCGCTTGATCTGGACGATAAGCTGCCGCCTGCCATTCGCGGCGATGCCGGCAAGCTCTACCAGTGCCTTGAATGCCTGGTGGACAACGCGATCAAGTTCACCCGCAAGGGCGCAGTGCAGGTGCGTTTCAGTGGGCAGCCGCAGGATCTGGAGCGCATGCACCTGCGCGTCGAAGTGATGGACAGCGGGATTGGTTTCAGCCATCTGGACGAAGCTTTGCTGTATCAACACTTCCTGCAGGTTGATGGCTCCATGACCCGCGAATACGGCGGGCTGGGTATCGGTCTGGCGATCTGTCGGAAACTGGTCGAGTTGCAGGGCGGCGAACTCAGTCATCGTTCAGAGCCTGGCAAGGGCAGTTGCTTCACATTGAGCATTCCCATGCTGATGGCGGTGCCGGGCGCAGTACGCAGGGCGCCTGAAGCCAAGGCTCAGTGGGGGCATGTAAGCCGCTCCTGACACCGATAAGCAGCAAAAGCGCCGGTTTTTCGGCGACTACGGCACCTTGCTGCAAAGCCTTGATGTCGAATCATTGCTGTTCAAGCCTTCGCCGCAGGTGGCATGAGCACGCGAACCCGTTACGATGCACGTCTGCAAGATCAGACAGGACATGAATCGTGACCCAAGCCTTTGTTGTCGTAGACACCGCCGAGCAAGCCGTCGAGCGGCTTGCCGAGCTGCACGAACGCGCCACCAGCGCGTTGAGTCAGGCGCTCAAGCGCTACCTGAAAGACCGCGTCGAGCCCACCGCCGAAGAGCGAGCGCAGTTCAGCTACCCGCAACTGCGCCTGGTCTATAAATGCCACGGTGAAGTGCCGCTGACTACCCGCGCCTACGCCAAGGTCCAGCTGCCCGGCACTTACAGCGTCACGGTCACGCAGCCCAAAGCCTTCAAAAAATACCTGCTGGAGCAGCTTGTCCCGCTGATGAGCGACTTTACCGTCACGGTCGAAGTCGGCATGAGCGAGCAGAGCATTCCTTATCCTTACGTGGTCGAGCAGGGCGATGAGCTGGCGGGCACCGGCGTGACCGCTGCGGCGCTGGCCCGCGTGTTCCCGAGCACCGACCTGTCGGCCGCCACCGACGGGATTGCCGACGGTCTTTATGACTGGGCCAACGTTGACCCGCTGCCCCTGGCGTTGTTCGATGCGGCGCGGGTGGATTTCTCGCTGCGTCGTCTGGTGCATTACACCGGCAGCGACTGGCGTCATGTGCAGCCGTGGATTCTGTTGACCAACTACCACCGTTACGTTGACCAGTTCATCTTGCATGGCCTGGAAAAACTCCGCGAAGACCCGCGTTTCGTGCGCATGGTTTTGCCGGGCAACGTGGTGGTCGACAAGAGCATGGGCGTTGACGAGGCTCAGGCGATTGTGGCCAGCGTGGTCTGGCACCGTTATCAGATGCCGGCTTATCACCTGATTGCCGAAGACGGTCACGGCGTGACGCTGGTCAACATCGGCGTCGGCCCTTCCAACGCCAAGAACATCACCGACCACCTGGCGGTGCTGCGTCCGCATTGCTGGCTGATGATCGGCCACTGTGGCGGCCTGCGTCAGTCGCAGACCATCGGCGATTACGTTCTGGCGCACGCTTACATGCGTCGCGACGGGATTCTCGACCGCGTACTGCCGCCGCACATCCCGATTCCGGCGCTGGCCGAAGTGCAACTGGCTTTGCAGGAGTCTGCCGCGCAGATCACCGGCGAGCGTGGCGAAGAGCTCAAGAAGCGTCTGCGCACCGGCACAGTTCTGACGTACGACGACCGCAACTGGGAGCTGCGCTGGGCTCAGGAGCGTCCGCTGATCAACCTGTCGCGCGCTGTCGCGGTGGACATGGAAAGCGGCACCATCGCCGCTCAGGGTTATCGCTTGCGTGTGCCGTACGGCACGCTGCTCTGCGTCTCCGACAAGCCGTTGCACAGTGAAATCAAGCTGCCAGGTTCGGCCAACGCGTTCTACGAACGGGCGGTCAGCCAGCACTTGAAGATCGGCATTGCCGCGCTGGACCTGATGCGCACCCAGTTGAACTCGCTGCACTCACGCAAGCTGCGCAGCTTCGATGAGCCACCGTTCCGTTGATGGCCGCTCGTTAATAGATTGGTATTTGCACCAAGGGCCACTAAAGTGGCCCTTTCTGTTTTCCGATTGCCGAATTCCCATCCTCGCACCCAACGCCCCGTTTCCCGCCGTCCTGCGCCCAATCCGGCAAGCGCTGCCCGCCGTGTCGCCAAAGCGCCACCGGCCGAGCCGAAGCTGATTCTGTTCAACAAGCCCTTTGATGTACTGACCCAGTTCAGTGACGAGGAAGGCCGGGCCACGCTCAAGGACTTCATCAAGATCCCCGGCATTTACCCGGCAGGCCGGCTGGACCGTGACAGTGAAGGCTTGTTGCTGCTGACCAATGATGGCCAGTTGCAGGCGCGGATTGCCGACCCGAAACACAAGCTGGCCAAGACGTATTGGGTGCAGGTCGAGGGTGAGCCAACGCCAGAGCAGTTGCAGCAGTTGCGCGACGGCGTTCAGCTTAATGACGGCCCGACCTTGCCCGCCGAGGCGCGGCAACTCGACGAACCGCAACTGTGGCCGCGCAACCCGCCGGTGCGCTTTCGCAAGAGCGTGCCGACCAGTTGGCTGGAACTGGTCATCAAGGAAGGCCGCAACCGTCAGGTACGGCGCATGACCGCCGCAGTCGGGCTACCCACCTTGCGGCTGGTGCGGGTCAGGATTGGCGACTGGACGCTGGATGGCCTGGACCAGGGCCAATACCGGGAAGTCGCTGCAAAGCTGTGATTGCAGGTATCAGTTAACTTCGCAGGTGAGTCAGCGGCATTTCGGTGCTGGCCAGCACCTGGTTGAGCACGAAGCTTGATTTGACGCTGGTCACGCCTTCGATGCGCGTTAGGTGGCCCAACAGCAGTTTCTGATAGTGATCCATGTCGGGCACCACCACTTTCAGCTGATAGTCCGCGTCCATGCCGGTCACCAGGCTGCATTCCAGCACCTGAGGCAGGTTGCGGATGTGCTGCTCGAAGTTCTCGAAGCGCTCTGGCGTGTGGCGGTCCATGCCGATCAGCACGTAGGCGGTCAGGTTCAGGCCAAGTTTCTTGCGATCGAGCAGGGCAACCTGACGCACGATATAACCGTCGTCTTCCAGTTGCTTGACCCGGCGCGAGCATGGCGAAGGTGACAGACCAATGCGTTCGGCCAATTCCTGGTTGGAAATACGTGCGTCCCGTTGCAGTTCAGCCAAAATGCTCAGGTCATATCTGTCGAGCTTGCTCACGATGCACCCCTTTATGAGTTGAATTGCGCTGGATTATTCATCTGAAGTCAAAAATTGCGCAAGTGATGTTTTAATCGGCAATATTAGCAATCCTCTGCCACTGCCTCAGGCCTATTCTTTTAAACAGAATCACTGCCCGGACACAGCGTCCAGCGACTCGCCAAATCAGGCCAGTTGCGGCCTCCCACCCAACAGGGTGTGTCAGGCCCCCGGGCTACATACTGTCCAAAAGACGGCATGAGGTGAGCCGACGTCAAAAGCGTTGCGCCAGGACGAAGCATCTCAAGGGGACCCTCTGGTCCCCTTTTCTTTGTCTGCCGATAATGCGCTCTGCTGATAAAGTGCGCAGAACGGCGCTACGCTTAAGCAGTCTTAACTACGTCAACCCGCGCTCTAGTGAGGAAAGCATGAAATTTGGCATCTGGCAGTTCGCGGGTGTAAGTCTGTTGTGTCTGGGCATCAGTGCTCAGGCGCTGGCTGATGAACGCGATGAATCGCGGCAAAACCAGCTTTACGGCGGCTCCAATGACAATGGGCAGCAGCGTCAGCAGCAGCAAAATCAGCAGCGCAATGTGGAGCGTCAGCAGCAACAACAGCGCTTTCAAGAGCAGAATAATCAGCAGCGTCAAGTACAACAGCAGCAAAACCAGCTGCGTAATGTCGAGCGCGAGCAGCAGCAGCAGATCAATCAGCAGCAGGACAACCAGCAGCGTCAGATTCAGCAACAGCAGAATCAGCAGCGCCAGGTCGAGCGCCAGCAACAGCAGCAGATCCAGCAACAACAATTGCAGCAGCGCAACGTCGAACGCCAGCAGCAACAGCAGATCGATCAGCAACAGCGTGACCAGCAGCGGCAGATTCAACAGCAGCAAAACCAACAGCGCCAGCAGTTGCGCCAGAGCCAGGACAACCTGCCGATCCAGAGTGGCCCCAGAGAGGCGTGGCAAACCCAGCAGCCGCGTCAGGGCTACTATCAGGACATTCCGCGCGGCAACAACCGCAATTGGCAGGCCGGAAATGGCCGCCCGAATGATCGCTGGGAAGGTCGCCCTGATGGACACGGCAATGGCTGGGGTCCTGGCCCGCAATATCGGCCTGGCTATGCGATAGACCGAGTGCCTGGCGGTTATTCGCGCATCCCTTATCGCGGGCAGGATTATTTTTATTCCGGAGGCTACTGGTATCGCCCGCAAGGCCCACGCTATGTCGTGGTGACCCCGCCTTATGGCGTTCGGGTGAGCAGGCTGCCGTCTTATTCGCAGGAAGTGTGGATCGGCAGCAGCCTGCTGTTTCTGGCGGCGGGCACTTACTATGCCTATCAGCCCGACAGTCAGGATTATGTGGTGGTCAACCCGCCGCAGAACGAGGCGGTTTATCAGGCCCCGGCGCAGCAGCAGGACAATGGCTACGATCCGGTTGCCTATCCGCAGAACGGTCAAAGCCAGCAGCAGGTCGAGCTGGATCGTTACCAGTGCTACCGCTGGGCCGCCGAGCAGAGCGGTTTCGATCCAGCCAATATCACCTCGCAGCCGCAGCCTGAGGTGGTGGACCTGTACCGCCGTTCGATGGGTGCGTGTCTGGCGGGGCGCGGTTACAGCGTCAATTGAGAGGGGTCAGGCGTTTGCCTGTCTGACCACTTCCTGAGGGTCGGCGTGCACCAGCACTTCGGCCTTCGGGAAGTGTTGGTGAATAGCGTCGGCGGCCTGATCGCAGAGCGCGTGCGCCACTGACAGGGTCAGCGTTCCCGGCAGTTCCAGGTGCAATTGCACAAACCAGTGATTACCGGAAATGCGTGTGCGCAGATCATGCGCCCCGAGCACGCCCGGCACACTGCGCGCCAGTTCCAGCATGCGCGTGCTGACATCGGCGGGCAGCTCTTCGTCCATCAGCACTGACACCGTTTCGCGGGCAATCTGCAGCGCGCTCCAGAGTATGTACAGCGCGATGCCCAGGCCAAAATAGGCGTCCAGCTGCTGCCAGCCGAAATACGCCAGGGTCAGGGCCACCAGAATACTGGCGTTGAGCAGCAGGTCAGAGCGGTAATGCAGCGAGTCAGCACGGATGGCCGCAGAGCCGGTCGCCTTGATCACCCGGTATTGCAGGCTGAGCAGCGCGAGCGTCAGCGCGATGGAAATCACCATCACCACCATGCCCAGCAACGGCGCGCCGAGTGGCTCCGGGTTCTGGATGCGCTCGACTGCCTGAACGGCAATCAGCACGCCACTGACGGTGATAAACAGGGCCTGCGCCATGCCTGACAGGGCTTCCGCCTTGCCGTGACCATAACGATGATCATCGTCGGCAGGGCGCAGCGCGTAATGCACCGCCAGCAGATTAAGGAACGAGGCTGCGCCATCGAGCAACGAGTCCGTCAGCCCGGCCAGCAGACTGACCGAACCGCTCAGCCACCAGGCCACGCCCTTGGCAAGAATCAGCGTCACGGCAACCGCCAGCGAAGCCCGTGTCGCCAGACGCAGCAGGCGGGAATGTTCGGCAGTGGTGTTCATGACGCTTCCTTATTGTCAGGCTGCCGGGATCAGACCCAGTGTTGCCAGTTGCTCCACGCTGCCTTTGTGCTGAATCAGACGCGGGTCGTTCAATGGCAGGGAACGGCCCAGCTCTGTTTCGATGATGGCTTGCAGCTTGATGTTGTCGACACTGCCGTCAGCCTTGAGGGCTTTTTGCAGCTTCTGCGGATCAATCTGCGCATGCTCGCCAGGCCCGTAATAAATCGCACCCGTCGCGAAGTCCACCGCAAACGCGATCACACCGGGAACGATATAGAACAACAGCGCGAAAGCATCCAGCGCCGCAATCGCCGGATCAACCTTGCCGTCAATCTGACCCCGACGGTCCGGATAGAAAATACTGCCGCAGGCAGAAATCTGAGTCAGCAACGTGGCGACCAGAACGCCACCGATCAAGCGAGAAGGAATGCGCATGGAAAGCTCCTGAGATGAAGAGAGCAACTATACAAGGCAATGGCTGCAAGGCTAAGACTATTGAGTGATGGGGTGGTTCTGCGGTTGATGCTCGTGTCGCGGGTAAGCGCTCAGCGTTATACACAAGTCCTGAAGATATAAGCCCATTTCTCTGACTTCTGGCGGGAGTGGACCGGGCGACGCTTCGCTTGACCTCAGGTGGATCGGGTTTCCCGTGGGAGCGGACTTGTCCGCGAAAAGCACGGTACATTCGCGGAAGGTTGTCGCCCCTGCCAAAGCCTTCGCGGACAAGTCCGCTCCCACACAAGCGACGCGCCGACCTGTCTGCTCTTGCACAGGGGTATCTACGAAACGGTATCTGCGACTTTGGTCAGCCACTCAACCGGCACCCCCGCTACCAACCAAACCCCATTGTCTGCCTGAAAAAACCGTACCCCTGCCTCAAACATCCCCTTCGCATCAACGGCCAACAACACGGGTTGCCCGTAACGTTTTCCAACGCTCAGTGCGGTCTCGGGATCATCCGTCAAGTGAACATGATGCCGACTGCCGGCGATCAGCCCCTGGGTTTCGATGGATGCCATGAAGCGGCTGGCGGTGCCGTGGTAGAGCCTGGCTGGCGGTTCCTTTTCGATGTGCTGCACCTGAACCAGCCCGGTGCTGTGGCCCTGCGCTGCACGAATGCGCTGGCCGTCTTCGGACAGCGTGAAACGCTTCTTCTCGTTGGTCTCGACCACTTCTTCCAGCGCATTGCGGTCGAAACTGTGGCCGTTCGCGTTTGCCTTGCGGACCAGATCATCGACCTCGCACCAGCCGTCGCGGTCCAGGCTCAGGCCCATTGATTCAGGTGCGTGGCGCAGAACGTAGCTGAGCAGCTTGCTGATCTCGTCGCGTTGTTTCTTGTTCAAGAACGTGCCCTTTTCCATTTGGGTGTGCGCCCAGTCTAGAGACAAACGCGCAACGGCTTCAATGCTGCCATCAGGCGGTCACTGACCGAAAACAACCACGCCTCGCTGATGCCCCTTACCGACCACGATTAACATCTGGTTTACTGTGCTGACGATAATTACAAAAACTCAGGAGTCATGTATGCAACCGATTCGTCTCGGGCTGGTGGGCTACGGCAAGATTGCCCAGGATCAGCACGTCCCGGCGATCCACGCCAACCCCGCCTTTCAACTGGTGGCTGTCGCTACGCAAGGCCAGCCGTGCGCAGGCGTTGAGAACTTCAAGTCTTTAGGCGAATTGCTTGAGAGCGGGCTGCACGTTGACGCCATTGCGTTCTGCACGCCGCCGCAAGGTCGATTTGCGCTTGTGCAGCAGGCGCTGGCCGCAGGCAAGCATGTGCTGGTGGAAAAGCCGCCCTGCGCCACATTGGGCGAAGCAATGGCCTTGGTGCAGCAAACAGCAGAGCAGGGCGTCAGCGGTTTGTTTGCCTGGCACTCGCGTTATGCGCCCGGCATCCAGGCCGCGCGTGACTGGCTGTCCACCCGCACTCTGCACAGCGTACAGATTGACTGGAAAGAAGACGTGCGCAAGTGGCACCCCGGGCAGGCGTGGATCTGGCAGCCTGGCGGTCTGGGTGTTTTCGATCCAGGCATCAATGCCCTGTCAATCGTCACCCATTTGCTGCCGCGGCCCCTGTTCGTCGAGTCTGCCGAACTGCGCGTGCCCAGCAACTGCCAGTCGCCAATCGCTGCTTCTATCAAGATGTCCGATACGCAGCAACTCGATATCCGCGCAGAGTTCGACTTCGATCACGGTCATGATGAGCTCTGGAGTATCGAGGTCCGTTGCGCCGAAGGCACCTTGCGGCTGGACAACGGCGGCGCACTGTTGAGCATCGACGGCGTGCGTCAGGCAGTATCGGAGGAAGGCGAATATGCAGCGGTGTATCGGCACTTTCAACAGCTGATCAATACCAACGCCAGCGATCTGGACGTGCAACCGCTCAGGCTGGTCGCGGACAGTTTTTTTGTGGGCAGCCGTGCGTCCGTTGAACCGTTCTACGATTGATAGCCTCTCAGGTATAAGCGAAAGCGAGCGCTGTGCTCGCTTTTGCATACGTAAGCCTGACTAGAGAGCAGAAATTGGACATCAAAAAGCTTTGGCCTTCCAGTGAGCAGGAGTTGGTAGAAGTCCGACGGTTTAATAAAACCCTCGCCCGGCTGCCGCGTTTCCAGATTCGCAATCGCGTCACGCCCCGGTTGATACAGGCGTTGTTGCGCGCTGCTCAGATTGGCAGCGCGTTGAAACCGGTCAAACATGACCTGCGGATTGAAAAAGCCATCGTCAGCACCGATAACGTTCCCGTTTCAGTGCGAATCATAAGGCCCAAAGGCAAACTCAAAGGCGTGGTGTTTGATATTCACGGTGGCGGTTGGGTGATCGGTAACGCCCAGATGAACGATGACCTCAACATCGGCATCGTTAACGCGTGCAACGTGGCGGTCGTGTCCGTTGATTACAGATTGGCCCTTTCGACCCCCGTCGAAGGGCTGATGGATGACTGCTTTTCTGCCGCATGCTGGCTGCTGGGTAGCGACTGTAAGGAGTTTGCCGGCCTGCCGGTTATTGTCGTCGGTGAGTCCGCCGGCGGGCATCTTGCCGCAGCCACTTTGCTCAAATTGAAAGCCAGGCCCGACTTGCTCAAGCGCGTAGTTGGCACAGTTCTGTATTACGGCGTGTACGACCTGACAGGGACAAAAAGCGTTCGTACCGCAGGCCCGGAGACGCTGGTGCTCGACGGCCCGGGGATGGTCGGCGCAATGCGCTTGCTCGCCCCGGACAGAACCGACGAGAAGCGCCGCGAGCCGCCGTTATCGCCCCTGTATGGCGACCTGACCGATCTGCCGCCCGCCCTGATGTTTGTCGGCGAGCTTGACCCGCTGCTGGACGACACGCTGGAAATGGCCGCTCGCTGGCAAAACTCGGCAGAAGTTGAAATGCACCTTCTGCCCGAGTCCCCACACGGTTTCATTCACTTCCCGACGGCGTTGGCGCGCAAGGTACTTGCGCGCAGCCACGAGTGGATTAATCAGCAGATTGAGCAGGTGCTCTGAGCACCCTGTTTCAGCCGATATCCGACACCCACTTCGACACCGGATCGCCACTGCTCATGCCGGGCTGCACGAGGCCGTCGATCATGAAGGTCGGCGAGACGTGTATGCCGTTCTGTCGGGCATATTTGGTGTGCCACTTCACTGCTTGCTCAAGCTCGGGATTGGCGAACGCTTCAGTCAGTGCGAGGCCGCTGTAACGCTCAATGCGCGCGATGATGTCGTTGGGCGTCGCATCGAGATTCGGCCCGCCCGCGTGGTGTTCGAACTCGAACTCCTCACGGTGCGAGGCAACCGCTGTCATCACCGCTTTGGCGCTTTCCTTGCCGCCTTCCAGTATCGCCGCGGCCAGAATACAGCGCACGATAACGCCGGAAAACATATGCCAAGGCTGGGATTGCAGACGGATTCTGACCGTGACGTGGTCTTCCCCGGCCTGCGCCAGCAGATCATCGAGTTTGAAGAACGCTTTCACGGAAAAAGGGCAGGTCGGCTCAAGGAAGACTTCGAACAGGCGAGGCCCGTGGCCCCAGGAAAGTGCGTCTGAATACATGGTCATGTTTCTCCCGTTGACGAGGGTGTGGAATGCGCAGGCGGATTGACGCTTGGCATCGATCATGCGGTTTTGAGAGCCGGTGGGGGCGTGAGTTCGATTTTCAGGCCAGCAACTGTTTAATTCAGCAACGCGGTAATCCAACTGATCTGCTGTGCAATGTCCTGCATCTTTTCTTCAGGCACAGCCTTCTGTGCGCGGGCGAAGTTGCTCAGGGCCTTGTGTTTTTTGCTCAGCAGGCGCTGCCACTTGAGCAAAAAAGCCGGGCTGCGCGTCTGCATCTGTAGGGGGCCGAAATACAGCTGTTCGGCGGTGTAGGTCACCGGTCCGCTCCGTTCGGCGACGATTATTTCGTAGTCGAAACGGTTTTCCCGCAGCACTTCCTCGTCAAGAATGCGGTAGTCATGCTCCATCAGCCACACGCGCAACGGCTGCTCGCCACCGTTGGGTTGCAGAATCAGCCGCTCCTGACCGCTCAGCCGCGCCTTGCCGCTTTCAAGAATGTCGCGGATCGTCTCGCCGCCCATGCCACAGAGGCTGATCGCAGTGATCCCGTCAGCCGGTTCTATCGCCGCCAAACCATCGGCCAGACGCACGCTGATCTGCTGATCCAGATCGTTCTCGCGCACGGTGCGTTGGGCCGCGTAGAACGGCGTCAACGCTACCTCGCCAGCCACCGCCGCCGAGATGGCGCCACGGTTCAGCAGCGCCACCGGCAGGTAGCCGTGATCCGAGCCGATATCGGCCAGTCGCGCACCGGCGGGCACGCGCGTCGCCACACGCTCAAGGCGCATGGACAATCTCTGTTCGTTCAACGGCAACCCCTTTCAGCACAAGCGTCCGGCAGCATGGCCGGGTCCGGGCGCGATTCTGTAGAGCAACGCCGCGCATTTCAACTTTCTGCGACAAAGCCTGCGGCTCGACCCGTACCTTTCGCTCGCGTAGGCTTGCCGTTTTCCGTCCCTGGCAAAGCAGAGAGCCCATGGCAAACGCAGACATCACCTTCACCCCCGACCCTGATGCGGACTCCATCTCCTCCGACGTCGCCGACTTCAACGGCCTGTTGGTCAGCACCCAGATCCCGACCCGCGCCGACGGCAGCCTGGAACTGGGCGGCATCACCGAACAAAGCGAATGCACCCTGCGGGCTCTGAAAGACGCATTGGAGCGAGCCGGCAGCTCAATGGATCGGGTCCTGCACCTGACCATCTACCTGACCGACATGGCAGATCGTGCGGCATTCAATGAAGTGTACAAACTCTTCTTCAAAAAACCGTGGCCAGTGCGCGCAGCCGTGGGCGTGGCATCGTTGGCGGTTGAGGGCATGCGCGTGGAAGTCACAGCGATGGCGGCCAAGGCGGGCTGATGCCCGTAGTTTCTGATTAGTGACTCTCTTTCCAATGCGTTGGTACACATTTCAGCGAATATTGTTCAAAATTGATGAGGCTTAGGGAACCTCCGAACAAGTCTCAAATATGCGAAAATCGCCTGACCACCTGATCCGAGCCGCCCATGAGCCAAATGAGCTTTTCCGACGTTGAGTACGCAGGCAAACGCAAGCAAACCCGCCGC
>NZ_ATDK01000562.1 GCF_000444135.1 Pseudomonas avellanae BPIC 631
TTGTCTACACCCTCCTAGGGCGCGGTGACGTCAAACAGCGTATACGCCAGGGTCAGATGCTTCACATCGTCAGGCAAATCCCTATCCACGATGAAGCGCACCGGCATTTCGATGCGTTCGCCCGGCTGTAACGTCTGTTGAGTGAAGCAAAAGCATTCGGTCTTGTGAAACCAGGGCGCTGCCTTTCCAGGAGTAATGCCCGGTACGGCCTGGGCCTTCATCGGTTTTTCTGTAGGGTTTTGGGCCACGAAGATCATTTCGTTGACCGCGCCCGGATGCACATACATGCGGCCTGCGCGGGGATAGAACGTCCAGACCATGCCGGCAGAATTGGACGACGTGAACTGCACCTCGATCTGACGCGCCGTATCGATCGGCTGTTCGTCCGTAACGTCACGCAGCGAGTGATAAATCGGTGTCAGCGCAAATCCACACGCACACATGATCGCCACCAGCAGAAGCAGGCGGAAGACGAGCCGTTCAGAGGTGATGCGCTGAGTCATGAATGGCTCACTTTTGCGTTGGGCAATGTGTCGGGAAGAGGGCGGTCACCTTCAGAGTAGTCCGCTTATTGCAAAGACAAGGTGCCCGGCGCGTCGATGTTCAAGCACTTCGGTGCACGCGAGCAATGATTGTTTTTTGACCAAGTGATCAAAAAAAGGCAAAAACCCCGTTGATATAGCCAATGTATATAAATGTGCACCGGTTATGACAAAAGTGTCTTAGGCATTTAGTTAACCGAGCTAACGTATGATCTTCCCTAACTGCAGCACAGGGCGTAACGCCCTCAGGAGTTCCAACTGCCATGAACACCGCCGCATTGCGCGAGCAGATACAACGAGCCCATCAACATGAGGCCAAGACCGGCCACCTGTTGCAACAGTTGGAACAAAAGCTGCCCCATCTTCACCCCGCCATCCACTTGCCGGATGTCGATGCGAGAGAAGTGCTGGCGCGTTTCGTAACCGCTTATATTGATCTGGTGCCCGACCTGCTGGACGTTGCTCACGAGGTTGCGGTGGAAGCCGGGATCGAAGGGCAGATAAAACCGGTGCTGAAAATCGCCGAGCACTTTTTTGCCGCGCCGCCGCCGGTCATGGCCGGGCACGAGGGGCTGGAAAGCCTGCTGGATGAGGCTTACCTGGCGCACCGGCTGGTGGAAGAAGTGAATGATCTGTACATCAAGCATTTCGGTCAGCCGCTGATACCGTCCAATACCACGGTTGCCAGCGTGATCGCCCACCAGTTGATCGGCGAGCAATTTGCCAACGAGCTGGACGAAGCGGTGCATCATGCGGTCGATCAGCTTCTCGACGACGATAGCTTTGCGCTGGACTCGGTCGAAGCCTATCGCGAGAAACTGAGCAGCCCTGAAACCGGTGCAGCCTGGAAGCGCTGGCCAAGCCTGTCACGTCAATTGGGTATCGGCCTGGAGCTGGAACGCTCCGTCATCTGATTCAGACGCCCGCGTCATTGTCTTCGCCCGCAACGGAAGGAGCCGGATATCGCTCCGCTGCTACGCGAAGACCCATCCGGCTCCTTCGATTACCCTGTGTTGCGACGATCAGGTTGCGCCTGAACCAATCCCTGTGGTCGTGTAGACCCGCCCTTCAAGACGACGCTTCAAGCCACGCGGCTCAATGAGCAGCCGGGTTCCGTGAGCCGCGTTGGAGCGGCCCCACTCTTCCAGCAGTTCCAGACACGAGTGATCGATGTAAGACAGGTTGCCCAACGGCACATGCACGGTGCTGCCTTGCGGGATAGTGGCCAATGCCTGAGTCAGCGCTGGCACCTTGAGGAAGGTCGCAGCGCCCACCAGACGCAGCTCACACTCTTTTTCGCCCGCCAGCGGTACCACATTGATCTTCAGGCGCGATGCCTTGAAGGCCAGTTTGACCAGCGTCAGGCCGAAACCGACCAGCACACCTGTCAACAGGTCGGTAAAGACGATCGCCACGGCGGTTGCCGCATAGGTGAACATCGGCATCCGGCCATAGCGGCCCAGACCGCGAAACGCTTTCAGATCGACCAGTTTCAGACCGGTGTAGACCAATACGCCTGCAAGGCTTGCGACCGGGATGCTTTGCAATACGCTCGACAGCAGCAAGACGAACGCCAGCAGCCACGTACCGTGGAGTATGGTCGAGTAACGAGTCTTGGCACCGGCCTGAACGTTGGCCGAGCTGCGCACGATCACGCCAGTCATCGGCAACGCACCCAGCAGTCCGCAGAGCATATTACCCACGCCTTGAGCGCTCAGTTCCTTGTCGAAGTCCGAACGTTCGCCGCTGTGCATGCGGTCCACCGCCGAGGCAGAAAGCAGCGTTTCGGCACTGGCAATGAAGGCGACGACAATGGCGGCAACCAGAATCGCCGGGTCCGCCAGGTTCATCAGGTCCGCAGGGCGCAGCCAGTCGATGGCATCGGCCAGGTTATCGGGCACTTCAACGCGCTTGACCTGCAAGGCCATGAACAGGCTGATACCGGTGGCAATACCGACACCCAGCAGCGCGCCGGGCACGAAGCGCAAGGATTGTGGGCGCAGTTTCTCCCAGCCCCACATGATCAGCATGGTGCCCAGACCGAGCATACCGGCTTGCATGCCGGTGCCTGGCCCGATGGCCTGAACCAGTGTGGCGGGGAAGCCGATCAGGTTATCCAGCCCGGAAGGTTTAGGCCCGCTGTCGAACATGACGTGCGCCTGTGACAGGACGATCAGCACGCCGATGCCGGCGAGCATGCCGTAGACCACCGCAGGTGCGGTTACCCGGAACCAGCAGCCAAGCTTGAATCGACCCGCCAGCAACTGAAGCAAGCCTGCCAGCAGCAGGATCGGCCCGAGCATCGCCATGCCATGCTCACGCACCACTTCAAAGACCAACACAGCCAGGCCCGCAGCCGGACCACTGACCTGCAGTGGCGAACCGGCTATCCAGCCGACCACCAAGCCACCAATGATGCCGGTGATCAGACCTTTGGCCGGCGGCATGCCGGATGCAATCGCGATCCCCATGCACAGCGGCAGTGCAACCAGGAACACGACCACGGAAGCCAGCAGCTCACGCGGTAAAGCGGATTTCAATTCTTTAATACCCATGGCGCTTCTCCGGGATTTTTCAGACGAAGCAAGGCGGGCGGCTCGCATCATGCGTAGCCGCCACCCGCTAAAACAAGGTGCTTGCCGTCAGTAGTGACTGATATCAGTCAGCTGAAAAGCGTGCTTTCGGGGAAGCCATCGGCGTCGGGCCGGTGCCATCGAGCGGCACGAAGGTGTCACGCTCTGCGTCGTAGGCCAGAATTTCGCTGGTTTCGATGCTGTAGACCCAGCCGTGGATGAACAACTGACCACTGGCCATCTTCGCTGCGACCGATGGGTGGGTGCGCAGGTGATGCAGCTGGGAAATCACGTTTTCCTGGGTCAGGACCTGCATGGTTTCCAGCTCGCCGCTGCAATTGCAGTTTTGCTCGACCACTGTGCGGGCTACTTCGGCATGACGCAGCCAGGCTTTTACCGTCGGCATCTTGTCCAGGCTTGAAGGGTTGAGCACGGCACGCATTGCGCCGCAGTCGGAGTGCCCGCAAACAATGATGTGCTGCACGCCCAAGGCGACCACTGCATATTCCAGAGCAGTGGACACGCCGCCGTTCATCTGGCCATACGGTGGCACGACGTTACCGACGTTACGCGTCACAAAAAGGTCGCCTGGCGAGCTTTGAGTGATCAATTCGGGCACGATGCGCGAGTCAGCGCAGGTAATGAACATGGCCCGTGGCGACTGCGCAGTCGCCAGTTTCTTGAACAGTTCTTCCTGCTGAGGGAAGACTTCTTTACGAAAATGAACAAAGCCATCGACGATATGTTTCAACGCTACGTCGGCGCTGTCCGCGTGGCTGGATGTGCTGGACGACGTAGCCGAATGCTGTTTATCAGTGTCTCTCATGTCTTCATCCTCTCTGACGGATTGATGTCGATTCTTCATGTCTGTTTGACCAGAGCCGGATGTGATCACCTGTAACGGGCATCACGAAAAAATCCTTTGAGCGCTATCGCTGCTGTCACTCCGAATTACAGACTAATCGCCCAAGCTTAAGCGAAACTGAATGCGATGGCTCTGGGACGCGGGTTTGCACGATGGTACCAAGTTCGTTACAAGAGTGACATTTGTTCTCCGGGCGGACAAAACGCATCACAATCGAGTGTGAAGCCGTCACGTTTGTTCAATCCGAGCCGTCTGATTGCCAAGGCATAGCGTTGCGCCAGCAGATCGGCAAAAGCTCCTTCGCCACGCATCCTCGAGCCAAAACGACTGTCGTACAGTGCGCCGCCGCGACTTTGGCGAACAAGGCTCATCACATGGTCGGCGCGCTGCGGGTAATGCGCCTTCAACCATTCGTCGAACAGCGGCGCGACTTCCCGCGGCAAGCGCAGCATCACGTAACTGGCGCTCAACGCACCCGCGTCCTTTGCCTCACTCAACAGCGCTTCCAGTTCGTGGTCGTTGATCATCGGGATCATTGGCGCGCACAGCACACCGACCGGCACGCCCGCCTGACGCAATACCCGAATGGCCCGCAAACGGGCCTTGGGCGCTGCGGCCCTGGGCTCGAGAATGCATTTGAGCTCGTCATCCAGCGTCGTCAGGCTGATGAATACCGATACCAGACGCAATTTCGCCATTTCCGCCAGCAGATCCAGATCCCGCAGGATCAGCGAGCCTTTGGTAATGATGCTCACCGGATGACGATAGCGCAGCAATACCTCAAGCGTGGCGCGAGTGATGCGGTGTTCACGTTCGATAGGCTGATACGGGTCGGTATTGGCCCCCAGGGTGATAGGCGCGCAGCGGTAGCCTGGCTTGGAGAGCTGTTGCTCCAGCAGCGTCGCCGCGTTGGTTTTGGCGATCAGTCTGGTCTCGAAATCGAGCCCCGGCGACATGTCCCAATAGGCGTGGCTGGGTCTGGCGAAGCAATAGATGCAGCCATGTTCACAGCCCCGATAAGGGTTAATTGACCGGTCGAAAGGAATGTCCGGCGAGGTGTTGCGGGTGATGATGCTTTTGGCGGTTTCCAGCGTGACGGTGGTGCCCTGCGTCAGCGGGACTTCCTGATACCAGCCGTCATCCTCGGCCACAGACTGGCTGGGCGCAAAACGATTATGCGGATTGCTGGCGGTACCGCGACCACGAACCGGGGACGGGCTGGACATCTGGCATTACTCGGATACTGTTTATCCGTACAGTAAAGCATGTGCCTTGGTGTGTCGCCCAATCAGATCGGTGAAACACCGCTCGGCTGACGAGCGGCGTGCGTGCGGCCCGTTCAGGCATCGCCCTCGTGAGTCAGTTCCAGTACCCGGTCAACCAGCTTGTTGATGCCTGATGCGGCCTCGCCAATGCTTTTGGCGACCATGTAGGCGGGCGTGCTGACCAGTTTGCGTGCTGGGTCTTCGACAATGTCATCGACAGCGCATTGCGCATGGCTGCCGCCCATTTTGGTGATGGCAGCCGCTGTTTCAGGATCGTTGCCGATGGTGCAGATGACGCCTGGGCCATAGATCTTGGCGGCCAGTGCCGGAGTGATGCAGATCAGCCCGACCGGTTTGCCGGCTTCGGCGAACGCCTCGGCCAGCTCCAGCAGCCCGGCTTCTACTTGGCAGGCATGCCCTTCAAGAGCGAGGTCCGAGAGGTTTTTTGCCGAGCCGAAGCCGCCGGGGATGATCAGTGCGTCGAAATCGTCGGCGTTGGCCTCGCGAATGTCTTTCACTTCGCCACGGGCAATGCGCGCCGATTCGATCAGCACATTGCGCGATTCGGGCATTTCTTCGCCCGTCAGGTGATTGATCACATGGTGCTGAGCGATATCCGGCGCGAAGCACTGGACCTGCGCGCCACGTTGATCCAGGCGCAGCAGGGTCAATACGCTTTCATGAATTTCTGCGCCATCGTAGACGCCGCATCCCGAGAGGATAACAGCCACTTTTTTCTGCATCGATTCGGCTCCTTGGTGCGTGAGCTACCTGAAACGTGTCTTTATTGGTCTATGCATTGATCGTTTTACCGGCCGAGTGTTCAGTCGGCACGGCATTGGCGATATTCAGGTGGGCAGATGCGCAAGGGGGCAGCGAGGTCAGACAGCGGCTGGGCGCTGCCGCCGAGTGAGGCCTGTGGGCCTGCACTCGGGAATAGACAGTAGCGCTTTACTCGTCGGTTTTTTTCGTCAGATCGACGGGTACTGCTGCAGGCATATCCAGGTCGGACGCGGCCGCCGATGCACAGAAACGGTCCTTTTCTGCGCGCGCTTCACGGGCAATGCGAGCGTTCTTGAAGCGTCTGCGGATCCACAGGCCAAGGCCAAGCAGTATCAGCGTGCCCAATACCCAGAGCTCGTATTTCTTCACGTTGCCCAGCAAGCCTTCGAGAATCGCGCCGAAGTGGTAAGCCGCCGAGCCCAGCGCCGCCGCCCAGACTGCTGCGCCGATACCGTTCAGCACCAGATAACGGGCGGGTGGGTAGCCGGACAGGCCGATGGCCACGGGCATGACCGTTCGCAGGCCGTACACGAAGCGGAAGCTCAGCACCCAGATGTCGGGGTGTTTGCGCACCAGCCTGAGTGCCTTGTCGCCCATGAGTTGCCAGCGAGGCTTGCGTGCCAGTAGCTTGCGGCCGTGTTTGCGCCCCATGAAATACCACAATTGGTCACCCGCATAACTGCCACAGAACGCGACGAGGATGACGATATTGAGGTCCATGTATCCGCGGAACGCCAGAAATCCGGCAAGAACCAGAATGGTCTCGCCTTCAAAGAAGGTGCCGAGGAAAAGGGCAAAGTAGCCGAATTCGTTCAAGAAATTCTGGAGCATTGTCTGGATGCTGGCGAAATGAACGCGCAGCCTAACGCGCCCAACGCAATGATGAAAGTGTCGATATGTGTCTCGACGTTAAAGATTCTTACAACCACAATGGTTACATCCACGTAAATGTTGTGACCGCGACGTGCAGTCGCAGGTCGAACCATGACTGTCACACATTGGTCATAATGGCGGCTTATAACTGTCGCGCTTGCCCGCGTAAGCGGGCTCAGGAGTCTCGCCGTGAGCTTTACCCCCGCCAACCGCCTGTTTCCTCTCACTCGTCTGCGCCGTAATCGCCGCGACGACTTTTCCCGTCGACTGGTGCGTGAGAACGTCGTTACCGTTGATGATCTGATTCTTCCCGTATTTGTACTCGATGGCGAAAACCGTCGTGAAACCATCGCATCGATGCCAGGCGTCGAGCGCCTGAGCGTCGATCTGCTGCTCAAGGAAGCTGAAAGCTGGGTTGCGCTGGGTATTCCTGCGCTGGCGCTTTTCCCGGTGACCCCGCCGGAGAAAAAATCTCTGGACGGTGCCGAAGCCTGGAACCCGGATGGCATTGCCCAGCGCGCCACCCGCGCCTTGCGTGACCGCTTCCCGGAGCTGGGCGTCATTACTGACGTGGCGCTGGACCCGTTCACTACGCACGGTCAGGACGGCATTCTCGACGAAGAAGGCTACGTACAGAACGACATTACTGTCGACGCGCTGGTAAAACAGGCGTTGTCGCATGCCGATGCGGGCGCTCAGGTGATCGCGCCGTCGGACATGATGGATGGCCGCATTCAGGCCATCCGTGAGTCTCTGGAGCTGGCCGGGCATGTCAACGTGCGGATCATGGCCTACTCGGCCAAGTACGCCAGTGCCTACTACGGCCCGTTCCGCGATGCCGTGGGTTCTTCATTGAACCTGGGCAAGGCCAACAAGGCGTCCTACCAGATGGACCCGGCCAACAGCAACGAGGCGCTGCACGAAGTGGCCGCCGACCTTGCCGAAGGCGCCGACATGGTGATGGTCAAGCCAGGCATGCCTTATCTGGACATCCTGCACAGGGTCAAGGACGAGTTCAAGGTGCCGACCTTTGTCTATCAGGTCAGCGGTGAATACGCGATGCACATGGCAGCAATCCAGAATGGTTGGCTGAGTGAAGGGGTGATTCTCGAATCCCTCACTGCCTTCAAACGCGCCGGTGCCGACGGCATTCTTACCTATTTCGCCGTCCGCGCTGCTCAACTGTTGAAGGGGCAATAGCCTCACAGGAACATTCATGAATACCGAAGCACTCATCGAAGCCGCTGTTGAAGTCGATGTCCAGGAGGCTGCACCGGTGGTCGAGCCTGATATCGAAGTAATCCCGGCCATCGAGGCGCCTGCCGCTTCGTTGCCCGCCATCGTCGCTCCGAACCTGGACGACAGCAGCCTGTATATCCACCGCGAACTGTCGCAATTGCAGTTCAACATCCGGGTACTGGAACAGGCGCTCGATGAGTCCTACCCGTTGCTGGAGCGGCTGAAGTTTCTGCTGATCTTTTCCAGCAACCTCGATGAGTTCTTCGAGATTCGTGTTGCAGGCCTCAAGAAGCAGATCACGTTTGCCCGCGAGCAGGCAGGGGCCGACGGCTTGCAGCCGCATCAGGCACTGGCCAGGATCAGCGAGCTGGTGCATGGTCATGTCGATCGGCAATACGCGATCCTCAACGACATTCTGCTGCCTGAGCTTGAAAAGCATCAGGTCCGCTTCATCCGCCGCCGTCACTGGACGGCCAAGCTCAAGGCCTGGGTGCGTCGCTATTTCCGTGACGAGATCGCGCCGATCATCACCCCGATCGGTCTGGACCCGACGCACCCGTTCCCGCTGCTGGTCAACAAGAGCCTGAACTTCATCGTCGAGCTGGAAGGTATCGATGCCTTCGGTCGCGATTCGGGCCTTGCGATCATTCCGGCCCCGCGTCTGCTGCCGCGTGTCATCAAGGTGCCGGAAGATGTGTGTGGCCCGGGCGACAACTTCGTGTTCCTGTCGTCGATGATCCACGCCCACGCCGACGATCTGTTCCAGGGCATGAAGGTCAAGGGCTGTTACCAGTTCCGCCTGACCCGAAACGCCGACCTGGCGCTGGACTCGGAAGACGTGGAAGACCTGGCGCGCGCGCTGCGTGGCGAACTGTTCTCGCGTCGTTATGGCGACGCGGTACGTCTGGAAGTGGCCGATACCTGCCCTAAACACCTGTCGGACTACCTGCTCAAGCAGTTCAACCTGCACGAGTCCGAGCTGTATCAGGTCAACGGCCCGGTCAACCTGACGCGCCTGTTCAGCATTACCGGTCTGGACAGTCATCCGGAGCTGCAATACCCGCCGTTCACGCCAGCGATTCCCAAGCTGCTGCAGAACAGCGAAAACGTTTTCAGTGTGATCAGCAAGCAGGACATTCTGCTGCTGCACCCTTTCGAGTCGTTCACGCCGGTGGTCGACCTGTTGCGTCAGGCTGCCAAGGACCCGCACGTACTGGCGGTGCGCCAGACGCTGTACCGCAGTGGCGCGAACTCGGAAATCGTCGACGCGCTGGTTGATGCCGCCCGAAACGGCAAGGAAGTCACTGCGGTGATCGAGTTGCGTGCCCGGTTCGACGAAGAGTCCAACCTGCAACTGGCCAGCCGTCTGCAAGCCGCGGGCGCGGTGGTGATCTATGGTGTGGTCGGCTTCAAGACCCACGCCAAGATGATGCTAATCCTGCGGCGCGAGGCAGGCGAGATCGTGCGTTATGCGCACCTTGGGACGGGTAACTATCACGCCGGCAACGCACGTCTTTACACCGACTACAGCCTGCTGACCTCTGACGACGCGCTGTGCGAAGACGTCGGCAAACTGTTCAGCCAGTTGATCGGCATGGGCAAGACGCTGCGCATGAAAAAACTGCTGCATGCGCCGTTCACGCTGAAGAAGGGCATGCTCGACATGATTGCCCGCGAAACGCAGTTCGCGCTCGACGGCAAGTCTGCGCACATCATCGCCAAGTTCAACTCGCTGACCGATCCGAAGATCATCCGCGCGCTGTACAAGGCTAGCCAGTCCGGTGTGCGTATCGATCTGGTAGTGCGCGGCATGTGCTGCCTGCGTCCGGGTATTGCCGGGGTCTCGCACAACATTCATGTGCGCTCGATCATCGGCCGCTTCCTGGAGCACACGCGGGTGTTCTACTTCCTCAACGGCGGCGACGAGCAGATGTTCCTGTCGAGTGCCGACTGGATGGAGCGCAACCTCGACAAGCGTGTCGAGACCTGCTTCCCGGTGGAAGGCAAGAAGTTGATTCTGCGCGTGAAGAAGGAGCTGGAAAGCTACCTGACCGACAACACCCACAGCTGGCTGTTGCAGTCAGACGGGCGTTACGTGCGCAGCACGCCGACCGGCAATCAGAACGCCCGAAGCGCCCAGGCGACCCTGCTGGAGCGCCTGAGCAACCCGGTTCTCAGCGTACGCTGAAGACGATGCCGACTCGGGTCAGCCACTCCGCTTCCAGCGCGAAGTCGGCCTGAGTCAGTTGGTTGTTTTCCAGCCAGCCCTGCGGGAACTCGGCGTCCAGGTTCGGGCCGTCGGCACGCAAGGTCACCCGTGGCATCTCTTGGGTGCCGCGAATGTGGTGGAACAGAATCGCAAAGCGCAACAGCACGCACAGGCGAATCAGCTTGATGCCTTCAGCGCCGAACTCGGCGAACTTGTCCTTGGGAATGTTACGGCGATGACCGCGCACCAGCAGCGCGAGCATTTGCTGGTCTTCGCGTGAAAAACCGGCCAGGTCCGAGTGCTCGATCAGATACGCGCCGTGCTTGTGGTAATGATAGTGGGCGATGTCCAGCCCGACTTCATGCACCTTGGCCGCCCAGCTCAGCAGTTCGGCGTAGCTCTCGTGCTGCAACTCCCAGCTCTCGGCAACCTGCTCCAGCGCATGCAGCGCCTTGGCTTCTACGCGCGCGGCCTGTTCCAGATCGACGTGATAACGCTCCATCAGCGAGCTGAGGGTGCGCTCACGCACGTCTTCATGGTGATGACGGCCCATCAGGTCGTACAGCACGCCTTCACGCAGGGCGCCTTCGCAGTGATCCATGCGCTTGAGTTCCAGCGCATCGAAGATCGCTTCCAGAATCGCCAGACCAGCCGGGAAGATGGCGCGGCGGTCGGGTTTGATGCCGTCGAAGTCGATTTTCTCGACGTCGCCCATCTTGAACAGCTTGCGTTTGAGCCATGCCAGCCCTTCGGCATTGACCTCGCCTGCGCCATAGCCGTTGGCTTTCAGCGCCAGGCCGATGGCGCGAATGGTGCCGGACGAACCGATGGCTTCATCCCACTTGAGGCGATGCAGCGCGTGTTCGATGCTCATGATTTCGAGGCGCGCAGCGGTGTAGGCCTGGGCGTAACGAGCGGGTGTCACCTTGCCGTCGCGGAAGTAGCGCTGAGTAAAACTCACGCAGCCCATCTGCAGGCTTTCACGCAGCAGCGGCTCGAAGCGCTGGCCGATGATGAATTCGGTGCTGCCGCCGCCAATGTCGGCAACCAGGCGCTTGCCGGGGGTGTCGGCCAGCGTGTGGGAGACGCCCAGATAAATGAGGCGTGCTTCTTCGCGGCCGGAAATCACTTCTACCGGATGGCCGAGAATTTCTTCGGCGCGATGAATGAAGTCGTTGCGGTTGCGCGCTTCGCGCAGGGCATTGGTGCCCACAATACGCACGGCGCCGGGCGGCAGGCCGTTGATCAACTGCGCAAAGCGTTTCAGGCAGTCAAGACCGCGCTGCATGGATTCTTCGGTCAGTTGACGCTCTTCATCGATACCCGCTGCCAACTGCACCTTTTCGCCGAGGCGCTCAAGAATGCGAATTTCGCCCTGATTGGCTTTAGCCACAACCATATGAAAGCTGTTGGAGCCCAGGTCGATAGCGGCGATCAGTGAAAGATTCTTGGGTTTGGAGTGCGGCATGTTCAGGAGGTCCCGTTCGATAACCGCACCATCGTGCCACGATCCATGCCTGCCGCCAACGCGAAGCTGTTCAGGTCCGGGAAATACCCGGTATTACTCTCGTGACATGGCGCATGGCTATCCGATTGATGTGATAGTTCTGTCACTGCCGCCCCGGTCGCTCCCACAGTATCGTGCGACGCTCCGCGTCGCATGCCGTTCTGGACGCTCCGCGTCCGGTGTTGACGGTGCTGCGGGTCACGCCTGTTCCGTTGTCCCGATGAAATTCGCCAGTTCCGGGGTTTTCGGGTTGGCGAACAGTACTTTCGGGTCGCCGACTTCATGCACCTTGCCCTGATGCATGAACACCAGTTTGTCGCCCACTTCACGGGCGAAGCGCATTTCGTGGGTGACCATGATCAGGGTCATGCCGTCGGCCGCCAGTTGGCGCACGACGCTGAGCACTTCGTTGACCAGCTCCGGGTCCAGCGCCGAGGTGATCTCGTCGCACAGCAACACCTTGGGCGACATGGCCAGCGCTCGGGCGATCGCTACACGTTGCTGTTGCCCGCCAGACAGGCGATCCGGGTAAGCATCGAACTTCTCGCCCAGCCCGACACGCTCCAGCATCGCTCTCGCCAGTTTCGCGGCTTCTGCTTTTGGCACCTTCTGCACGACCTGCGGCGCAAGCATCACGTTCTCGCCAACGCTCAGGTGCGGGAACAGATTGAACTGCTGAAACACCATGCCGACTTTCTGGCGCAGGGTGCGCAGATCGGCGCGTGCCGCATCCAGGTATTCGCCATCGACTTCAATCACGCCGTCGTTGATCGACTCCAGCCCGTTGAGCGTGCGCAACAGGGTGCTTTTGCCCGAGCCGCTGCGACCGATGATCGCCACCACCTGGCCTTCCTCGACCGAAAGATCGATGCCCTTGAGGACGTGATGATCGCCATAGTATTTATGCAGGGCGGAAATTCTAAGCAGAGGCATGCAGTCTCCTTTCCAGATGGCGCGCGCACAGCGACAAGGGGTAGCAGAGGATGAAATAGCCCAGGGCAACGAAGCCATAGACCATGAAAGGTTCGAACGTGGCGTTGGCCAGCATGCTGCCGGTCTTGGTCAGTTCGGTGAAACCGATAATCGAAGTTACTGCAGTGCCTTTGACCACCTGTACGGAGAAGCCGACCGTCGGCGCAACCGCGATGCGCAGCGCTTGAGGCAGGATCACGTAGCGCATCTGTTCCAGCGGCGTCATCGCAAGACTGGCCGAAGCTTCCCACTGGCCCTTGGAGATCGACTCCACGCAGCCGCGCCAGATCTCGGCGAGGTAGGCGCTGGTGAACAGCGTCAGCGCCAGGGCTGCAGCGGCCCAGGGCGAAATGTCCATGCCCATCAGGGCGACCCCGAAGAACACCAGAAACAGCTGCATCAGCAGCGGTGTGCCCTGAAACAGTTCTATATAAAGCTTGGCGACCACGCGCGGGCCGGATTTTTCCGACGTGCGCATGACCATCACCAGCAAGCCGATCAAACCGCCGCCGATAAAGGCCACCAGCGACAGGGCGAGGGTCCATTGCAGGCCGATCAGCAGGTTGCGCAGGATGTCCCAGAGAGTGAAATCCATCAGCTGCTCCTCGAAATGTAGCGACGCCCGATCCAGGCCAGCAACTGGCGGATCAACAGCGCCATCGCCAGGTAGATCAGCGTGGTCACAATGTAGGTTTCGAACGAGCGGAAGTTGCGCGACTGAATGAAGTTGGCAAAGAAGCTCAGTTCTTTAGTGGCAATCTGCGAGCAGACCGCCGAGCCCAGCATGACGATGATGATCTGGCTGCTCAGCGCCGGCCAGACCTTGCCCAGCGCCGGAACCAGCACCACGTAGCGAAAGGCTTCGTAGCGATTCATCGCCAGCGCTGCCGACGCTTCAAGCTGCCCTTTGGGAATCGCCTGAATGCCTGCCCGAATGATTTCTGTCGAGTAGGCGCCCAGGTTGATCACCATCGCCAGCACGGCCGCCTGCCATTCCGAGATCTGCACGCCCAGCGACGGCAGACCGAAGAAAATGAAGAACAGCTGAACCAGAAACGGCGTATTGCGGATCAGCTCGACGTAAATCGCGAAGATCGTCGCGAAGGGCTGGATTTTCCAGGCCCTGACGACGGCGCCGACAATACCGAGGCTGACACCCAGCAGGGTGCCAATGGCAGTCAGTTCCAGCGTGAACAAAGCCCCGCGCAACAGCACATCAATGTTCTGCAGGACCGGTGTAAAGTCGAAGTGATAAGCCATTGGTGAATCCTGTGACCGGAAAGCGGTGATCAGAGATCGGCGGGCAGTGGTTCCTTCAGCCAGGTCACGGACGCTTTTTCCAGCGTACCGTCAGCCTTGGCGGCGTTGAGGATCTCGTTGACCTTGCTCAGCAGCTCTGGCTGGCCTTTGTTCACGCCAACATAAACAGGCGAATCCTTGAGTTTCACTTTCAGCGCGGGAATGCGCTTAGGGTTGCGCTCGCTGATTGCGACCATCACCACGTTACCGCTGGCGATCAGGTCGGTCTGGCCGGCCAGGTAGGCGGCGATGGTCGAATTGTTGTCCTCGAAACGTTTGATGGTTGCGTCTTCCGGTGCAACTTTCGACAGCTCGATGTCTTCGATCGCGCCACGGGTAACACTGATGGTCTTGCCTTTCAGGTCAGCGATGTCCTTGACCGGAGAATCAGGCGGGCCGAACACAGCCAGGTAGAACGGTGCATAAGCGCGGGAGAAATCGATGACTTTCTCGCGGTCCGGGTTCTTGCCCAGGCTGGAGATCACCAGATCAACCTTGCCGGTGGTCAGAAACGGAATGCGGTTGGTGCTGTTGACCGGCGTCAGTTCCAGCTTGACCTTCAGCCTGTCGGCCAGCAATTGCGCTGTGTCGATGTCCAGGCCGCGTGGCTTCATGTCCGGGCCGACCGAGCCAAAGGGCGGGAAGTCCTGCGGAACGGCCACCTTCAAGGTGCCACGCGCTACAACGTCGTCCAGGCCGTTGGCGTGGGCGGGTGTCTGACTCAGCATCAGACTGGCAAACAAGGCAGTAAGCAAGGCGCTGTAACGCTTGGTCATGTGAAGGCTCCGGGCGAAACGAAAGATGTTGGCCAGTCTCCAGTGCACAGCGCATGCCATCCGCTCGTAACGCGCCATAACTCAAGGTTTGCAGTGTGATTACGGTCTTACTGGTCTGACCAGTTGGCGGCGCGCGCGCCCCGCTTTGGCGCGCCTCAAGCCCCGGCCGCCCCAGCGCTGGGCGTCGCTTGCCCAATTGCCGGGATGACGTTAAAAGGAATTTTTACTGGACTGACTGGCCTGAACAGTGATGCCTAACACTTCACTCGCAGTACCCGAATCAGCCCTGCGGGCCATTCGCAAGTTGATTGCCGAGCAAGGGTACAAGCCTGGCGAAAGCCTGCCGTCGCAGCGCGATCTGGCGGTTTTGCTGGGTGTCAGTCGTGCATCGCTGCGCGAAGCCCTTTCATCGCTCAGCGCGTTGGGCGTGGTCAGCGTTCAGCCCGGTAAAGGCGTGTTCGTGCAATCGATTTCTGAACCAGAACAGCGCACGGGCGGATTTTCCTGGCCGTTCGACGCTCAGGTTTCCCCCGCTGATACCTTCCAGCTGCGTTATGCGCTGGAAGGTTTCGCTGCGGGCCTGGCCGCCGTGACCCTGACCGCCGACGAGCGCGACGTACTGGAAGACAACGTCGAAGCCATGCGCCTGGAGTTGCGCGGCGGCGACTTCGAGGCCGCGGCCCGGCTGGATTTCGAGTTCCATCGGCATATTCTGGTCGCGAGTGGCAATCAGGCTATGTTGGGGATCGTCACCGCAGGCGCCGATATTTTTCTCGAAAGCCAGAAAATGCCGTTCATACGTGCGGCCAGGGTCATGGAAACCTGGCAAGAGCATCGCAAGATCCTTCGCGCGCTGGCCCGCCATGCGTCGGGGCCTGCGCAAAAAGCCATGCAGGAGCACATACGAGGCGCAGCGCTGCGCACCGGTATCGTGTTCGTTTCGCCCTCCGGCTGAAAGCCCTTGATAACGCCCGTCATGCGCCACCATAGCCAGAGTCAATGAACCTTCGCTTCCTGAATGACTTGAGGCCCGCTATGATGAGCGTCGTTTTTAGCCTATGACCTCGGAGACTTCCATGAGCAACGACCTGATCAAACACGTCACCGACGCCAGCTTTGAAGCCGACGTACTCAAGGCTGATGGTGCTGTACTTGTTGATTACTGGGCTGAGTGGTGTGGCCCGTGCAAGATGATTGCCCCGGTACTGGACGAAATTGCCACTACCTATGCCAGCAAACTGACCATTGCCAAACTGAACATCGACGAAAATCAGGAAACCCCGGCCAAGCATGGCGTGCGTGGTATCCCGACGCTGATGCTGTTCAAGAATGGCAACGTCGAAGCGACCAAAGTGGGCGCTCTGTCGAGGTCGCAGCTGGCCGCGTTTCTCACTGCTAACGATGTCGTCCCCGTGTGAAGCGCTTCAAAGCCCCGCAAATAGCGGGGTTTTTTTCGGGTGTCGTACTAGACGCCTGGAAAATCAGGTGGTACATTCGGCCCCGCAACGGCTTCTCCGTTGCCCCCTGCTAGCCGTCGCCGACGCTCTCCTTTCGATTTAGTACGCGATCCTGTCGCCTTTTCTGCGGCGCGGCCTCATTAAGCCAAAAGCTTAATTTCCCCCTCCATACATGATTACGTCATTCCCCATATGAACCTGACTGAACTCAAGCAAAAGCCGATTACCGAATTGCTCGAAATGGCCGAACAGGCTGGCATCGAAAATATGGCCCGTTCGCGTAAGCAGGACGTCATTTTTTCCCTGCTTAAACGGCACGCCAAAAGTGGCGAGGAAATATCCGGTGATGGCGTGCTGGAGATTCTCCAGGACGGCTTCGGTTTCCTGCGCTCTGCAGACGCGTCCTACCTGGCCGGCCCGGATGACATCTACGTCTCCCCTAGCCAGATCCGCCGTTTCAACCTGCGTACCGGCGACACCATCGTTGGCAAGATCCGTCCACCGAAGGAAGGTGAGCGTTATTTCGCTCTGCTCAAGGTCGACACGATCAACTACGATCGCCCGGAAAACGCCAAGAACAAGATTCTGTTCGAGAACCTGACGCCGTTGTTCCCGACGATTCGCATGAAGATGGAAGCCGGTAACGGTTCCACCGAAGACCTGACCGGTCGTGTGATCGATCTGTGTGCACCGATCGGTAAAGGTCAGCGTGGTCTTATCGTTGCTCCGCCAAAAGCGGGCAAGACCATCATGCTGCAGAACATCGCGTCGAACATCACGCGTAACAACCCGGAAGTGCACCTGATCGTTCTGTTGATCGACGAGCGTCCGGAAGAAGTAACCGAAATGCAGCGCACCGTGCGCGGCGAAGTGGTTGCCTCGACATTCGACGAACCGCCAACCCGTCACGTACAGGTTGCCGAAATGGTGATCGAGAAGGCCAAGCGCCTGGTCGAGCACAAGAAAGACGTCGTTATCCTGCTCGACTCCATCACCCGTCTGGCGCGCGCCTACAACACCGTCATCCCGAGCTCCGGCAAGGTACTGACCGGTGGTGTCGATGCTCACGCACTCGAGAAGCCAAAGCGTTTCTTCGGTGCTGCGCGAAACATCGAAGAAGGCGGCTCGCTGACTATCATCGCCACCGCACTGGTTGAAACCGGTTCGAAGATGGATGAAGTCATCTACGAAGAGTTCAAGGGTACGGGCAACATGGAGCTGCCTCTGGATCGCAAGATCGCCGAGAAGCGCGTGTTCCCGGCCATCAACATCAACCGCTCCGGCACACGCCGCGAAGAGCTGTTGACCGCTGATGACGAGTTGCAGCGCATGTGGATCCTGCGCAAGCTGCTGCACCCGATGGACGAAGTCGCGGCTATCGAGTTCCTTATCGACAAGCTCAAGCAGACCAAGACCAACGACGAGTTCTTCCTGTCCATGAAACGCAAGTAACAGACAGGCTGGCTCAAAAAATGGTGTCCTCCGGGGCACCATTTTTTTTGCCTGTGCGCCGCGGATTTGCTGCCTTGGCGGGCGGGAGCAGGTACGATGTGCGTCTATTTGGATAAATGGCCGGGTTAATGAAATTCAAAGATCTAAGGGATTTCGTGCAGCAGTTGGAGCAGCGCGGAGAGTTGAAACGCATTCAGATGCCGATCTCGCCTGTGCTGGAAATGACTGAAATCTGTGACCGTACCTTGCGCGCCAAAGGCCCGGCCCTGCTGTTTGAAAACCCGGTTGGCTTTGATATTCCGGTGCTGGGCAACCTGTTCGGCACACCCGAGCGCGTGGCCATGGGCATGGGCGCGGAAGCCGTCACCGAGCTGCGCGAAATCGGCAAGTTGCTGGCGTTCCTCAAGGAGCCCGAGCCGCCCAAAGGCCTGAAAGACGCCTGGTCCAAGTTGCCCATCTTCCGCAAAGTCATCGCCATGGCGCCCAAGGTCGTCAAGGATGCACCCTGCCAGGAGATCGTCATCGAGGGTGATGACGTCGATCTCGGCATGTTGCCCGTGCAGACCTGCTGGCCGGGCGATGTCGCGCCGCTGATCACCTGGGGCCTGACGGTGACCAAAGGCCCGAACAAGGAGCGGCAGAACCTCGGTATTTATCGCCAGCAGGTCATTGGCCGCAACAAGATCATCATGCGCTGGCTCAGCCATCGCGGCGGCGCACTGGACTTCCGCGACTGGTGCGCCAAGCACCCTGGCGAGCCTTATCCGGTGGCCGTTGCGCTGGGCGCTGACCCGGCGACCATTCTGGGTGCCGTGACGCCGGTGCCCGACAGCTTGTCCGAATACGCCTTCGCCGGGCTGCTGCGTGGCTCGCGCACCGAGCTGATCAAGTGCCGTGGCAGCAACCTGCAAGTACCGGCCAGCGCCGAAATCGTGCTTGAGGGCGTGATTCATCCGGGCGAGATGGCCAACGAAGGCCCTTACGGCGATCACACCGGTTATTACAACGAAGTCGACAGCTTTCCGGTGCTCACCGTCGAGCGCATCACCCATCGCGTCAAACCGATCTATCACAGCACCTACACCGGCCGTCCACCGGACGAACCGGCTATTCTAGGGGTGGCGCTGAACGAAGTGTTCGTGCCGATCCTGCAGAAGCAGTTTCCGGAAATCGTCGATTTCTACCTGCCGCCCGAAGGCTGTTCGTACCGCATGGCGGTGGTGACCATCAAGAAACAGTACCCCGGCCATGCCAAACGCGTGATGCTGGGCGTCTGGTCGTTCCTGCGCCAGTTCATGTACACCAAATTTGTGATCGTCACCGATGACGACATCAATGCGCGTGACTGGAACGACGTGATCTGGGCAATCACCACCCGCATGGACCCCAAGCGCGACACGGTCATGATCGACAACACGCCCATCGATTACCTCGACTTTGCCTCTCCGGTGTCTGGATTGGGATCAAAAATGGGCCTGGATGCCACTAACAAATGGCCAGGGGAAACCAGCCGCGAATGGGGCAGGGCGATCGTCAAGGACGAAGCCACTACCCGTCGGGTGGACGAGATCTGGACTCAGTTGGGAATAGACTGATGCGCGTAACCTTGCAGCCCTCAGGTGCGGTACTCGAAACCCTGCCGGGCGAGCGGATTCTGGATGCTGCACAGCGCCTGGGCTATGAATGCCCGCAAAGCTGTCGCAACGGTAACTGTCATGTCTGCTCGGCCTTGCTGGTCGAAGGGCGGGTCATGCAATCGGGGCAGGTGCTCGATCACGGCGAGATTCATACGTGTGTGGCCGAGCCGCTGGCAGCGTGCGTCGTGCTGTGGGATGGCGTGCTGGCCAAAGGTGAACTGCCGGTGCGCAGCTTTGCCTGCCAGTTGAGCGAGTGTGTCGAAATCGGTGGCGACGTCTGGCGTGTGGGCCTGCGTGCGCCGGCCGGCAAGCCGCCGCGCTATCACGCCGGGCAGTACCTGATGATCGAGCGGGAGAACGGCGAGAAATCGGCGTTCTCCATCGCATCAGCGCCGCACAGCGGTCGTGAGCTGGAGCTGCACGTGCTGGCCCGCGAAGACAGCGCACGCAGCCTCATCGAACAGCTGCAACGCAACAAAATGGCAAGGGTCGAACTGCCGTTTGGCGACACCCACCTTGCCGAGCTGCCGGACGGGCCGTTGGTGCTGATCGCTGCCGGTACGGGCATGGCGCAAATGAACAGTTTGCTTGAGCACTGTCGCTCCACAGGCTTTAGTCATCCTGTGCACCTGTACTGGGGCGTGCGTCGCCCCGAAGATTTTTACCAGGTCAGCCACTGGGATGAGTGGGCGACCCTGCCCAACCTGTTCCTGCACAAGGTCGTCAGCGATCTGTACGGTTGGGAAGGGCGCTGCGGTCTGCTGCACGAGGCAGTTTGCGAGGACATCAAGGATCTCTCGGCGGTTCACGTGTACGCCAGCGGTTCGCCGGCAATGATTTACGGGACGCTGGACGCGCTTGTCAGTGCCGGTATGGATGCTCATCAGATGCGCGCAGACGTGTTTGCCTACGCACCACGTCCGTGATGCCGGACTGACGGCTGTATAACTGGAGTGTAAATTGCTACAACTGCTTATAGCGTCTGGCGATGTCAACGAGTCGCCAGATGCCTTTTTGAAAAGACAGGCCTGTGGTCTGTGGCAACAACCGAACCACGACACCCTGATGCCGCTCACCCATGAGCGAGTCAGCGGGGCTCGGTAAAAACTGACAGCCAGACTGTCAGGGAGGCAAATGGAGAACCCAATCAACGAGTTGGCCGCTGCAGTGCACGACGGCCTCGGTCTGACGTACCCGCCCATCATCGACATGGGCCCACAGCTCACCCGCGAGCAACTGCTCGCATCCATGAGCGCCACCATGCGCCGCCACAAGGGCGGTCCGGTCTGGCTGTTCGCTTACGGGTCGCTGATCTGGCGTCCCGAGTGCACCGCCGTAGAGAGCCAGCGCGGTCGAGTGCACGGTTATCACCGCGGGCTTTACCTGTGGTCGCACGAACATCGCGGCACGCCGGAAGTCCCTGGCCTGGTATTCGGGCTGGACCGCGGCGGCTCATGCACCGGTTTCGCCTATCGCCTGCCGGATGATTGCCTCGAGAAGTCGCTGCTGGCCTTGTGGGAGCGCGAAATGCCTTATCCCTCATACCGGCCGCACTGGCTCAACTGCCGCCTTGAGGACGGCCGACAGGTACAGGCATTGGGGTTCGTGCTGGAGCGGCATTTGCCCAGCTATGCGGGCAACCTGCCAGACAGCGTGCTCAGCCAGGTGCTGGCCAGCGCGAGCGGACGTTACGGGACCACTCGCGATTACGTGGAGCAGACCGCCAAGGCGCTGCGTAGCCACGCCATGCCAGACCTTAATCTGGAGGCGCGGCTCAAGCGCTGCAAGTCAGAGACTGCCTGACTAGCCTTTGATGTCGCGGGACGTACTGGCGACCTGTTTGTGCCGCAGCGTTGGCGCAAGGAACACCATCGCCAGAATGCACGCGCCGATCAGCAGCACGAAGCCGCCATCCCAGCCGAAGTGGTCAACCGTGTAGCCCATCGCCGCGCTCGCCGCGACAGAGCCACCCAGATAGCCAAACAGCCCGGTAAAGCCCGCTGCCGTGCCCGCCGCCTTCTTGGGTGCCAGTTCCAGTGCCTGCAAACCGATCAGCATCACCGGGCCGTAGATCAGGAAGCCGATGGACACCAGCGCGATCATGTCGACGGTCGGGTTGCCTTCAGGGTTCAGCCAGTACACCAGCGTGGCAATGGTCACCAGAAACATGAACACCATGCCGGTCAGGCCGCGATTGCCCTTGAAGATCTTGTCCGACATCCAGCCGCACAGCAGCGTGCCCGGAATACCTGCCCACTCGTACAGAAAGTAAGCCCATGAGGTCTTGTCGACCGTGAAGTGCTTGGCTTCTTTCAGGTAGGTCGGTGCCCAGTCCAGCACGCCGTAGCGCAGCAGATAGACGAACACATTGGCCATGGCGATGTACCACAGGAATTTGTTGCGCAGCACGTACTTGACGAAGATTTCCCGAGCGCTGAATTCTTCCTCGTGGCTTTCATCGTAGCCTTCCGGGTAATCGTTCTTGTAGTGCTCGATAGGCGGCAGGCCCACCGATTGCGGCGTGTCGCGCATCGTGGCGAAGGCGAATACCGCCACCAGCAGCGCAACCGCCGCCGGCACATAGAAAGCTGCATGCCAGTCGTTGGTCCAGCCCATACCCAGCAGAAACAGCGGACCAATCAGGCCGCCGCCCACGTTGTGCGCCACGTTCCACACCGACACCACACCGCCGCGCTCTTTCTGCGACCACCAGTGCACCATCGTCCGCCCACTCGGCGGCCAACCCATGCCCTGCGCCCAGCCATTGATGAACAGCAGCACGAACATGATCGTGACACTGGACGTCGCCCACGGCGCGAAGCCGAAGATGAACATGATCCCGGCAGACACCAGCAGGCCGAACGGCAGAAAGTAACGCGGGTTGGAGCGATCCGAAATGATCCCCATGAGGAATTTCGACAAACCGTAGGCAATCGCAATGGCAGACATCGCCAGGCCCAGTTGGCCGCGCGTGTAGCCTTCGTCGATCAGATACGGCATCGCCAGCGAGAAATTCTTGCGCAGCAAATAGTAGCCGGCGTAGCCGATAAAGATGCCTGCGAAGATCTGCCAGCGCAGACGCCGATAAGTGCTATCGACTTTTTCTTCGGGAAGGGGTGCCTGGTGTCTGGCGGGGCGGAAAAACCCGAACATGGAGAAGCTCCTGATTATTGTTTTTTTGCGAATGCGAATATTACATTTTCATTACAGAAAAAAGCAGTGCCTCCGGGCTGATTCTTTGTAGGAAATGCGGACGTTTGCCTGTTCTTTTATGAACATTGGGCGAATGTTTGTATGTGTTTCAAACGTTTGGGATTACTCCTACAGGTCTATCGGAAGACGTGTGCTTACGGGCCTGTCGGCGGCCTTCTACCATCGTCGTCATTGCGCCAACGGGGCGCACCAAGACGATGAGCCCATACAACAATGAGAATTTCCGCGATCATGATTGCCGCAGCGCTGACCCTGCCTGTCAGCGCAGCCGAGTCATTTCTTGTGCCGATGCACACGCCGACACCGGTTTTTCCCGCTGAGTTGATCAAGACCCGCTACGCAGGCAAGGTTCGGGCGCAACTGTGGGTAAAATCCGACGGCCAGGTCCGCGAAGTCAGGGCCATAGAGAGCGGCCACCCACAGCTCACCGAAGCGGTGGAGCAAACGCTCCGCCAGTGGCGCTACAAACCCTGGATCGGCACCGTCGGCGCGCCCCCGCTGGCCACCATCACCGTCCCGGTGATTTTCGGCTCCCACGGCTATCGGCGCTTCAACACCGAAGTCACCGTCGGCCTCGGCAACATCCGTTGCGGCTACCTCAACCACGAAGTGAAATCCGCCCGCCAGGACTATCCCAAGGAACCGCTGAGTAAGGTCGACGTGTTTTCCTACACCGGGCAAGCCTTGTTCGGCAGCCATGTTGCGCACCAGCGCACTGAGCCCGAGCGCAAGGCGTTGCTGGAACAACTGGGTGCAGCGATACCGGCAGTGGTGAGCAACTGCCGAAGCAACCCTGACCACCGGTATGGGAATTACCTGCCTGCGCCAGTCAGGGTGTTGATGGTGGGGCTGGCTGAGGGCAGCGAATGAGCCGCGGGCTGAGCGTGATTATGCTTGCGGGGCTGCTTTGGGCGGGGGCCGCACAGGCATTGCCGTCGTATCCGGTGCCGTTGTACATGCCGGAGCCGGACTATCCGGCGTCGATGCGTCATACCTTGGTAAAAAACAGTGTCACCGTCAGGATTTTCATTCAGGCCGATGGCGGCGTGCGCTTCCTCGAAGTGCGGGGGGCAACTGATCCGAGGTTCATCAGCCTGACCCGAAGTGCTGTTGAACAATGGACCTTCGAACCCTGGGAGCCACCGGACTCTCATCCCGAGGGCGAAGCAGTCACGGTCACGTTTACCTTCACAGGGCGACCACACACCAACCCGCCGCTGACATCCAATGCCGAGCTGAAGCAGGAGTTGTGCTGGCAGTTGAATAGGGAAATGTTCGAGGGTCGCAAATGGCGCAAGGACGTCAAGCCGGACGTGATAACGCGAACAGAGCTTTACCTGTCGAGCGGTCCGGTCATAGAGCAATTCCTCACCCTGGACGAGCGTCAGGCACTGGTTGTTGCGCTGCGGGAGGCGGCGCTGAGTATTGTCGCTCAATGTCAAAAGAATCCGACGCGCAGGTACGTGGATTATTTGCCGGAGAATGTGAGGAATGCTTTGTAGGAAGGGGAGTGTCAGTGAAGTACCAGGACCAAAGCCATTTCAGAATGCGGCCCTGTGGTTGACGACGACCCTGTGTTTCATCAGAATGTTCGCGAGGGCTCAATAAGAGCAGGGCCTGCTCGATTCAATGACGATACTGGCGAGCAGGTGTGGATTGTGCGAGGCGTCACTCGTGCGGTAGCGGCAACTGGCGACAACGGTTGGCTTTCGACCCCTTTCAGGCCCCGTGTCTGGACGTGCTAAGCAAGCGCTGCGACTACCAGCCCTCTCGTACTCTAAAAAAGGCGCCTATGGCGCTTTTTTTGGTTTCAGTGTCCCTACTCTGATCGCCGGTCGCCTCCTGAGTATTTTGTAGGCAGTGACCACCGAGTAGAAAAACCCTCGTTCAGCTTCTTCTTGTGGCGACAAAATTGCGCACCCTTTGGCATTGCGTACGACTGTGAGTCGATGTCCATCACGCGTCTGATAACCCTCGCAATAAATCTGGGCGCCTGCGCTCAAAATTCCGGCAACAAATGCAGATGCATCCTGAATGGTTTTGCAGCCAGACTTGGCCAGTTGATGACCGTGCCCCTGCCAAATATGGTTGACCCCAAAGCCGCTACTGAAGCCGAAATGCTTACCTACACGCAAATAGATTTCTCCGCCTGGCAAAGTCAGATTGCGGCTCTCGTACATAGAAATGTAACCGAAGCTCAACTCTCCTGAGGTCGGGTGAGGGATGCAATAATCTTTGTCTAGAGTGGAAAAATCATAAGCTGTCGGCATATCCGCCGCGGCCAAAACAGTTGGTGTAGCCTGATAAGCCAGGTCAGGCCCGGTCGGCGGCGTTAATGCTGACAAAATCAAGTCGTCCGTAACAAGCAAGGCCCGAGTCGGGAAAGCGGCTATTTTCTCACAGCTTTATTCGTGTTAACGGCGAAGTTGCTATCAGTTATTTCAAGGCGGCGTAGAGGTCAGGGCCGAGCATGACCTGAGTAACGGTCGGGTCTGTTTTGAAGGCTTGCATCAGTTCCACTTGATGCACAGTGCCGGGGCCAAGGCATCATCGCCTTGGCCCCGGCCTTGTCACGAGAGATTAGTGAGTAGTGCTCATATTCTGAATCGTTTCGAGCCGGCTCATGTCGAGCGCGCCGTGAGGGTTGATCGCGTTCGAGAAGTCTGTGATCGCGATTTCGATAGTGCCTCTCAGTACTTTGATCGCGTCATCGATTTCTCGCGATGCCTCAGGTCCAAACGTCACCTCGACCGCATGACGGGATTCGGCCTCTCTGGTGCGAGTTTCCTCGGCGTTGCGTAGGGCCAGTGCGTGCTCCGCTTCTTCGACCTGACGCTGTGCAAGTTGTAACGCAGCCTCTATGGCCCGTTGCTGGGCAGCTTGTTCTTCTGCATGCCGTCGAGCAGCTTCTTCTGCTTGGCGTTGTGCGGCTTCTTGAGCAAGGCGCTCAGCGTGTTGACGACCAAGTTCTAATAGCCTGGCAAGTAAGTCTTCGATGCTGCGCTTGAAGTTTTCCAAAACAAGAACGCTGTCAAAAACGCTGTCTATGAAAGATCTGACTTCGGCTACCAAATCCACAAGGCCGCCATTCCCGGGTGCGGTGCGCATCTTTTCCTTAGGCGTATTGGCAAACTCGATATCTGTCGGCCGCACAAGTGCTCGTTTACTGCTGATCAGATGGTTGGCGGCATGTATGTGTTTGTCAGTTATTTCAATATAATTCATCCCGCCCCAGTCGCCGACGTGAGCCGCAATCTCGGCTTGTAGATCGCCAGGTAATTGCTGTAGGTGATGACGTAGTTCTTCCATGAGTGATTTCCTTTTTTATGGTGGTTGAGCTGATAGTGTAATGGGTACTTAATTTTTGAATCCGGGCTTGTCATTTTTTGCTCGCCACTCTTTTATTTCTTTCATGACTCCTGCGGCGCTATCCTCTCGGCCTTCGGGTGGGTAATACAATAGGTCCGATTTTTCTGGATGCTCTGTCACTTCTGTAATGTGGTCGACAAGGCTAATAACGTATTCTTCAGCATTTTCTTTGGTAGCGCTTACGCCGTTAAAAAGCTCGTTCAAGACTTCCATGAACTCAGCTTCGGTATAGTCTTCAAGTTTTTCTTTTATATAATTGTGGTCAATTTTTATCATGTTGCATACGTAGTTCTGGTGCCATAGGCCCCAGATGCCGATTCGCCATTTGTAATTTTGTTCCTGTGATCGATTTCGGATTTTACGTTTTGAATCCCGGCTTGCCATTTTTAGCTCGCCATTCTTTTATTTCTTTCATGACTCCGGCAGCGCTGTCCTCGCGATTCTCAGGTGGATAACATATAAGATCCGATTTTTCTGGGTGCTCTGTCACCTCTGTAATGTGCTGTACAAGACTGATAACATATTCTTCATTGTTGTTTTTTTTGTCACTCACTCCATTAAATAGCTCATTTAAAATCTCCATGAACTCGGCTTCTGTGTATTCACTTAGCTCTGATTTTAATTTCATTGATTTTGTTTCCTGTGAGTTTGAATATGGTCTTTTGGTGTCATGATAATCAAGTTGTCCAAATCGTAAACTGCTCCACCTTCTTTGACCCAGTGGTTGTGGTGAATCTCATATTTCAAGCGTTTGCCTATTTGATGTTCTGCTGGGACATAGGGGGCGCGTTTCTCTGATACCTCTCTAAGGCTTGCTTTCCCAAGCTGTCGGCTCAACTCCGGGTCTTTTGATACTTCCAACCAGATCGCTTCCCTCAATTTGTCAAAACTTGTGAATGGTCGCCCTCTCAGCTTTTCCGCGATACTCGAAGGAATGGGCGTCGGTTGACTTGCGGTCGACCCTCTCAGCCAGGTAGCTGTCACCGCCTCACCATACCCACTCGCAACCCCCGGAATCGACCTCGGGTCCTTGAACAGCAGGTAGGTGTTCGGCAGCCCGGAATCAATGGGTGAGATGAGAATGTAATCATCAGGATCATCTCTATCAATCGCCGGGTAAGCTTCAAGCTCGGGTACAAAAGGTGTCACCACGTTGCCTGGATCTTTCGGCAACGCGGGTGGCCCTGCGGGTGAGCTTGTGGAACTGTCCGCCGGTTGTGCTATTGGCGTCCATATCAGTGCCGGTGTCGATTCCCCGTCACGGATAAACTCGTAGGAATTGTTCTGTGCGTTGTAGGTGAAACTTCTTACACGCACCTTGGTGCCGACGGTCACACCGTCCGCAGACACCCAGCGCACAGCGCCGCTTGTTCCGGCTTCGTGGGACATCAGCCGATGAGGCACATCCAGCGTGCCTTTGACGCTGGCAAGGTATTGCAGATCGATATGCGGTGGCAGGTTGAGCTGCGACAGAGGTGTGGCGATCACAGCAGGCGGCAGCTCGGAGTCGCCCAGCGGTTGTGGATACATCGCCAACAACGTAACCAGATTGCTGCCCAGCGTTCTGGTCGCAACCCTGATGAGCTGGTCCTTCACGATGTTGGTCGCAATGGTTCTGATGCCCGATGCTGCAGTGGTGGTTGCAGCGGGGGCAACAGCTGACCACAGCGTGTCGATGCCAGCGGCCTGTCGCACTGATGCCCGCTCCGCATGCTGACTCGCCGCCTTGTTGGCCAGCGACAATTCAGCATGACGCATGGACAGCGCTGCTGATTGCTCATTGAGCAGCGTGATCGAATCGGCAAGAAGCTTTGCTTCGTAGGTTTGAGATAAAGCGTTTACCCACGCTTCATGGGCCTGTTGCACACGTTGAGGATCCCCCTGGCTGTAGTGCACCAGATAGTTCAGGTGGTCTTTTTGTGTAGCATGTTCAAGTTCTTGACCGGTCAGACTCAGAGCCTGAGTGCGACGTTCTTCCAGTAACGGCTGTTTGGTTGTGAGTAAGTAGTTGACGCGGGTTTCTTCTGAAGTATCAGTTCAAGAGCCTGCTTGTCGCTTGGGTAATCAACATTCAGGTCATGATCCGGCGCTATTTCTTTTTGAAGAGTATTCGGCAGCGATGCAGAAGCTAGTAAATAGTTTTGTGCAAATCCAGATTGTAACGACGGATAGGCATTTGTCAGCGCTTCAAGAGCCAGTCGATGGGCCTGATCCTTTTCGGCCTGTGCACGTACTTGCGCTTCAATACGTTCTCGCTCGGCGGCTTCTACCATTGCCTGGGCATGTGCCTCAGCCTGTAACCTTAGTTGGTGAGCTGCTTGTTCCGCTTCTTGCCGCCGAGCTAAAGCCTTGGCTTCCTTTTTTGCGCGGGCACGAGCGAGCGCTGCCCTTCTGGCTCCTTTATTGCCTAAGCCACCAAAACCACCACCAGAACCGTTCCCGGAGCCTTGGCCAAATCCATTCTGGTTTCCATCTGATCCTGTCTTTCCAGGTTTATTATCGTTGCCTTCAGTGACATATATATTTTTTTCAGGAGGATCATCGTTACTCATATTATCGCTCATACAATTTCCTTTTGTTTGTATGGCGATAGGCTAACAAAGGCTTTTTTCTAAAAGGTCATAATTATGTATGGATAATTTGGTATTTTTCTGATTTATATTGTCTGGTGGATTTGCAGTTTTCAAGTCAGAAATAAGGTCGCTGTGATTATTTAATGATGCTGAGTGGTTTATATGTTTTCCGTGCTTACTTTCCAATAAAGAAGGCGACGCGAGCAGTATGAGGTTTTTTTCTCAGCGCGCACAAAGCGTCAGTCACGGACATCGTGAGCGCCGCGTACTTGTGGGAGTGAGCTTGCTCACGAAGAGGTCAGTGCAGCCGGTGAAGATCGCACAGACACCTTTCGTTCCGAACTCGTCAGTAGGAATGCCTTTCGTGGGGCTCCGCGTCACCATTCGCGCCATGACGCATTTGATGCACAGTGTCCAGAAATGCATGCGCGAGCATTGGAACAAAAGGGTTTTGCTGCCTTGTAAATACGCTTTCGCGAGCAAGCGAAGCGTCGCCTGGCTCGGTCCCACATGTCAGGTAATTTCGCATGTTTTTGAGTGAGTTTCAGGCAGTCTTGCCTACCAACACCACCACCTTCCCCACAGCCCTACGCCCACCCAACAAATCAATCGCCTCCCCAGCCCGTTCCAGCGGGTAAACCGTCGACACCAGCGGCTTCAACTTCCCTTCTTCAAACCACGCAAACAACTGCTTGAAGTTCGCCGCGTTGTCTTGCGGTTGCCGCTGAGCAAACGAGCCCCAGAACACGCCGACCACCGATGCGCCCTTGAGCAGGGTCAGGTTGACGGGCAGGTCCGGGATGCGGCCGCTGGCGAAGCCGACGACCAGCAGGCGGCCGTTCCAGGCGATGGCGCGGATGGCTTGGTCGAAGAGGTCGCCGCCGACCGGGTCGTAGATCACGTCGGCGCCGTTGCCGTTGGTGAGGCGCTTTACTTCGTCCTTGAGGCTGGTTTCGCTGTAGTTGATCAGATCGTCTGCACCGGCGTTTCTGGCGACCTCGAGTTTCTCGGCGCTGCTGGCGGCGGCGATGACGCGTGCACCGAGGGCTTTGCCGATTTCCACGGCGGCCAGGCCCACGCCACCGGATGCGCCGAGCACCAGCAGGGTTTCGCCAGGTTGCAGGTTGGCGCGTTGCTTGAGGGCGTGCATGGAGGTGCCGTAAGTCATGCTGAATGCAGCGGCGGTGGTGAAGTCCATGCTCTGCGGGATCGGCAGCACGTTGTAGTGAGGCACGGCGACCTGTTCGGCAAAGCTGCCCCAGCCGGTGAGGGCCATCACGCGGTCGCCAGGTTTGAAATGGGTGACTTTTTCACCGGCTGCCGCAATCACGCCTGCGGCCTCGCCGCCCGGTGAGAAGGGGAAGGGTGGTTTGAACTGGTATTTGCCTTCTATGATCAACGTGTCGGGAAAATTCACCCCGGCAGCGTGCACATCAAGGAGGATTTCGTTCTTTTTGATCTCGGGGCTGGGCACGTCTTCCAGCACCAGCGTGCTGGCAGGACCGAAGGCTTTGCATAACAGGGCTTTCATCGGGCTATTCCTTTTCCGGTAATGGCCGATAAAGTCAGTTAAGCGGGTTCCCGGGTCAACAAGCATGGCCCTGCCTGATAAACACACATAAGCTGTAAGCTACGTGGCAAACCGTATTAAGGAGTGGACTGTGAAAGCGTGGATTCTGGTATTGCTGGCCTTGTCATTGCCCGCCATGGCGCAGGAAGAGGCCAAGGAAGAAGGCGGCCCGCCCAAAGCGGCTTATGTCTCGCTGACGCCGCCGTTCGTGGGCAACTACGCGCTGGATGGCGGCCCCAAACTGCGTGTCTACAAGGCAGACATTGCTTTACGTGTAACCGGTGCCGATGCCGAGGCGGCGGTGAAGCGCAATGACGCCTTGATCCGCAATCAACTGGTGTCGCTGTTCACTCAGCAGACGGTTGATTCGATGAGCAGCGCAGAAGCGAAGGAAAACATTCGTCAGGAAGCGCTCAAGCAGGTTCAGCGCGTCATGAATGATGAAGAAGGCAAGCCGATTGTCGAAGACTTGCTGTTCAATAACTTCATCGTTCAGTAAGTCTCTGTCAGCGCAGTGCCAGGATCGCCGCCCATTGTTCGGCGGTGACTGGCATGACTGACAGTCGGCTGCCTTTTTGCACCAGAGGCAGTTGCTCAAGCTGGCTTTGCTGTTTCAGATAGCCCAGCCCCAATACGTTCTTGAAGATATCCACAAACCCGATATCGATGGCACTCCACGGGTTTTTCTCCGTAGTGGCCTTGGCATCGTGATAGTGGCTGTCGGGGTCCAGTGCGGTGGGGTCTGGGTAAGCGGTTTTGACGATTTTGCCGATACCGGCAATTCCCGGCTCCGGGCAACTGGAATGGTAGAAAAAGAATTCGTCGCCCTCGGCCATGGCTCTCAGAAAATTACGCGCCTGATAGTTGCGTACACCGTCCCAGCGAGCTTTGCCCAGTCGTTGCAGGTCGCTGATCGAGAATTCGTCAGGCTCGGATTTCATCAGCCAGTAGGCCATTGCGCTTGCTCCAGAGACAAAAGGTTCACGGTATTACCAACCGTTTGATGACAAACCGACAGTCGGCTTGCGCCACTATTTGCGTACTGGTTCACGTTACCGCAAAATGCCGCCCTTTAAAGCTCCACGCTGCTGCACGGCCTCTACAAAACCGATGCTGACATCGTATTGATTTGCCTAAGGAGGGCAGTCAATGAAACGCAAGCCTGATTTACTCTGGATTCTGGTTATTTTGTTTGGCTTGGGTGTTGTGACGACCGGTTATGCACAGAGCTTGTGGACCAGCAAGGATGACGCTCCCGTCGAGATTACCCAGCAACAGCAAAAAGTCCCCGGCAGGCATTGAGCCCTGTCTCTACTCTGATCGTCGAGCGCCTGACTGGCTGAAACGATCAGAGCCTCTGCGTCAAATACCATTGCTTGTTCGATACAGTGCCCTGTAGCGGTACATCCCAACTGGCCTGCGCCAGTCGATCCACTTTCTGACACTCATGAGCCAAACCCAGCAATACCGGCTTGCGCCAGGTTTTTCTGCGCGCCAGATACGCCAGGCTGCGGTCGTAAAAGCCGCCACCCATGCCCAGGCGACCGCCTTCGTCATCGAAACCCACCAGCGGCATCAGTATCAGGTCGAGTGCCCACACGGGGCGTTGCCTGGCGCGGTTGATGCGCGGTTCGGGAATGCGAAAGCGATTGGGGATGAATTTCTCGCCGGGACGCACACGCTGGAAAACCATGCGGGTGCGTGGCCATGCGTTGAGCACCGGCAGGTAAGTCGCCTTGCCGCGACGCTGTGCTTCGCGCAGCAACAGGCGTGGGTCGATCTCGCCGTCCATCGGCAGGTACAGGGAGACGTGCCGGGCACGCCGGAACAGCGGGTGTTGCGCCAACTGCTGATAGAGGCCGCGGGCGGCTTCGCGTTGCTGGCTGCGAGTGAGCACTCTGCGCGCCTTGCGTAGCTGGCGGCGCAGTTGCGGACGTGTAAGCGATTGGGCGCTGATCATGAGCAAGAGGTCATGCAGGCTGATCCGGAAAGGAGGTTGAAACCAGAGCAGGATCGTCGTTGCCAGACAGCAGGGCTGGCAACGGATTGAATATGGACTCCCCGACGAACCGCTGTCGGTGTAGCCCTTGAACCCGAAAGTTCAAGGTGGAGATTGCAGGAGGTTTTAAGGCTTTCCGTCGAGCGGACATGCACACCAACCCCAACGTGCAACCCCCGTGGTTGTGCGTATCGGCTCAGGGACATGACCGACTGGCAAGCACTCCAGGGAGCAGCGCGAGTATACAGAAATGCCCCGCAATAATCAGCCCCGAGTTGAATCCGGTGTGCCAGGCGTGTCTGTGGCCAGTACCAGATCGACCTTGTCGAGCAGATCGCGAACCTGTTCGCGGGTCGAGCCGCTGCTCTGTACGTCAGGCAGATGCTCTTTGTGCAGCAGGTCGTGAGTGATGTTGAGGGCGGCCATGACGGCGATGCGATCGGCGCCGATGACTTTGCCGCTGCTGCGGATTTCACGCATTTTGCCATCCAGGTAACGGGCGGCGCTGACCAGGTTGGTGCGCTCTTCCTGAGGGCAGATGATCGAGTATTCCTTGTCGAGGATCTGAACGGTAACGCTGTTGCCATTGCTCATGAGTCTTGCTCCAGGGCTTTGAGGCGCGAAATCATTGACTCGACCTTCTGCCGGGCGATTTCGTTTTTTTCAATGAGTTGGGCGCGTTCCTCGCGCCAGGACTTTTCCTGAGCTATTAGGAGTGCGTTTTGGCCTTTAAGTTGCTCGGCATACTTCAGGAGCAGCTCCACACGTTTCATCAGCGCTTGCAGGTCGGTGTCTTCCATTGTTTTCCACTGAATACTTTCTGATGAATGGCAGGGGGAGCGATGCTTATCGTCAAGCTCGAACCGCCGTCCGGGTGATCTTGTCGCGCGGATAGTCTAGGATACAAGGCCTTCATTCTAGACATTGCGCCGTTTGGCGACTAGCTACCCATGCCCATTCAGAATTCTCCGTATAAAGCGTTCGCCACCCTGCTCAATAGCGGTGGCCATAAAGTATCCCCTGCCGAGCTGCACGGTCTGCTGTTGGGCCGCAGTTGCGCGGGCGCCGGCTTCGATAACGAAGGCTGGTTCGCCGACGCCTCGATGCTGCTGGAAACCGAGCCGCAAGACAACATTCGTGCAGCGCTTGTCGGCCTGCAAGAGATGGTCAAGGGCGAACTCACCGGCGATGACATGACCGTCGTGCTGTTGCTGCCGGGTGACGACGAGCCGCTCACCGAGCGCGCCGCCGCGCTGGGCCAGTGGTGTCAGGGTTTCCTCGCAGGCTTTGGTCTGGCCATCGGTGACAAGGTTCTGGGCAGCGAAGCGAAAGCCGTGCTCGAAGACCTGGCTGCCATTGCTCAGGTGCAGGACGCGCTGGAAGAGTCCGAGGACGGCGAGACCGACTACATGGAAGTCATGGAATACATGCGTGTTGCGCCGCTGCTGCTGTTCACCGAGTTCAACGAGCCTGCCGAGCCGCAACCCAAGCCTTCCCTGCACTGATAGCCCATCATTGCGACACCGGCCCGGGCTGGCAACCGCCCGGGCCGGTGGACTTTATCAGGACTCCCGCTGCCCATGACCCAGATTCCGAAGGCCGAATACGCCCGCCGTCGCAAGGCCCTGATGGCGCAGATGGAGCCAAACAGCATCGCCATTCTGCCGGCCGCTGCGGTGGCGATTCGTAATCGTGATGTCGAGCATGTCTACCGGCAGGACAGCGACTTCCAGTACCTGAGCGGCTTTCCCGAGCCCGAAGCGGTGGTGGTGCTGATTCCCGGACGCGAATATGGCGAGTACGTGTTGTTCTGTCGTGAGCGCAATCCCGAACGTGAACTGTGGGATGGCTTGCGCGCCGGGCAGGAAGGTGCGATTCGCGATTTCGGTGCGGATGATGCTTTCCCGATCAACGACATCGACGAAATTCTGCCGGGGCTGATCGAAGGCCGTGACCGGGTGTATTCGGCGATGGGCAGCAACCCCGAATTCGACCGGCACCTGATGGACTGGATCAACGTGATCCGCTCCAAGGCGCACCTCGGTGCCCAGCCGCCCAAGGAATTCGTTGCGCTGGATCATCTGCTGCATGACATGCGCCTCTACAAGTCGGCGGCGGAAGTCAAAGTCATGCGCCGTGCGGCAGACATCTCGGCGCGTGCCCATGTGCGTGCGATGCAGGCCTGCCGTGCCGGTCTGCATGAGTTCAGCCTTGAAGCCGAGCTGGATTACGAGTTCCGCAAGGGCGGCTCGAAGATGCCGGCCTACGGCTCCATCGTCGCCTCGGGTCGCAACAGTTGCATCCTGCATTACCAGCAGAACGATGCTGTTCTGCGCGATGGCGATCTGGTGCTGATTGACGCAGGCTGCGAAATCGATTGTTACGCCAGTGACATCACCCGCACCTTTCCGGTGAGCGGCACGTTTTCGCCCGAGCAAAAAGCCATTTATGAACTGGTGCTCAAGTCTCAGCACGCAGCGTTTGACGCCATCGGCCCCGACAGGCACTGGAACCAGGCGCACGAAGCAACGGTCCAGGTTATTACCGCAGGGCTGGTCGAGTTGGGCCTGCTGCGCGGCGATGTCGATCAGTTGATCGAGAGTGAGGCCTACAAGATGTTTTACATGCACCGTGCCGGACACTGGCTGGGCATGGACGTGCACGACGTCGGCGAGTACAAGGTCGGCGGCGAGTGGCGCGTACTGGAGGTTGGCATGACGCTGACCGTCGAACCGGGAATCTACATATCCCCCGACAACCTGGAAGTCCCGAAGAAATGGCGAGGTATTGGCGTGCGAATCGAGGATGACGTTGTGGTAACCCGACAGGGCTGTGAAGTTCTGTCCGGCGGCGTGCCCAAGACCGTGGCCGAGATCGAGGCGTTGATGGCCGCTGCCAGGGTGCAGGTCGCATGAGCCGCTTCAATATTGCCATCGTGGGCGGCGGGTTGGTTGGTGCAAGCCTTGCGCTTGCGCTGCAGGCCGGTGCCAAGGCGCGTGGCTGGAAGATCGTGCTTATCGAACCCTTCGCCCCGGGAGACGCCTGGCAACCCAGCTACGACGCGCGTTCTTCAGCGCTGTCGTTCGGCGCACGGCGGATCTACGAACGTCTGGGCCTCTGGCAGCAGATCTCCCGACGTGCCGAGCCCATTCTGCAAATTCAGGTGTCGGACCGCGGCCGCTTCGGCGCGACCCGCTTGTCTGCAATCGAAGAGGGCGTTCCGGCGCTCGGCTATGTTGTGGAAAACGCCTGGCTCGGTCAGGCGCTCTGGGCGGGGCTGGACCGAGACGTAGTCAGTTGGCGCGTGCCGGCCGAGGTCAGGCAGATGCAGCCGCTGGCCGATGGTTATCGCTTGACCCTCAGTGATGAAACCGAGCTGGAATGCGATCTGGCCGTGCTCGCCGATGGCGGTCGTTCCAGCCTGCGCGAGCAACTGGGTATCGGTGTGCGGCAGCGGCCTTACGATCAAAGCGCGCTGATCGCCAACATCACGCCGGGCGAGGCGCATTGCGGGCAGGCGTTCGAACGTTTCACCGACGACGGGCCGATGGCCTTGCTGCCATTGCCGGACAATCGCTGTGCGCTGGTCTGGACGCGACCGGGCAACGACACTCAACGCCTTGCCGAACTCGACGACCGCAGTTTTCTGGAAGAGCTGCAAGGCGTGTTCGGTTATCGCCTCGGCACCCTGCGTCAAGTCGGCGCGCGGCATGTCTACCCGTTGGCGCTGGTCGAGGCCGAGGAGCAAGTGCGCTCGCATCTGGTCATTCTGGGCAACGCGGCGCACAGCCTGCACCCGATTGCCGGGCAGGGGTTCAACCTTTCCCTGCGCGACGCCGATGCACTGGCCCAGACGCTGCTGGAGAGCGACGCGCCGCTCGGCGATCTGCCGACTCTGCAGCTCTACCGCGAACGCCAGCGTCAGGATCAGCAATTGACCGTGGGTTTCTCCGACAAGGTGACGCGGCTGTTCGGCAGCACTCAGTCGGCCGTCACCACCGGACGCAACCTCGGCTTGCTGGGGCTGGACCTCTTGCCCGCCGCCAAGCGCTGGTTTGCGCGTCAGGCAATGGGTCTGGGGACTCGATCCGATGTTTGACTCACATACTTCACATACACGGCTTCGGCCACAAGCGAGAACGCTTTGACCATGGAAACGCGCGCGGATGTGTTGATTGTCGGGGCCGGAATGGTCGGCAGTGCTCTTGCGCTGGCCTTGCAGGGCAGTGGCCTTGATGTGCTGGTGGTCGATGGCGGGCCTTTGAGTGTCAAACCCTTCGACCCGCAATCGACGTTCGAGCCACGGGTCAGCGCTCTGTCAGCGGCCAGCCAGCGCATTCTGCAACGGCTTGGCGTGTGGGAAGGCATCGCGTCGCGTCGCACCAGCCCTTACGCGCACATGCACGTCTGGGATGGCAGCGGCACCGGGCAGATCCACTTCTCGGCCTCCAGTGTGCACGCTGATATGCTGGGCCATATTGTCGAGAACCGAGTGGTGCAGGATGCGTTGCTCGACCGTTTGCACGACAGCGATATCGGCCTGTTGGCCAACGCGCGGCTTGAGCAGATGCGTCACTCCGGCGATGACTGGCTGCTGACGCTGGCGGACGGTCGTTTGCTGCGTGCGCCGCTGGTGGTTGCCGCTGACGGTGCTAACTCTGCAGTGCGACGCCTGACCGAAACGCCGACGCGCGAGTGGGATTACCTGCACCACGCCATCGTCACCAGTGTGCGCACGGCCGATTCCCACAAGAAAACCGCCTGGCAGCGTTTCACGGATGACGGCCCGCTGGCGTTTCTGCCGCTGGACCGTGAGGGCGAGCACTGGTGCTCCATTGTCTGGTCGGTGACGCCCGCTGAAGCCGAGCGCTTGATGGTGCTGGAAGATGATCTGTTCTGCCGTGAGCTGGAGCAGGCGTTCGAGGGCCGGCTGGGCCAGGTCTTGTCTGCCGACGCGCGCCTGTGCGTGCCGCTGCGTCAGCGTCACGCCAAGCGCTACGTCGCCAAGGGCCTCGCGCTGATTGGGGACGCGGCGCACACCATTCACCCGTTGGCCGGGCAGGGCGTGAACCTGGGCTTCCTGGATGCGGCGGTGCTGGCTGAAGTGTTGAGCCAAGCGGCGCAGCGCGGCGAGCGCGTGGCAGACCTGCGCGTGCTGGGCCGCTACGAGCGTCGCCGCATGCCGCACAACCTGGCGTTGATGGCGGCGATGGAAGGCTTTGAACGCCTGTTCCAGGCCAACCCGCTGCCATTGCGCTGGCTACGTAATACCGGCTTGAAAATGGTCAACCAAATGCCCGAGGCCAAGGCCTTGTTCGTGCGCGAGGCTTTGGGGTTGTCGGGGGATCTGCCTGAGTTGGCACGGCTTAACGCTTATTAAGATCGGACGCAGAGCGTCCAGAACAGCATGCCGACTCAGAGCGTCGCACGATGGTTGCACTATCCTCACCGCCCCAACGCGCTCCGATACTGCCCCGGTGTCAGTCCGGTCCAGCGTTTGAACGCGCGGCTCAGGCTTTCGGTGTCGGTAAAGCCCAGCAGGTAGGCGATTTCGCTCAGTGAGCTTTGCGGGTCGTTCATGTGCAGGAGTGCCAGGTTCTGGCGGCATTGATTGAGTAGCAAGTCGTAGCAGCAACCCTCGTCCGCCAAGTGGCGATGCAGGCTGCGCGTGCTCAGGTGCAGTGCTGTAGCGATGCTCTCGGCGGTCGGCTCGCCATCCGGCAGCAGGGTTTCGATGGCCGAGCGCACGCGCTGCTCCCAGATCAGCGAAGGCAATGGATCGCCATTGGCTTTTTGCTCGTTCACTTGGACAGGGCCGTCATCCAGGTGGCTGTCGAAATCATCGCCGCCAAACTCCAGCAGGTTCTCCTGCGCCGAGAACATCACCGGCGAACGAAACAGGTCTTCCCAGGGCTGCGGATTGTCAGGCGCAGGGCGTTGCAGGTGCACGGCCAGTGGCGCATAACCTCTGCCTAGCCGACTGCGGCAAGTGCGCACGTAGATGGCCGCGAATGCATCCAGCAATTCATGCGCAGGTAGCTGACACGATTTCGGCGTGCCGAAGCGAAACTCGTAACGCTCACCGACCGCTCTGAAGTCCAGTTCCAGCGAGTCTTCAGCCATTGCGCGATAGCGCACGATACGCTCGAAAACCTCGCGCAGAGAGCCGCTGGCCACCAGCGTATAGCCCAGCGCATGGAACGCTGTGGGGCTGACAAAACGCGAGACCCGCAGGCCCAGCGCCGGATCTAGGCTGGCGTGCACCGCCAGTTGCCAAAGCCTGGCGATAGCGTCGGCCGGAAATTGCGCGCCGGGGTCACCCAGCGATTCCATATTGATACCCGCGCTCTTGCACAGTGCATGGCTGTCCACACCCAGCGCATCGAGTTGCTTGCGCAAGGCACGGGTCCAACTGGCGAGACTGCTTGGCTCAGGCATACGGGGCGCCTTTTCCTGCATTCAGCGTCGGACTGTCGCCGACCAGGCATCGCAGGGCACTCCTTTGCCCGATGTCACAGCCAGAGAATGAAAGCATTTGTGACAGTTGTGCAAGCCCCCGGAGCTGATTCTCGACGCTGCGCTATGAATTGCAGTGCCTCATAGCCTGCAGTCAGTGGTGAATAGGTCCAAATGAGCTATAAACGCTGCCTTTCCAAGCAGTCATCGTATAACGTGGCGGGTAAGCGTTCAGGCTTCAACATTCGCAAGCGCTTGCCAAGCGGAGTAAACGGCGTTTCTGGCATTTGACACTGTCATGGCAAATGACTATAAATGCGAGATGTTGTACGACAACATAAGACTTCTCTAAAATTACAACCATAAAAATAATTCAAAGAGTAACAAGGCCATGATCAGACCAAATTGTCAGGCAATAACCCTGTCTGGATCGCTCGATACGTCGCCTAAGGCGTCTGAATATCGTCGAAATCTATCGATTACCCCCTCTGCAGAATCCGCAATCTGACGTTACATAAAAGCTGCCGCCTCACGGTTCTGGCCGCGGGACGCTCATCGCCAATCTAAAAATAAACAGGGTGAAGAGATGAAGATAAAAGGAATTCGGTGGTGGATGGTGGGGCTGGTTACGGCCGGCCTGGTCGTCAATTACCTCGCACGCAACACGCTGTCCGTTGCAGCGCCGACGCTCATGAGCGAGCTGAGCATTTCCACCGAGCAGTACGCGCACATCGTGGTTGCCTGGCAGTTGTGCTACGCAATCATGCAACCGGTGGCGGGCTACATCATCGACGCAATAGGCACCAAGATGGGCTTCGCGATTTTCGCTGTTGCCTGGTCGGGCGCCTGCGCTGCGGCAGCGTTCGCAACGGGCTGGCAGAGCCTGGCAATCTTCCGTGGCCTGCTCGGGCTGACCGAAGCGGCGGGCCTGCCTGCGGGCGTCAAGGCGACGACCGAATGGTTTCCGGCCAAGGAGCGCTCGGTCGCCATCGGCTGGTTCAACATCGGCTCGTCATTCGGCGCATTGCTCGCGCCACCGTTGGTGGTCTGGGCGATTCTGCACAGCGGCTGGGAACTGGCGTTTCTGATTGTCGGTGGCCTGGGCATCGTGTGGAGCGGGCTGTGGCTGCTGCTCTACAAGCACCCGCGTGACCAGAAGCGTCTGGGCGATGCCGAGCGCGATTACATTCTCAGCGGCCAGGAATCGCGCCTCAAGGATGCTCCTGCCCAGAAAGGCAGCTGGAAACGCCTGTTCAAGAACCGCAATTTCTACGCCATCGCCTCGGCGCGCATTCTGTCCGAGCCCGCTTGGCAGACCTTCAACGCGTGGATCCCGCTGTACCTGATGACCGAACGGCACATGAACATCAAGGAAGTCGCGATGTTCGCCTGGCTGCCGTTCCTGGCGGCTGACATCGGCTGCGTGCTGGGCGGCTATCTCAGCCCGCTGTTTCACAAGTACCGCAAGGTCTCGCTGTTCACCTCTCGCAAGATGGTCATGCTGTTCGGCTGTTCATGCATGATCGGCCCGGCCTGTATCGGGCTGGTCGAAAGCCCTTACACCGCCATCGCGCTGCTGTGCATTGGCGGCTTTGCGCACCAGACCCTGTCGGGTGCGCTGTACTCGATCACCTCCGACTCGTTCGGCAAAAACGAAGTCGCCACGGCCACCGGCATGGGCGGGATGTTCGGGTTCATGGGGGCGGCCGCGTTCACGATGGTGTTTGGCGTGCTGGTCACCAAGATCGGCTACAGCCCGCTGTTCGTGGTGCTGGCGATCTTCGACGTGGTGGCCGCGATTGTGGTCTGGACCGTGGCCCGTGAGGTGCCGCAAAACGAAGAGCCCGTAGCGCTGAGTGTTGGCGAGTCGGGTGCTCGCGCCGTTCCGGCAGCCTGAGTGCCGTCGTAATCCTGTAACGAAGCGCGGATATTCTTTGCCCTGAAAGTGATTTTTTATTAGAGGCCGTTCCTCGAAGGCAGGGGACGGCTTCTTTTTTTGTCTGACAGCTTATATTCGTTTTGGGAATTAACAAATAGCTTCTTATTCCTTAGCGAATATGACTTGAGTCCCTATACTCGTCTCATGAACGCATACATGCAGGAGGCGAATCCATGCATAACGAGTCGATCCGGTATCTGATCGTGCCAGGCTGGCAAGGGTCTCCTGATGATCATTGGCAGACCCATTGGCAAAACAGCCTGCCCAGCAGCACACGCGTAGAACAAGCCGACTGGCTCAAACCGCGCCGTGAAGACTGGGTGGGCGAGCTGCAGCGCACCATTACCGCGCAGAGCACGCCAGTGATCCTTATCGCTCATAGCCTGGGTTGCGTGACGGTCGCGCACTGGGCGCAACTCGCGCCGCTGGAAACCCTTCGCCAGGTGCAAGGCGCGTTGCTGGTTGCGCCTGCCGATGTCGAGCGTCCGAATTGCCCCCCTGCATTGCGCAACTTCGCGCCGATTCCTGCCGATCTGCTGCCGTTTCCGACGCAGATTGTCAGCTCCGACAACGACCCTGCTGTCAGCTCCCAGCGCGCTATTGAAATGGCTCGCCATTGGGGTGCAGAGCTTGGGTTTCTGAACCAGGCCGGGCATATCAACGTCAAGTCCGGCCATCAACGCTGGGAGCAGGGCTTCGCTTATCTGTACCGACTGCAAAATCGTCTGGAGCAGCACGCGCGTCGTCGCGCATGAGCGGATTACGTATCTATCGGGCCTGCCGGGCCCTGTCTTTTTAACGCTTGAGCCGTCGCAAGGGCTCAGGCGGGAGTGTGTCATGAGCCTTCACGAAAATTTCGGCCAGCCGCTGCTGACCTTTCCCGATGCGGAAAAAAGCCCACTCAGCATTCGCGCCAAGGCGCTGGTGTTCATCGACCCGCGCTCACGCCGCTTGCGTGAAGAAATGGAGCAACTGGCCCCGCGTGAGCTGCCGGTGCTGATCCGCGGTGAATCCGGGACCGGCAAGGAGCTGCTGGCACGGCATATTCATCGCGGCAGTGATCGCTCAGGCCTGTTCGTTTCAGTGAACTGCGGCGCCATCAGCCCGACCTACGCCGATGCCGAGCTTTTCGGTTACGCCGCCGGGGCGCACAGCGGCTCGGTCAGCAGCCGCGCAGGCTGGTTTGGTTCGGCCAATGGCGGCACCTTGTACCTGGACGAGATCGGCGACTTGCCGTTGCCGATTCAGGTCAAGCTGCTCGCCGCGCTGGAAAATCACGAAGTCACCCGAGTTGGCGCGCACCAGCCCAGCCCGGTCGATGTGCGCCTGGTCGCGGCCACCAGCATCGATCTGGCGCAAGCGGTAGCCGCCGGAAAATTCCATGAGCGGCTTTATCATTACCTCAGCGAAGGGAAGCTCGACCTGCCCGCATTGCGCGAACAGCCGGGCAACATCCTGCCGTTGGCGGAATATTTTGTCGGCATCTACAGCCAGCGCCTGAGCCTGCCCGTGCAGTTGATCAGCGAAGACGCGCAACGCACGCTGGAAGCCCATAGCTGGCCCGGCAACACTCGCGAGCTGGAAAACGTCATTCACTTTGCATTGCTGGTCAGCAGCGGCGACGAGATTCGGGCCGAAGACATCAACCTGCCCGACATCGCCACCCCGCTGACGCTGATCGAACGCCAGGCAAAGCTGTTGGTCAGCAACGGAGATCGCGAGCAGCTTTCTGCGCTGCGGCAATTGCTGGAAACGGTGACGTCGCAGCTTGAGCAGAGCCCTGCGTGAGGGCTTTAGACAAAAAGATATAAGCACTCGACTAAAAAGTCTTTCATCGGAATATAAAATCTCGGTAATGTCAGCGTGATGTCGCAGTGATCGGATCGCGCGACGGCAAACCATTGAATAATAAGGCGTCGTTTTTGGATGACGCTCTCGGATTTCGCTAAGGACATTGCATGAAAAAGACGTTTTTGATCACCGCTCTGGCGGCTGCACTTTCGATTGGCCTGGCTCACGCAGGCGAAAAACTGGTCGTCGGCGCAACGCCTGTACCGCACGCGGAAATCCTTGAGCTGATCAAGCCGACCCTGGCCAAAGAAGGCGTGGACCTGGAAATCAAGGTCTTCACTGACTACGTACAGCCCAACGTTCAACTGAACGAAAAGCGTCTGGACGCCAACTACTTCCAGACCAAGCCTTACCTAGACGGCTTCAACAAAGGCAAGGGCGCCAAACTGGTGACCGGCGTTGGTGTACATGTCGAACCGTTCGGCGGCTACTCCAGCAAGTACAAGAAACTGGCTGACCTGCCTGAAGGCGCAACCATCGCCATCCCGAACGAAGGCAGCAACGCCGGTCGTGCCCTGCTCCTGTTGCAGAAAGGTGGCCTGATCACCCTGAAGGACCCGACCAACGCCTTGGCAACACCGAAAGACATCGCGACCAACCCGAAGAAGTTCAAGTTCCGCGAACTGGAATCGGCTGTACTGCCACGCGCCTTGAGCCAGGTTGACCTCGCCCTGATCAACACCAACTACGCGCTGGAAGCCAAGCTCAATCCGAAGAAGGATGCGCTGATCATTGAGGGCGCTGATTCGCCGTACGTGAACTTCCTTGTCACTCGCGAAGACAACGCCCACACCGACGCCATCGAAAAACTGTCGAAAGCGCTGACCAGCCAGCAAGTCAAAGACTTCATCAACAAGAAGTACGACGGCGCGGTACTGCCTGCGTTCTGACCCACTGACTCTCGTTCCCGCACTGAGGAACGATAACCTCAACTATCGTGCGACGCTCTGCGTCGCATGCCGTTCTGGACGCTCCGCG
>NZ_ATDK01000563.1 GCF_000444135.1 Pseudomonas avellanae BPIC 631
TTTTTCGACGCCAGCGGGGAGTGGCTGGCCCGCCATCATCAGACCTATCAAGTGATCGGCGGCGACTGGCAACAACGCCTTGAACAGGCAATGACGGCTGTCTCTCTGCTGCTGGAACCGTTAGCGGTGCAGTAAAAACCCTCAGCGGATCTGGTGCTTGTGTAACAGCCGATAGAACGTTGGCCGCGAGATGCCCAATACTTTGGCCGCCACACTGAGGTTGTCACTGTGGCGCGTCAGCACATCGCACAACGCCTGACGCTCGGCACGGGACTTGTACTCTTCCAGCGTGCCCATGCTCCCGGCAACATCCTCTTCGCCCAGCAAACCCAGGTTGGCCGCTTCTATCTGCTTGCCTTCGGCCAGCACCAACCCACGCCGCACCCGGCTGGCCAGCTCGCGCACATTGCCCGGCCAGTCGTGCTTGCCCAGCGCAACCAGCGAATCCTGACTGAAACTGCGCGCTCGCCTGCCGGTTTCCTGGCTGAACACATGGGCGAAATGATTGGCCAGCAAAACCAGATCACCGTGACGTTCGCGCAGTGGCGCAATACCGACCTGCAATACGCTCAGTTGGTAATACAAATCCTCGCGGAAACGCTTTTTGCGCACTGCTGTTTCAAGGTCCTCGCGGGTCGCGGCCACTACACGAACGTCGACCGCCATCGGCCCTGTGTCGCCCGGCCGTTCGATTTTCCGCTCATCCAGGAAACGCAGCAGGTCAGCCTGAGTGTCCAGCGGCAGATCGCCGACTTCATCGAGCAACAGCGTACCCCCATGCGCCGCTTCAATCCGGCCGATGCTACGCTCATGCGTAGCGCCCGTCTCATCGCCGAACAGCTCGGCGTGGATCGAATGTTCAGCGAGCGCGGCGCAATCGACGACCACAAAAGGTTTGTCGCGTCGCTGGGACTGGGCATGCAGGCTGCGTGCGATCAGCTCTTTGCCGGCACCGCGTTCGCCACGGATCAACACCGGCGAATCAATGGGTGCCAGTTTGCTCAATAGCCTGCGCAGCTCACGAATCGGCCGGCTTTCGCCCAGCAGCTCGGGCCCGGTACCGGACGCCGGTGGCGCAGGGTCCACCTTGATCAGCGCTTTTTCGAGCGAGGCCTGGAGGCGATTTACATCGAACGGCAGGGTGTGAAAATCGAAAAACCAACGGCAGACGAAATCGCCGATTTTCTCACGGCGCAGGTCATTGGCTGACAACACTGCGATCCAGCGCATGTCGCTGCGGGTAAAACGTTCTTCGAGTTCGTGCAGGTGTTCGAAGTGATAAGCCTTGAGGTGAATCAGGCCTACGTCGTAGTCCGCGTCGGACGCAGAATCCAGCGTTTTGTCGTGTACCGTCCATCCGGCATCCTTTAAAACAGTGACCAAAGGGTGACAGTCATCTGCGCCGTCAATCATTAGCAGGCGTTGCGTTGGGGCCAGTCCGTGCATGAAGTTTCCTTGGCGCCCGGTGTCGAGTTGATTTTTTAAAACTTTTTATAAACAGCATGTTGGCGAGCCCAACTATCACCCTAGCAAATATTTGACGCGACCTTGTACCGTTTGAATCTAATATTCATAACCAGATGTCATTAACGGTCTATGCGGCGAATATCGTTCGTCTGGAAAATCGTTCGTGCGTTCATCGAAAAAAATTCTGTATGTTTTTCAGTGCAGGGTGTGACTCATGCCCCCCTGTCGCTCATCAACACAAGTAACCAGCCGGACGGTTAGCCCGCCGACGTGACTGAACTGATATGGGCACCTGAGGATTTGACCATGAACGCCCCACTGCGCTTCAACGATGCACTTCTGATCGCTGGACACGCTTTTGAACCCTTCCAGTGTGTTGCCTGGGCACCACAGGACGGTAACGGCGAATTGAGCCTGACGGTGATCGACCGCACCAGCAACCGTATCGGTCGCAAGCAGATTTCGAGCAGCACGTACTCGGACAAGCGGCAGCTGGCGAGCGCTCTGGAACAGGCCCGCGCAGAAATCCGCAATGAAGGCTACGACCTCATGCCGTGGACCATGCCTGCTTGATGTGCGCTGTGTTTGTCGAGATTGCGTAGACCCTGAAGCCCCTGAAAACGGGGCTGAGCCAAAGTCGCTTCGCGCTCGGCTATATACGCATCTTGAAGAGCCCAGGAAGGGGTGGGTGAATTGCAGTATCAGGCTGGATATGCGCCTGTGTGAGCTTGCTCACGAAGACGATGGCCCAGACGCTGAATTTTCAATTATCGTGCGGCGCTCCGTCGTGATGCCGCTTCAATTATCGTGCGACGCTCCGCGTCGCATGCCGTTCTGGACGCTCTGCGTCCTATCCTGAGTATGCGGCGCAGGTCTGTGGCGCGGAGCATCACACTGCGGTTCTGCGATGTCAGTGATGTTTGTTTACGACTCAAGTCACCTTTTCGCCCCTCGGCGACTGACTTTGA
>NZ_ATDK01000564.1 GCF_000444135.1 Pseudomonas avellanae BPIC 631
TAAGTGAACAGCATTGCGCAGCGATGCGGGTTTTTTGCGTAACGGGGTTACAAAACCATGCTTACTTCGCACGGCCTTTGTAGGAACCGCCTTCACGGGTATCGATCTCGATCATGTCGCCGATTTCGATGAAGTCAGCAACGCTCAGCTCGGTGCCGTTTTTCAGTTTGGCAGGCTTCATGACCTTGCCCGACGTGTCGCCGCGAGCGGAACCTTCGGTGTAGTCGACCTGACGCACGATAGTGGTCGGCAGTTCTACGGAAACCAGACGCTCTTCGAAGAATACGGCTTCGCAGACGTCGGTCATGCCTTCTTCAACGAATGGCAGAACGCTTTCGATGTCTTCGGCGTTCAGCTCGTACATGGTGTAGTCGCTGGTGTCCATGAACGTGTAGGTGTCACCGCTGATGAAAGACAGGGTGGCTTCCTTGCGATCAAGGATCACGTCGTCCAGCTTGTCGTCAGCGCTGTAAACGATCTCGGTCTTGTAACCGGTCAGCAGGTTTTTCAGCTTGGTCTTCATGATCGCGCTGTTACGACCGGATTTGGTGAATTCAGCTTTCTGAACCAGCCAAGGATCGTTTTCGAGACGGATCACAGTACCGGGTTTCAGCTCTTTACCAGTTTTCATTGCATATATCCGAATTTGGATGGAATTAACCAAAGGCTCTGTACGAGAAACAGCCTGCGCAGGCATTTTTCGTACAGAGCCTTGTATCAAGGCCGCATATCATAGCGAATTTCCATAAAACTGCACCAGCGCCGTGGCAAGATCAGTCTGTGCGGCTTGTTGCTGGCACCAACGTTCGGCGTGTTTTTCGATTTGCGCCCAGTCTCCGGTGAGTGCCTGCCAGCTTTCGCTCAGGTCGCAGCCAGTGTTCCAGCTCTGCCAGAACCGATTCACGGCCTGCGCCGCCTCAGGCGCAAGACCCGCCAGATAGAGCGCTAAAAACGCATCGAGCTTGGGCAGGTGGGCGTCTTCTTCCTGCTGATAGATGTGCCAGAGCATTGGCCGCCCTGCCCATTGTGCACGCACAAACGAGTCTTCGCCGCGCACCACGTTGAAATCGCAACTCCAGAGCAGTTGATCGTAGCGTTCCTGTCGGATGAACGGTAAAACCTGGACCGTCAGCGCCCCCCTGGCCTGCACCATTCCGGCGTGCAATTCACTCTCGCCACCGAGCCAGCGCTGCACATCCGCCAGAATGCGTCCTTCCGGCACCAGCAGGTGGTTCGGGCGGCTGTCGCTGGCCAGCGCGTCGAGCCAGCTGTCCAGTCGCGGGTTCTCATAGGCAAACACCGAGATCAGGCGTGCGCCAGCCAACGGCTCGACGTTCAGTTCCTGCAGAAATGATTGCTGTAACGCCTTGTTCTGCTGAAACGCCTGACGCTGAATGATCAGGTTTCTTTCGCGCAACAGGCCACCGGTGGTGTCCGCAAAACCTGGGAAGAAAAAGAATTTCTTCAAACCGTTCATTTGCGGCGAAGGCAAAGCGTGGCAACCCGAGACCCAGTCTTCTGCGCTGAGGTACTCAAGGTTCAGCCACAGCGGCCTTGGCGAGCGCTGCAGCATTGATTCGGTGTACGACGTCGGCAGTCGGCAGGCGAAGGCTTCGATTACAACGTCGGGCACGGTGGTGCTGACCCAGTCCGCCGGCCACTGGCAAACGTTGACGCCCTCACGCTGTTGCTGCGAGGCGCAAGGATCGGCATCGGGACACAGGCGAACAAAGGCCGCAAGATCATCAATCCACAAGCGCACCTGCACGTCATGTTCGGCAACCAGTTGGCGTGCCAGACGCCAGGTCACACCCGCATCACCGTAGTTGTCGACTACGCTGCAAAAAATGTCCCAAGAGGGTTTCATCCTGGCTCCCTGAGTCTGGATGGAGAAAAACCCTGATTGTCGTTCAAAACGTTGCTCAGCCACCAGTTCGGTCACCGCCCTGACAACAATGATGAGCACATCGGGGAAAACGCGCAGCGCAGTTTTCATGCCCGGCCGTCAGGCATGGCACAATCGTATCTGTTGCCCTGCAAGGAGTTCAGCCATGTCATCGCCCACCCGCCGTCGCGACCTGTACGTGTCGTTGAAGTTGATCGTCTGCATTGCACTCGGCATCTGGCTGGGTGCCTTGGCGGTGTTTCTCACCGGCCTGTTGTATTACAAAAGCCTGCCACCTGCGCAAACCCAGGCGCTGGACAACGCCGCCGCCCAACTCAGTGCCCCGCCCGGACAAAAAGCCGGCAACACGGCGGCGGCCGAGCCCGAGACTGAAATGTTTCGCAAGTACCAGCAAAGCCTGCGCGAAAGCGAGGCCCGTCAGGCTCGTGAACAGGCCCAGGAGCAACAACAGCGTACCTTCAACCGTCCGAAATGTGATTTCTGGATGCAACAGGATCGCACCGCGCCCAGCGAGAAAAGCCGTGCCAGCATCAATCAGTACTGTGGATAAACCATGAACAAGCGGGACGTATTGCAACTGATCATCGACAAGCTGGAAATCGATCTGGACATTGCACAGCGGGCGGCCCAAACCGCTTACGAGACGGCCACCCACGAAGAGAACATCGCCGAAAACAAGTACGACACGCTGGGGCTGGAAGCGTCTTATCTCGCCGCAGGTCAGGCACGGCGCGTCGAGGAAATACGTCAGTCATTGACGCTGTATCAGAACTGGTCGCTCAAGCCATTCGATGAATCACGCGGCATTCAGACCGGTGATCTTGTCGTGGTCGAGGCGCAGGACGGTCAGACCCGGTATCTGTTTCTGGGGCCTGACGCTGCGGGCCTGAAGGTCAGTGCGGGCGATCGGCTGATCACCGTGATCACCGCCCGGGCACCGCTGGGGCAAAGCCTGCTGGGCAGGTTCGAGGACGATGCCGTACAGATTGTCATCAATGGCAGCGGACAATCCTACGAAATCACACAAACGTTGTGACACAACCATCATCTACAGGGTTGATCGCGCCAAGTTTTTATGAGTAAGGTGAACCGTCGCCATAACCACCGCAACCGGGGCAACACTCAAGCAAGCAAGGACTAAAACCCAAGGAGATTTTTCATGACGAACGTCATCGCATTCCCTGACGCCCATGAACGTGATCGCCTGAAGTCCAGTCAAGATCCGGCGTTGAGATACCTGAACAAGAAAGAGCGACAGCTGATCGACCAATTGCGGTCGACCAGCCATGCGGGAAGGCAGTACGTTTACGACTATGCAAGCATCATGCATTTGTCCAGGCCGTTGTACCCCGAGCCAGTCGATTGACTGCGCTCGCGTAACCCGCCTGACTGTGGGCTGCGCCGGTGAAACGGCGCAGCTTTCAAGGCGTGCTGCCTGGGATCAGCGCGTCAGCGAGAAGATCAGCGCCGAAATAGCCACCAGACCTGCGGCAATGACAAAGTAGTTGGACCATGCACCTGCATATTTGCGCATGGAAGGCACCTTGTAGATCGCATACATCGGCATCAGAAACAGCAACACCGAAATCACTGGCCCGCCCAGGTTCTCGATCATCCCCAGAATGCTTGGGTCGAGCGTTGCCACTATCCAGCACACCACCAGCATGAACGCGGCGGTCATACGGTCCAGCGCTTTCGCTGCAGGACGACGCCCGGATTTCAGAACCAGCCCTTTCAAGCCCTCGCTGGCGCCAATGTAGTGGCCGAGAAACGATTTGGAAATCGCTACGAAGGCAATCAGCGGCGCAACGAACGCGATAGTCGGGTTGTTGAAGTGGTTGGCCAGGTAAGACAGGATCGAGATGTTCTGCGCCTTGGCTTCAGCCAGTTGAGCGGGCGAAAGGGTCAGCACGCAACTGAACACGAAGAACAGCACCATCACCACCATCAAAACGTGGGCGCGGGCCAGAATCTGCGAACTGCGTACCTCGGCATTCTCGCCGTATTGGCGTTTCTGATCGACCGCAAAGGCCGAGATGATCGGCGCATGGTTGAAAGAGAACACCATCACCGGAATCGCCAGCCAAAGGGTCGACAAAAACGCCGAGGGCTCAGGCATCGTGGTAGCGGTGCTGAGGATACCGCCGGTCCAGTGTGGAATCAGAAACATGGCCAGAAACAGCAGCGCGACGATAAACGGATAAATCATCACGCTCATGGCCTTGACGATGAATCGCTCACCGCAGCGAACCAGCGCCAGCAGGCCCATGATCAGCACGAACGCCAGTACGGCACGCGGCGGCGGCGCTATGTGCAATTGGTGTTCAAGAAAGCTGCCCACGGTATTGGTGAGGGCTACGCTGTAAATCAACAGGATCGGGAAGATCGCGAAGAAGTACAGCAAGGTGATCATCGCGCCGGCGCTTTTGCCGAAATGCTGTTCGACCACTTCAGTGATGTCGGCCCCCTCACGCCCGGACAGTACGAAGCGGGTCAGGCCACGGTGTGCATAAAACGTCATCGGGAATGCCAGCAGCGCGAGAGCCATCAGTGGCCAGAAGCCGCCGATGCCTGCGTTGATGGGCAAGAACAGCGTACCTGCGCCAATGGCGGTACCGAACAATCCGAGCATCCAGGTGGTGTCATTACGGTTCCAAGAGGCGATGCTCTCGGGAGCTACATCCAGGCGTTCTACGACGCCGTTAGCTTGATCGTTCATCCGGTCGACTCTCCGTGGCCGGTTTATCAAAAAGGGCAGCGCGTCGAAAAAGCCGGCAGTTCAGCGCTCCCCTCGAAAACAGCGGGCGAGATTCTCCGGGATTGACGGCAGAAGTCAAAGCTTTGTAGGACAAGAATTGCCGAGCGACGGGCGACCAATGCAACGCACGCCTCGGGGGCGAAGGGCTGGCGGGCAATTGACCATTTGTCCTGCGCGCCGCTTTTTTTGCAGGCCGCGCGCTCATCGGCAGCTCTGGGCGACATCACATTCAGGCACAGTTCTGCATTTTGATCGAAAGGAAACGGGCGATACCATCGCCGCGCGCGCATCCAGACGGCATCTGATGGGCCTGCGTCAGGCCATTTCGCAGAAATCATTCAAGAGCTGAACATGATGTTGAGTATCAACGCAGGACCGTTTGCCCTCGCACTCACCCATTTGCTGCTGCTGATCGCACTGGTCACGGCCACCTTGATCGAGGCCAGGTTCACGCGGCGTACCCACGCAAAAAAGACAGCGGTATTCAGCCTGTTCATCCTCGGGGTCGTGGCAGCACGTATCGCCTTTGTGCTGACCTATTTCACGCAATACAGCGATGTGCCCTGGAAGGCCCTGGACATACGTGATGGCGGCTTTATGGTCTGGCCGGGCATTGCCGCTGCCATTCTGGGCGGCTTGCTGATCGGCTGGCGTCGTCCTGAACAACGTCGTGCACTGGCGTTCAGCATGACAGCGGGATTGGCGATCTGGCTGCTGGGTGGCTGGCTATTGAACAGCTACCAACAAGGTGCGCCCCTTCCGCAAACCACGCTGCGCACCCTGCATGGCGAACCGGTCAGCGTCGCTGAATACCGAGGCAAGCCGGTGGTCATCAACCTTTGGGCGACCTGGTGCCCTCCCTGTCGCCGGGAAATGCCCGTGCTGCGAGACATGCAACTGGAGCGCGAAGACATCGTATTTGTGTTCGTCAACCAGGCCGAAAGCGCGCAGATCGTGAGCGATTACCTGTCCAGACAGCAACTGGTGCTAAGCAACAGCTTTCTGGATCCAGAGGGAGAGTTCGCCCGCGAGGTCGGCTCGGCAGCCATGCCCACCACGCTTTTTTATTCATCGGACGGACGCCTGACAGGCAGTCATATGGGCGAAATGTCCAGAGCCAGCCTCACTCATTACCTGGACAGCCAGACGGGATCCCGATCAGCTGTTTCCGGTACAAGTTCTCATCGCGATTGAAAGCCTGCTGCATCGATTCATCTATCCATGTATAAATGCGCCTACACATTGGTCATCTCTGGAGGCTCAGCGCATGCGTTACGCGCTCGATCATAAGGCCCAAACCCACCAGCGCATCGTCAAGGAAGCGTCCATGCGCTTTCGGCGCGACGGCATTGGTGCTACGGGCTTGCAACCATTGATGAAAGCACTCGGCTTGACCCATGGCGGTTTCTACGCGCATTTCAAATCCAAGGATGATCTTGTCGAACAGGCATTGAGTCACGCTCTCGACAATGTAAAAGGAATCACCAGCGAAGTTTTAGCCAGACAGGACTCGCTCAGTGAATTCATCGATCTCTATCTCTCGACTACCAGCCGCGATGCGCAGGACGGCGGATGCCCGCTGCCTACCATGTGCCTGGAACTTGGACAGCGCGACCAACCCAGCGAGACGACGGATAAAATCGTCCTTCATTTGCTGGAACTGTTCGAGAACTCCCTAGCGGGGACCGGTCTTGAGCCCAAAAGCGTACCGATCCTGTCGGCACTGGTAGGCGGGCTGGTACTTGCCCGCAGTGCTGCGGACGAAGAGTTGTCGGAGCGTATCCTCAATACGACCCGGGACTACCTCAAGCAGGAGATAAAAAAGAGCACTAGCTGATGCATCGAAATACTGAAACGTTCTCGGTGCGGTTTTTTACCCACCGCAACGTTCATAAAAAACAGGCCGATCAATGATCGGCCTGTTTTTTTCAGCAATGACAGCAGTCAGTCAACCGCCAGCTTATCGCGATTCTTTTCCAGAATGGCCTTGCCAATCCCTTTTACTTCAATCAGTTCTTCGATAGACGTAAAGTCGCCAGCCGTTTCTCTGTAAGCCACAATCGCGTCGGCTTTATTCTTGCCAATGCCGGACAGTTCCTTCTGAAGCGTTAACGCATCAGCGGTGTTGAGATTGACTCTGTCGTCACGTTGCTCATGAACCGCAGCGGCCGCTACGTTTTCGGTGGGCGGTGGGGGCGGTGGGGACGCCGGTGTAGCGCTGACGGCAACCGAGGCACTGGTGAGCAAGGCAAAGATCAAAGCACTGAACAGAGGGGTTCTCATAGATAACGCTCCATAGCAATTCAAGGCAGCATTCCAAATGCTGTGCCTGAAACTTAGACCACTGCTTACCCATAGAAAAGAAGTTGAGCGTTGCGACCTGTTGCCATATCAATCAGCGTGTGTCCGTTATTGATCAGCCTGAACAATAACGGACTGGAATCAAGGCTCGCCGCTGCGTTCCTGATACATCCAGTCAACGATTTCACCCTCGGGTGTATAACCGCTGACTGTTTCTCGCAGCAACTGGCGCACGCTGTTGTAATCGTCCCGCTCCACGGCATCCAGCAGTTTTACCAGCCGGCCTTTCAATACATCCCACGCCAGATAGTCTTCGCTGGCACTCATGATCATCGGGTGTTCGGTCGCGACCACGTTGTCGCCGATCAACAGCTCTTCATAGAGCTTTTCGCCGGGACGCAGCCCGGTGAACTCGATGGAAATATCGCCATGCGGATTTTTCTCGGAGCGGATCGCCAGGCCGGAAAGGTGGATCATTTTCTCCGCCAGTTCGACGATCTTGACCGGCTCGCCCATGTCCAGAACGAACACATCCCCGCCATGCCCCATCGAGCCCGCCTGAATGACCAGTTGAGCGGCCTCGGGAATGGTCATGAAGTACCGGGTGATCTTGGGATGAGTCACCGTCAGCGGCCCGCCCGACTGGATCTGCTTGTGAAACAGCGGAATCACAGAGCCCGATGAGCCAAGCACGTTGCCGAAACGAACCATCGTGAAACGGGTCTTGTTGACCTGATAGACGTTGGCCTTGTCGCCGAAGATTACCGGCGCGGTCTCGCGGCTCAGTGCTTGCAGGATCAGCTCGGCAAGGCGCTTGGTGCTGCCCATCACGTTGGTCGGACGGACCGCCTTGTCAGTGGAGATCAGGACGAAGTTGGAAACCCCGGCCTGCAACGCCGCCTGCGCAGTGTTGAGCGTACCGACGACGTTGTTGATCACACCTTCGGCAATGTTGTGCTCAACCATCGGTACGTGCTTGTAGGCGGCCGCATGGTAAACCGTGTCGACCTTCCAGGTTTTCATGATCGACAGCAGCTTGGGGTGATTGCGCACCGAACCGAGTATGGGCAGCAACTTGAGCGAAAGAGACTCACGGGCCGAACGCTGCTCAAGCTCGGAAAGAATACTGTAAAGATTGAATTCGCTGTGGTCGAGCAGCAGCAACTGGACAGGCTGCAGAAGCAGTATCTGCCGGCACAACTCGGAACCGATCGAGCCGCCCGCGCCAGTCACCAGCACCGTCTTGCCCTTGATGCAGTGCTCCAGCAGGTTTTCCCGGGCGGGCACTGCGTCTCGTCCCAGAAGGTCGGCGATATCAACTTCCTGAAGATCGTCAACCTTGACCCGGCCAGCCGCCAGGTCCATGAAACCGGGGACGCTTCGCACGTGCAACGGAAAGCCTTCCAGAAACCCCAGGATCTCCCGACGACGCCCGCGCGACGACGAAGGGATGGCCAGGAGTATTTCCTGAGCTCCGGTGGAGTCGATCATGCGCTGGATATTTCGTGGTTTGTAAACCTGCAGTCCGGAAATCACCCGGTTGGAGATCGACTCGTCATCATCGATGAATGCCACGGGGTGCATCAGACGACCCATACGCAACGCAGCCACCAACTGGTTGCCCGCCGCGCCTGCACCGTAGATAGCGACCTTCTGCAGGCCGTTATCGCTTTTGGCAAACGGTACGTGTTGCGCCGCCGCAAACCAGTCACCGAGGAAATACTGCCGCATGGCCAGACGCAGACCGCCGATCATCACCAGGCTCAGCCACCAATAGTTGAAGATGACCGAGCGTGGCACCAGTTGCTGGTGATTGCTGTACACGTACACCATACAACCCAGGATCAACGACGACATCGTGACGGCTTTGATGATCGCAATCAGTGCATCGTTGCCAAAATAGCGCATGACCGCACGGTACATGCCAAAACGGATGAACAACGGAATAGCCGCCAGCGGTGCACTGATGAAAAGCCAAGTGTGCTTTTCCAGCGGATTGATCAGTTCGTCAATGCCCAGCCGCACGACAAACGACATCCACAGCGCAAGCCAGACCAGAAGAACGTCGGCAGCCACCTGGATTATTCGCTTTTTGCGGCGTGGTAGGGCCAGCAAACTAGCTCGCAACCTGCTCATCAATTTATTTAATGCTCCGTTATGCTACCGGTTGACACATCACCTGAAACCGGTGCCTGTGAAACAGCTACGTTCCTGAGACAACCAGAAACCCGCTTCGTTACCTGCTTTCTGCCTCGCCGGCGTGGAACCTCAACGCCAGTAAAATCAACGGAACGTAGGCAATTGCCGTCAATGCCAGCCCGTCGCCGCCCCCCAGAGCCACCCACATCGCAACGGGCAGCAGCCATACCAGATTGATCAACCCGACCGCCAGCGTGACAGGTCGATGGCTACCGTAATGGCGTGACGCAAACTGATAAGCATGGCTGCGATGGGCCTCGTAGAGCTTTTCTCCGCGCAACAGACGACGAATAAGCGTTACCGTGGCGTCGACAATGAACACGCCCAGCAAAATCAACCAGCACCAGAATAACCGAGGCGAGGCCCAGGAACCCTGAATGGAAAGCACGCCGAGGACCATACCGAGAAATCCACTGCCCGCATCGCCCATGAATATCTTCGCCGGAGGGAAGTTCCAGCAAAGAAAACCTGCCACGGCGGCGGCCAGCAGCAGTGGCTGCCACGACAGCTCGACGTAACCGCCCAGTGCGTAAATACCCGCCATGCCCAGACAGACTGTCACCGCTTCGATGCCGGCGATCCCGTCGATGCCATCCATGAAGTTGTAGAGATTCAACATCCATACCAGATAGAACGCCGCCAGGATCTGAACGAGAGGGCCAGGGCTCAGTGTCCAGCCCATGACATTGAGCGGAGCGAGTCCGCCCAGCCAGAACAGCGCCCACGCAGCCGCAGCAAAATGCCCCAAAAGGCGCCATCGTGCGGCGATATGCCCATGATCGTCCATAAAACCGATGATGGCGATCAGGCCTCCCGATCCGGCTACCGCAGCCAGCAACGACGGCGACAACTGATTGGTCCAGGCCAGAAACACGATAGCCATGCCAAAAGCGATGACGATGGAAACTCCGCCGCCGCGAGGCGTCGGTACGGAATGCGAACTGCGCGCATTGGGTATATCAATCAGACTTTTGGCAAGTGCATACCTGCGCAGCAACGCGGTCAGAATCAGAGACACAAGCGCGATGACAATTACTGACAGCCACTCAATCATGCTTGTCGTGTTCCAGATAATACCGAGCGGTGTCTTGCATGGCGTGTTCAATACTCACAGGTGGATGCCAATCGAGCATCGTACAGGTTTTACTGATATCGACCTGCAAAGAGCTGCAGAGCCGTTGTGAAAAGGCTTTCTTGCCAAGCAACGCTGCCGCGCCTTTCAACAATACGGCTGGCACAGGCAACAACCGGGCCGGCCTGCCAAGCGCCCTGCCCATCTCACGCAATAGCCGGGTGGTGGACAGGTCATCACCGTCACTGACAAGGAAGATCTGACCTGCCGCCGCAGGGTGATCGACGCACACCACCACCAGGTCCGCCAGATTGTCCACCGCCACCAGACTGCGACGATTATCGATAGCCCCCAGCGGCAACGGCAGCCCTTTGTCGAGCCAGCGCATCATGCTCCTGAAGTTGGCCTTGACCCCTGGGCCGTAGACCAGAACGGGGCGAATGATCACCACCTGCATACCGGAGCGGGCAGCCAGCGCGCGCAGCCCCTCTTCAGCCTTTTGCTTGGAAACACCGTAGGCGTCCAGCGGATTGCACGGATCATCGGCCCTGAACGGCGCGCCCGCTGGCGTAGACTCGCCGCTGGCCTTGATGGAGCTGATAAAGATGAAGCGCTTCACCCCCGCCGCAGCGGCCTGTTCGGCGAGGTTCAGGGTCGCAGTCACGTTGGCACTGAAATACGCCTGATCAGGCTCGGTGGCGGTTTCGTTAAGGACATGAACCCGCGCAGCACAATGAATAACCACCTGCGCGCCAGTCACAAAACTTTCCCACTGGTTGTCCGGCGCCAGCGATTGCATGGCCACAGCGCTGATGCGTGATGAAGCGCAAGTGTAAGCACCCCGCACTGCAACCCTGACAGCACAGCGCGTGCGCTCGATCAACCGGCGAACCACGGCACTGCCCACGAAACCTGTCGCACCTGTTATCGCAACCAATGCAACATCACCGCTCATGCACGAACGCCCTTCCAAATCGGCCAAATATTCCTTATGCGAAGCTTTTTGACAACCAAAATATCTTCACTCTATTTTATAACTTCTCTGCTTATGCAGACCTGTTTCAGATGAGCATCCGTTTTATAGTTGTGAGCGCTGGACTGTTTCGGCAACTCCTCCATATATTCTGTCAGGGAACGATCAACTCGACCTGAGTTTTTTCAAGCGCGTATTTACGCTCCAGAATGTTTCTCAACGTCTTTTTGGCAGTTGTTTCGCCATGCACAAGGCGAATCTGTGTCGGCCACTTATTCATACCCGTGACGAATTCGACAAGTTCGGCCTGATCAGCGTGGGCCGAATAGCCTTTGGCGGTGTGAATTGCAGCGCGAATATCGAAACGCTCGCGATCCAGCTCGACGTATCCGCCCGACGGGCCATGCGCCTGAATGGCAGCGCCAGGCGTTCCCTTCCCTTGATAACCGACAAACACCACGTTATGCCGAGGATTGCCCAGCATGGCTTTCAGGTAATTGACGATCCTGCCGCCGGCACACATGCCGTTACCGGCGATGACAATGGCCGGCCGTGCAGTGCTGGCCAGATAATTGACCGTGCGCAGGTGCTCTTCATGGGTGTTGATGGTAATGAGCTGGTCAAAGCCGAGCGGCTTACGTCCGGCGTCCAGCCTCAAGCGGGCACCTTCGTCCCAGTAGTCTTCAAATGACTGATAGGCCCGGGTGAAGCGACTTGCCAGCGGCGAGTCGAGGATGATCGGCAGTCGCGACCAGTCCGCAGGCGGTACTTCATCCCCACTCAGGCGCGCATCGCTTTGGGCAGCATCACCGGATGGCATCTTGCGCCGCAGGATGTCCTCCAGTTCGTAGAGCAGCTCCTGAGTGCGGCCGATGCTGAACGCCGGAATCAGCACCGTGCCGTTGTCTTCAAGCGCCCGGTCTATGATGCGCTCGAGCTCCTGCTGACGAATGCTGCGATCTTCATGAAGACGATCACCGTAGGTACTTTCCAGCACCAGTATATCGGCGTGCTCGGGTGGCTTTGGCGCAGGCAGAAACGGGGTATGGCTCGCGCCAAGATCACCGGAAAAAACAACGCGCATCGAACGCCCTTCCAGCGGGTAGTGCAGATCGCATTCGATATAAGCCGAACCCAGAATATGCCCCGCGCGTTGCAGGCGAACCCTGCAGTGCAGCGACTCGCGGTCGACCAGACTGAACCAGTTATCGAACGGCAGCGCGATGATTCGTTTGTTGATCAGCGCAAGGTAGCGCTCAACCTGTTCGGGATCATGTGCAAACTGAATCTTCAGGCTGTCTTCCATCACCAGTGGCAGCAGATGAGCGCTCGGCTCGCTGCACAGTATCGGCCCTTCATAGCCCGACGCCAGCAACTCGGGAATACGCCCGACGTGGTCGTTGTGCACATGAGTGACCAGAAGCGCCCTGATGGCCTCGGGGTCGAACCCGAACGGCGTGACCTTGCCTGACGCGCCGCGCTCCTGCACTGAGCCGCAGTCAATCAGCAGGCTGCTCGACGCATCCATACGCAGTTGATGGCAGGAGCCCGTCACCGTGTCGACAGCACCGTGATGAATGATTTCCGGATAAGACATGCAGTCACCTTTGCTTGCCAGCCTGACTGAATGCTTGCGACATCCGGCATCAGGTCTGAACCATAAGTTTCGGCGCATTTTGCACTTGAACAGCTTATTTTCAAGACTTGACACAAGACTGTTACAGCAGCAGAAATCGGCGCTGAAACCGAATATAACCGGCTACCCCTATGGAATGGGCACCTCGATTTAAAAAGCGAAGCTTCCTACACGGCGCAGTAACTATCCTTCATATAATCGAAGAATAAGCCGACAGAATTATAAGTAGGATTTTTCAGCAGAAAAGAGAAATACACATAAAACACACATCAGCCTCGAGGCGCTGGATGCAATTTCATGGCACGCAAAGGATAGAAAAGTGCACGACATCACGTCGCCAGACAGGCATTCGACGACGCCCGAGCAGTGCTGCTCAGACGGAGCGAGCAGAAGGCGTGCGTTTTTTACGAAGGCTGGCTATCAGCGTCAGTATCGGGCCGATGACCATACCCAAAAGCAGCGCGAGGATAACAGGCAATGCCAAAGGAAGCTGAGGCGCTGACCAACCGAAGAACGTCACGGCGACAGACTGCCGGTTTTCAAGCATGAACACGACTGTGACCGCAGCGATGAACAGTACAGCGACGATCAGAATGACTCGTTTGAAAATACGCATCTGGTGATCCTGTGGTGAATGGCTTTAAAAGCCTTCTTCTTCATCCTCGTTGACCCGGTCCCGCAGCTCCTTGCCCGGCTTGAAATGCGGAACAAACTTGCCATCGAGGCTGACCGATTGCCCGGTCTTCGGGTTGCGTCCGACTCGCGGTGCACGGTAATGCAGCGAGAAGCTGCCAAAACCCCGAATTTCGATTCGGTCACCGGTTGCCAGGCACTGGGACATTTGTTCAAGCATGGTCTTGATGGCCAGCTCGACATCCTTGGATGAGAGCAGCCCTTGATGGGTGACAATTCGTTCGATCAACTCCGACTTCGTCATATTTTTCCCTTCTTTTTCAAGCAGCTAGATCAGCGCTTGGAAGGTTTTAGCATGACCGGATGAATTTGAACAGCCCATGTTTTGACTTATGTTCAACGCTGTCAACCATGCATGAACAGATTACAGCCACGCTACACGTGAGGGGCGTTTACAGAGAGGGAAATAAACGAGGGCCTGGTAAGGCCTGGAGGCTATAGGGAGCGCGTGTAACCGAGGTCAGGCCTTCAAAGGGGGTCTGGCTCAGGCCCGTATCACATAAATGCCAGGCATGAAAAAGGGCGACCGAAGTCGCCCTTTTTATGGTCAAGCAGAACTTAGTTCTGTTTTTCCATTTGCGCGCGCAGCAGGTCACCAATAGTGGTAGGACCAGTGCTTTCAGCGACTTCAGGCTTGCTACGCAGGCTCTGGATCGCTTCTTTCTCGTCTTCAACGTCTTTCGACTTGATGGACAAGCTGATTACGCGGCTCTTGCGGTCAACGCTGATGATCTTGGCTTCGATCTCTTCGCCTTCTTTCAGAACGTTACGCGCGTCTTCAACGCGGTCACGGCTGATTTCGGAGGCTTTGAGGGTCGCTTCGATGTCGTCGGCCAAGGTGATGATGGCGCCTTTGGCGTCAACTTCTTTAACGATACCGCGAACGATAGCGCCCTTGTCATTGACAGTGACGTACTCGGAGAACGGATCGCTTTCCAGCTGCTTGATACCCAGCGAGATGCGCTCGCGCTCAGGATCAACAGACAGGATCACGGTGTCGAGCTCGTCGCCCTTCTTGAAGCGACGTACGGCTTCTTCGCCCACTTCGTTCCAGGAGATGTCGGACAGGTGAACCAGGCCGTCGATGCCGCCGTCCAGACCAATGAAGATACCGAAATCGGTGATCGACTTGATGGTGCCGGAGATTTTATCGCCCTTGTTGAACTGGCCAGAGAAATCTTCCCATGGGTTGGATTTGCACTGTTTGATGCCGAGGGAGATACGACGACGCTCTTCGTCGATGTCCAGAACCATGACTTCCACTTCGTCGCCAACCTGAACGACTTTCGAAGGGTGGATGTTCTTGTTGGTCCAGTCCATTTCGGAAACGTGTACCAGGCCTTCCACGCCTTCTTCCAGCTCTGCGAAGCAGCCGTAATCGGTCAGGTTGGTAACACGCGCGGTAACGCGGGTGCTTTCCGGGTAGCGAGCCTTGATAGCAACCCATGGGTCTTCACCCAGTTGCTTCAGACCCAGGGAAACACGATTACGCTCGCGATCGTACTTCAGGACCTTTACATCGATCTCGTCGCCAACGTTGACGATTTCCGATGGATGCTTGATACGCTTCCAGGCCATGTCGGTGATGTGCAGCAGGCCATCGACGCCACCCAGATCGACGAATGCGCCGTAATCGGTGAGGTTCTTGACGATACCTTTGACTTGCTGGCCTTCCTGAAGGGACTCGAGCAGAGCTTCGCGCTCGGCACTGTTCTCGGCTTCCAGGACACTGCGACGGGAAACGACAACGTTGTTGCGCTTCTGGTCCAGCTTGATGACCTTGAACTCGAGCTCTTTGCCTTCCAGGTGAGTCGTGTCACGCACAGGGCGGACGTCAACCAGAGAACCAGGCAGGAACGCACGGATGCCGTTAACGTCGACAGTGAAGCCGCCTTTAACCTTACCGTTGATAACGCCCTTGACCACTTCTTCAGCTGCGAAAGCCGCTTCCAGAACGATCCAGCACTCGGCACGCTTGGCTTTTTCGCGGGACAGCTTGGTTTCGCCAAAGCCATCTTCGACCGCGTCCAGCGCAACGTGAACTTCATCACCGATCTTGATGGTCAGCTCGCCAGCGTCGTTGTGGAACTGCTCCAGCGGGATGAGGCCTTCAGATTTCAGACCGGCGTGAACCGTAACCCAACCTGCCTGGTAGTCGATATCAACGATGATAGCGGTGATGATCGAACCGGCCTGGAGGTTGAGGGTCTTTAGGCTTTCTTCAAAAAGTTCTGCAAAGCTTTCGCTCATTTTAATTCCTGTTGATCAAGGGCGAAGGATACGCCCATCTGCCACGCTCCAGACAACGTGGGTTTCGTTCAAGTAAAAGAAAGCCTGCAGGACTATGACTGGTCTCCCACACGCCTCTTCGTCATCCGGCGATATCGCGAAGCGCGATTTCACTCAGAATGCGTTCCAGCACCTGTTCGATGGACAATTCAGTGGAATCCAGCTGTATGGCGTCGTGCGCCGGCTTTAGCGGAGCTACCGCTCGCTGGGTGTCACGCTCGTCGCGTGCACATATCTCATCTAGCAGACTTGACAGACTAACATCATCGCCCTTGGCCTTCAACTGCAAGTAACGTCGGCGCGCACGTTCCTCGGCACTCGCGGTGAGGAATACCTTCAGCGGGGCGTCGGGAAACACGACCGTGCCCATGTCGCGACCGTCTGCGACAAGGCCCGGTTCTTCCTGAAAGGCGCGCTGGCGCATCAGCAAGGCGTCGCGCACGGCGGGCAACGACGCCACCTGCGATGCGCCACTGCCGATCTGCTCGTTGCGAATGGCCTGGGTAACGTCCTCACCTTCAAGAATGATGCGCTGCCCCTGCCCCGCCGCTGTCGTCTCGAACTGAACATCCAGATGAGCAGCAAGCAATTTGAGCGCTTCTTCGTTGGTCAGGTCGACGCCATGATTGCGCGCAGCGAAGGCCAGCAGGCGGTACAGCGCGCCTGAATCAAGCAGGCACCAGCCAAGTTTCTTGGCCAGCAGCCCGGCTACAGTGCCTTTTCCTGAACCGCTAGGTCCGTCGATGGTGATAACGGGTGCTTTGATTTTCACTTTATGTCCTCTTGCGCTACACGCATGCCGACTTGAGCGCACAGCGCCAGAAAATGGGGAAACAATGTGGCGGCGTCCGCACAATCATGAATACGGATGGGCGCCGAGGCCCGCAACGATGCAACACGAAAAGCCATGACAATACGCTGATCACTGCGAGCATCAATCTCGCCGCCGCCGGGCGTACCGCCTTCTATAATGATGCCATCCGGCACAGGTTCGGCCTCGATACCGAGCACCGTCAAACCGTCAGCCATAAGCCTGACGCATTCCGACTCGCCTGCCTGCAGCGTCTCTGCGCCGCGCAGAATGGTACGCCCTTCTGCACAGGCTGCGGCGATAAGCAGCACAGGAAAGGGGTCGATCGCCAGCGCAACCAGCGCCTCCGGGATATCCGCACCTTTCAGCCGAGCCGAACGCACGTGCAGGTCCGCCAGCCGTTCATCTGCCAGCTCGCGAACATTTTGCAGCACAACATCGCCGCCCATCAGACGCAGAATGTCGATCGCCCCTTCACACATCGAGCCGACGCGAACATCCTCGAGCAGCAGATCACACCCTTCGCTGATCGAGGTCGCGACCATGAACAGGACGGCGGACGTGACATCGGTCGGCCCTTTGATGCGATGGCTGACGCTTTCTGCAGAGCGCACCCGCAAGTCATCCGGTGCCTCATGATGATCGGCAGAGGTCGTATCGACGCGCGCACGGCTGGCAAGAATTCTGCCGAAGTGCTCTCTGGCTGCGCGCGCGCGGGTAAATACATCCAGCAACTGCGCGCCATCGCCAGCATCCACAGCATCGCGCAGGGCATCGAGGTCACTGCGAAAACTGTCCAGCGTGCGCAAGACCGACTCACGATTGGCCATGAAGATGTCGTGCCACATGGTCGGATCGCTGCCCGCGATACGCGTGAAGTCACGAAAGCCGCCAGCGGCATAGCGGAATATTTCCAGGTTTTCGTTACGTTTGGCCAATGAGTCGACCAGACCGAATGCCAGCAAGTGCGGCAGATGACTGGTCGCCGCCAGCACGTCGTCGTGACGCTCGACCTGCATGTGCTCGACATCCGCACCCAGCGCAGACCACAACCGATGCACAACGGCAACAGCGTCGGGGTCGGTTTCAGGCAGCGGGGTCAGAATGACCTTGTGACGCCTGAACAACGCAGCGTTGGAAGCTTCGACGCCGCTCTGCTCGGACCCGGCAATCGGATGCCCAGGCACAAAGCGTGACGGCATATGGCCGAACGCCTGACGTGCCGCTCTGACCACATTGCCTTTGGCGCTGCCGACGTCGGTGAGGATGGCGCCCCCCAGGTCCAGCGGTGCGAGCAGCGCGAGGAGCTTTTCCATCGCCAGAATCGGCACCGCCAACTGAATCACGTCGGCGCCCCGGCAGGCCAGGGCAAGATCGGCTTCGCAGCGATCGACAACCCCGAGCTCGACCGCAAGCTTTCGCGACTGCGGATCAAGATCGACGCCGACCACTTCACGGCACAGGCCGCTTTCGCGCACGCCCTTGGCAAACGAGCCGCCGATCAGCCCAAGCCCCACGACCACCAGCCGACCGATCAACGGCCGGGCCGGTTGTTCCGAAATCACATCAACCACGCGAGCACACCTGGCAGCCCGAAAAGGCAACAAACAAACGGATCATGCACAACGCCCTCAAAGAACCGCTTTCGGGTAGGAACCCAGCACCTTCAAGGCAACGGCTTCACTGCTTATTTTTTCCAGTACGGCTTTGACCAGCGGGTCCTGGTGATGGCCGACGAAATCGATGAAGAACACGTAGGTCCACTTGCCACTGCGCGACGGACGGGTTTCGATACGTGTAAGGTCCAGTCCATTCTCATGGAACGGCACCAGCAACTCGTGCAGCGCACCCGGCTTGTTGCTCATCGAAACAATGATCGAGGTCTTGTCGTCACCGGTCGGCGGGACTTCCTGATTGCCGATGATAAGGAAGCGCGTGGAGTTGTCCGGGCGGTCTTCGATCTTTTCCGCCAGACGGGTCAGACCATAGAGACCAGCTGCCATATCGCCAGCAATGGCCGCCGAGTTCCATTCGCCCTTGACCCGCTTGGCGGCTTCGGCGTTGCTGGCCACGGCAACACGCTCGACATTCGGGTAATGGGCGTCCAGCCATTTGCGGCACTGGGCCAGCGACTGCGCGTGGGAGTAGATACGCGAAATGCTTTGCGTCTTGGTGCTCTCACCGACCAGCAAATGGTGGTGAATGCGCAACTCGACCTCGCCACAGATGACCATGTCGTGCTCAAGAAAGCTGTCCAGCGTGTGGTTGACCGCGCCTTCGGTGGAGTTTTCCACCGGGACCACGCCAAAGTTCACCGCACCAGCAACCACTTCACGGAACACTTCATCGATGGCAGCCATCGGCAGACTGATCACGGCATGGCCGAAGTGCTTCATGGCCGCGGCCTGGGTGAACGTACCCTCAGGGCCGAGATAGGCGACCTTGAGCGGCTGTTCAAGGGCCAGGCAGGAGGACATGATTTCGCGAAACAGCCGCGCCATTTCTTCGTTGCTCAATGGGCCGCGATTGCGGTCCATGACCCGCCGAAGCACCGCTGCCTCGCGTTCCGGGCGATAGAACACCGGCACTTCGCCTTCTGCCAGCGAAGACATTTTCACCCTGGCCACTTCCTGAGCACAGCGAGCGCGCTCACTGATGAGTTCCAGGACTTTCTCGTCGAGGCTGTCGATACGGACGCGAAGCGCCTTGAGTTCTTGCTCGGACATCAGCCGTGCTCCTTCTCGAAATCTTTCATGTAGGCAACCAACGCGTTGACCGCGCTGATATCGACTGCGTTGTAGATGGAAGCGCGCATGCCGCCCACCGAACGGTGGCCTTTCAGATTGAGCAGGCCATTGGCATCGGCACCGGCCAGAAACGGCTTGTCGAGACGGTCGTCAGCTAAACGGAACGGCACGTTCATCCACGAGCGATCCGGCGTGTTGATCGGGTTGCTGTACAGCCCACTGGCATCAATGAAGTCATACAACGTGCGCTGTTTGATGTCGTTGAGCTTGCCGATCGCCTCGACGCCGCCCTGCTCCTTGAGCCACTCGAAGACCAGCCCGGACAGATACCAGGCCAGGGTTGGCGGCGTGTTGTACATCGAGCCGTTGTCGGCAGCGACTTTGTAGTCGAGCATGGTCGGGCACAGCGAACGCGCGCGACCGAGCAGGTCTTCGCGAATGATTACCACCACCACACCGCTCGGGCCGATGTTCTTCTGGGCACCGGCGTAGATCATGCCGAAACGCGAAATGTCCACCGGGCGCGAGAGGATGTCAGAAGACATGTCGGCGACCAGTGGCACGTCGCCAGTTTCCGGAATCCAGTTGAATTCCAGACCACCAATGGTTTCGTTCGGCGCGTAATGAACGTAGGCGGCGTCTTTGGACAGCGTCCATTCGTTCTGGCCGGGGATGGCGAAGTAATCGTAGGCCTTGGCGCTGGCGGCCACGTTGACCGTGCCGTAGCGCGACGCCTCATCAATAGCCTTCTGCGACCAGATGCCGGTGTCGATGTAATCGGCCTTGCCGTTTTCAGGCAGCAGGTTCAGCGCGATCTGCGCGAACTGCTGGCTGGCGCCGCCTTGCAGGAACAGCACTTTGTAATTGGAGGGAATGGACAACAGGTCGCGAAGATCCTGCTCGGCCTTGTTGGCGATGGAGACGAACTCATCACTGCGGTGGCTCATCTCCATGACGGACAGGCCTTTGCCGTGCCAGTCGAGGAGTTCCGCCTGGGCACGCAGCAGAACAGCTTCAGGAAGCGCAGCAGGACCTGCGCAGAAGTTAAAGGCTCGCTTGCTCATATCCACTCTCGTCAAATACGTTGGGTCTGTACGCGCGTGTTACCGGGTGCTGCATCACGAGCGGGCAGCTCGCGACGGGAAATTCTGATCCGGCTGCAGGGCGGCCGAATGTCGCAAGGGCCGGACTTGCCTGGAATGCACATGCACCTCCAGACGAGCCAGCCCTTACCTGATTTACGTTACCGCTCAGTTCTGCGGTTCGTCTTCGTCCGGGGCCGCGTCCGCCTGCAGGTCTTCACCTGCCTCGTCTGCGTCGGTGACGTCCACATCAACGATTACGCCATCGACGACCTCGTCACCCTCAAGCTCTTCGCCTTCGACTTCCGACGGCTCCTGAACACGCTCCAGGCCAACCAGTTTTTCGTCGCTGGCCAGCTTGATCAGGGTCACGCCCTGGGTGTTACGACCCAGGCTGGAGACTTCGCCGACGCGGGTACGAACCAGTGTGCCCTGGTCGGAGATCAGCATGATTTCCTCGCCATCCAGCACCTGAACCGCGCCGACCAGACGGCCGTTACGCTCGTTGCTGACCATGGCGATGACGCCCTGACCGCCACGCTTGTACTCAGGAAACTCGGAAATGGCCGTACGCTTGCCGAAACCACGCTCGGAAGCGGTGAGGATCTGGCTGCCTTCTTCCGGGATCAGCATCGAAATCAGCTTCTGCCCTTCTGGCAGACGCATGCCGCGCACACCGCGAGCCGTACGGCCCATGGCGCGAACGTCGGATTCCTTGAAGCGGGTGACCTTGCCGCCGTCGGAGAACAGCATGATTTCCTGTTCGCCATCGGTGATGGCTGCGGAAATCAGGATGTCACCTTCGTCGAGTTCCAGCGCGATCAGGCCGACGCTACGCTGACGGCTGAAGGCCACCAGTGGAGTCTTCTTGACGGTGCCGTTGGCCGTGGACATGAAGATGAATGGCGCCTTCTTCTTGTCGGCAGCCTTGATGCGCGCCTTGCGCTCTTCTTCGGTCTCGCTGCTGTTTTCCGCGTCGTCCAGCTCGCCTTCGAGGGCTTCGCCTTCTTCGTCGGCACGCTTGCGCATGGCCTCGAGATCGACCGGCAGCATGGTGGTGATGTATTCACCTTCGCTCAGCGGCAGCAGGTTGACCAGCGGACGACCACGGGCAGCGCGAGACGCTTCCGGAATCTCGTAAGTCTTGAGCCAGTACACCTTGCCCTTGCTGGAGAACATCAACAGCGTGGTGTGGCTGTTGGCGACCAGCAGGTGAGCAATGTAGTCCTCATCCTTGATGCCGGTGGCCGACTTGCCCTTGCCGCCGCGACGCTGAGCCTGGTAGACCGCCAATGGCTGGGTCTTGGCATAGCCGCCGTGGGAGATGGTGACCACGCGTTCTTCTTCGGTGATCAGATCACCCAGGGTGAGGTCCAGGCGCGCATCGAGAATCTCGGTGCGACGCGCATCGCCGTATTCGGCGCGGATCAGTTCGAGCTCTTCGCGGATCACTTCCATCAGGCGCGTGGCGCTGTTGAGGATGCGGATCAGCTCGCCGATCTGAGCCAGAATTTCCTGGTACTCACCCAGCAGTTTTTCGTGTTCCAGACCGGTCAGGCGGTGCAGACGCAGTTCCAGAATGGCCTGAGCCTGTTCTGGCGACAGGAAATACTTGCCTCCACGCAGGCCGTATTGCGGGTCGAGGTTCTCGGGGCGGCACGAATCGGCACCGGCGCGCTCGACCATCTCGACCACTGCGCTCGATTCCCAAGGCGTCTTGATCAGCGCTTCCTTGGCTTCGGCAGGTGTCGGGGACGCCTTGATCAGGGCAATGACCGGATCGATGTTGGACAGCGCAACCGCCTGACCTTCAAGGATGTGACCACGCTCGCGCGCCTTGCGCAGTTCGAACACGGTACGGCGGGTGACCACTTCTCGGCGGTGACGCACGAAGGCTTCCAGCAGGTCCTTGAGGTTCAGGATGCGTGGACGACCGTCGATCAGGGCAACGATGTTGATACCGAAAACGCTTTGCAGCTGGGTCTGGGCGTACAGGTTGTTGAGCACAACCTCAGGCACTTCGCCACGACGCAGCTCGATGACCACGCGCATACCGTCCTTGTCGGACTCGTCGCGCAGTTCGGTGATGCCTTCGAGTTTCTTTTCCTTGACCAGCTCGGCGATCTTTTCGATCAGACGCGCCTTGTTCAACTGGTAAGGCAGCTCGGTGATGACGATCTGCTGACGACCGCCCACCTTGTCGATGTCTTCGACGATGGAGCGGGCACGCATGTAAATGCGCCCGCGGCCGGTGCGGTAGGCTTCGATGATGCCGGCGCGACCGTTGATGATCGCCGCCGTCGGGAAGTCCGGGCCGGGGATGTACTGCATCAGTTCGTCGATCGTCAACTCGGGGTTGTCGATCAGCGCCAGACAGCCGTCGATGACTTCACCGAGGTTGTGCGGCGGAATGTTGGTCGCCATGCCCACGGCGATGCCGCTCGAGCCGTTGACCAGCAGGTTGGGAATACGGGTCGGCATGACCGCAGGGATCATTTCGGTGCCGTCGTAGTTCGGCACCCAGTCGACGGTCTCTTTGTGCAGGTCGGCCAGCAGCTCGTGAGCCAGCTTGGTCATGCGCACTTCGGTGTATCGCATGGCCGCAGCGTTGTCGCCGTCGACCGAACCGAAGTTGCCCTGGCCGTCTACCAGCAGGTAGCGCAGCGAGAATGGCTGAGCCATACGAACGATGGTGTCGTACACGGCAGTGTCGCCGTGCGGGTGATACTTACCGATCACGTCACCAACCACACGGGCGGATTTCTTGTACGGCTTGTTCCAGTCGTTACCCAGCTCGCTCATTGCGAACAACACGCGCCGGTGCACGGGCTTCAAGCCGTCGCGCGCATCGGGCAGTGCTCGACCGACGATTACGCTCATTGCGTAGTCGAGGTAGGACTGCTTCAGCTCGTCTTCGATATTGACCGGGAGGATTTCTTTGGCCAGTTCGCCCATGAGAAGCCTGATTCCTTTTTCTGGTGAAACCTCGCAAACCCATTCGGGGTATACGAAGCTCGCCGCTGCCAGCATTTGCAGGGCAGCGACTTACGACAAATCAACGAGTTATGCCATGAAACTGCGCAGTGTGGGTGACGCCAGTGAGTGTCCCCGATAACCGCCTGATGTTACCACAACCGCCGAGGCGCTCACATCCTTTGCAGGCGCTGAAAACGAGCCACCTGCGCACAAGCCGCCTGAGAGACGCTTACAGGCCCGCGCAGCCGCTTTGGCAAAGCGGCTGCGCGTGCACTGCGCTAATCAATGAAGGTGTTTGCGGCTCATCAACTGCGCCATGCGGGCAGTGTCGGGACGCTCGACGATGCCTTTTTCGGTCACGATGGCGTCGATCAGGTCTGCCGGCGTCACATCGAACACCGGATTGAAGGCCTCGACATCGGCGCCCACTCGCTGACCGCCGACTTCAAGCAGTTCGCGGCCGTCGCGCTCTTCAATGATGATGTCGTCGCCGCTGGCCATCTCCATGTCGATGGTCGAACTCGGCGCCACCACCATGAAGCGCACGCCGTGGTGCATGGCGGCAACGGCCAGCTGATAGGTGCCGATCTTGTTCGCCACATCACCGTTGGCGGTGATGCGGTCGGCACCGACGATGACCCAGGTGATGCCCTTGGTGCGCATCAGGTGGGCGGCGGCCGAGTCTGCGTTGAGGGTCACCGGGATGCCTTCATTGGCCAGCTCCCAGGCGGTGAGCCGCGAGCCTTGCAGCCAGGGCCGGGTTTCGTCGGCATACACCCGCTCGATCATGCCTTCCAGGTGCGCAGCGCGAATCACACCCAGCGCAGTCCCGAAGCCGCCAGTGGCCAGCGCCCCGGTATTGCAGTGGGTGAGCACGGTTTGCAGGTTGCCCTGATGCCTGCGGATCAGGTCGGCACCCAATTGCGCCATGGTCAGGTTGGCTTCGCGGTCGCTCAAATGGATCGCCACGGCTTCTGCCTCCAGCGCCGCCAGAGGGTTGTCACCGTTTTTCACGCGCATCAGACGGTCACGTATCCGGTTCAACGCCCAGAACAGGTTGACCGCAGTCGGGCGTGAGTCGGCCAGTAGCTGCATGTCTTCTTCCAGCGCCGGGTACCAGTCGCCACCTTCAGCAATACGGGCGCGAGCACCCAGCACTGCACCATAGGCGGCACTGATGCCAATGGCTGGCGCGCCACGCACGACCATTGTGCGAATCGCCTCGGCGACACCCGCAGCCGTGGTATAGCGGTGCCAGACCTCCTCGAACGGCAGTACCCGCTGATCCAGCAGGTACAGAGCGTCGTCCCGCCAATCGATGGCCTTTACTTTCTCTGCAGCCAACAGTCGATCGCGCATCGCCAACTCCATCTTGAACATCCGAAACCCAGCATCAAAAGCCGCTGATTATAGCGAGCCGCCTGCGAAGACGCTCGGGTATACTTCGCCATCAACGTAATAAGCGATGGAACCTTCTCATGCCGAACGCTACAGCACCGCTCGACCTTTTGCTCCTGCCCGCCTGGCTGGTGCCGGTCGAGCCCGCAGGCGTTGTGCTCAAGGACCACGGCATCGGCATTCGCGACGGCTGTATCGTCTACATCGGCCCGCGCGCCGAGGCGTTGCGGCAAAACGCCTCGCAGGTGCAGGAACTGCCCGGCATGCTGCTCAGCCCCGGCCTGATCAACGCCCACGGCCATGCGGCAATGACGCTGTTTCGTGGCCTGGCCGATGACCTGCCCTTGATGAGCTGGCTGCAGGACCACATCTGGCCCGCCGAAAGCCAATGGGTCAATGAAGACTTCGTGCGCGACGGCACCGATCTGGCCATCGCCGAGCAGCTCAAGGGCGGCATCACCTGTTTCTCGGACATGTATTTCTACCCCAAGGTTGCCGCCGAGCGCGTCCACCTCAGTGGCATGCGCGCGCAAATCACCGTGCCGGTGCTGGATTTCCCGATTCCGGGCGCTCATAACGCCGATGAAGCGCTGCACAACGGCATCGAACTGTTCAACGAACTGGCCCATCACCCGCGCATCAAGATCGCCTTTGGCCCCCATGCGCCCTACACCGTAGGCGATGAGAACCTGGAAAAGGTCCGGGTCATCGCCGACGAACTGGACGCCATGATCCAGATGCACGTGCACGAGACAGCCTTTGAAGTCGAGCAAGCCGTCGAACAGCATCAGGAACGCCCCCTTGCCCGCCTGAACCGTCTGGGCATGCTCGGCCCGCGCTTTCAGGCCGTACACATGACCCAGATCAGCGACGCCGACCTGGCCCTGTTGGTGGAAAGCAACACCAGCATCATTCATTGCCCCGAATCCAACCTCAAGCTGGCCAGCGGTTTTTGCCCGGTTGAACGACTGTGGCAGGCCGGTGTGAACGTTGCAGTGGGCACCGATGGCGCGGCCAGCAACAATGACCTCGACCTGCTCGGCGAAACCCGCACCGCCGCCCTGCTCGCCAAGGCCGTTGCCGGTTCGGCCACGGCGCTGGATGCTCATCGGGCACTGCGCATGGCCACTCTGAACGGCGCTCGTGCACTGGGCATCCAGGCTGAGACCGGCTCGCTGGAGCTCGGCAAGGCCGCAGACATGGTCGCTTTCGACCTGTCCAGGCTGGCGCAGCAACCGATCTACGATCCGGTATCTCAGCTTATATATGCCACTGGCCGCGATTGCGTGAGCCATGTCTGGGTGGCCGGCAAACAGTTGCTCGACAACGGCCGCCTGACCCGAATGGACGAACACGCACTGCGCGACACTGCCATCGCCTGGGGCCAGCGTATTTCCGGTAAAGCCGAATAATTCGCTGCGGACCGAACACATGCCAGCCTGGCTTATCTATAAGCCAGACTGATGAAAACGAATTTTGAGTTCAAGAGGGACACCCATGAGCAACGTCGACCGCGCAGAAATCGCCAAATTCGAGGCCCTGGCCCATCGCTGGTGGGACCGCGAAAGCGAATTCAAGCCGCTGCATGACATCAACCCGTTGCGCGTCAACTGGATTGACGAGCGCGTCAACCTGGCAGGCAAGAAGGTGCTGGACGTCGGCTGTGGCGGCGGCATCCTCAGCGAAGCAATGGCCCTGCGCGGTGCAACCGTCACCGGTATCGACATGGGCGAGGCACCGTTGGCCGTCGCGCAACTGCACCAGTTGGAGTCAGGCGTCAGCGTCGAATACCGGCAGATCACCGCTGAAGACCTGGCCGAAGAAATGCCCGAGCAGTTCGACGTGGTGACGTGCCTGGAAATGCTCGAGCACGTGCCCGACCCCTCTTCGGTGATTCGCGCCTGCCACCGCATGGTCAAGCCCGGCGGCCAGGTGTTTTTCTCGACCATCAACCGCAACCCGAAGGCCTATCTGTTTGCCGTGGTGGGGGCGGAATATATTCTCAACCTGCTGCCACGCGGCACCCATGATTTCAAGAAATTCATCCGCCCGTCCGAACTGGGTGCCTGGAGCCGCGATGCAGGCCTGCAGGTCAAGGACATCATCGGCCTGACCTACAACCCGCTGACCAAGCATTACAAGCTGGCCTCCGACGTTGACGTCAACTACATGATCCAGACCCTGCGGGAGGCCTAAGCCATGCGCTTGAGAGCGGTTTTATTCGACATGGATGGCACTTTGCTCGACACCGCGCCGGACTTTATCGCCATTGCTCAGGCGATGCTGGCTGACCGCGGCCTGCCTGCCGTCGCCGACAAACTGATCCGCGACGAGATTTCCGGCGGCGCCAGGGCCATGGTCTCCGCGACCTTTGGGCTGTCGCCGCAAGCGCCGCAATTCGAGGCACTGCGCCTGGAGTTTCTGGAGCGCTATCAACGTGACTGCGCTGCGCACAGCAAGCTGTTCGACGGCATGGCCGAGTTGCTGGCCGACATTGAAAAGGCCGGATTGATCTGGGGCGTGGTGACCAACAAGCCGGTGCGCTTCGCCCAGCCGATCATGGAGCAACTCGGCCTGGCCGAACGTTCTGCCGTGCTGATCTGCCCGGACCACGTCACGCACAGCAAGCCGCACCCCGAGCCGATGATTCTGGCCTGCAAGATGCTCGATCTGGACCCGGCCAGCGTTCTGTTTGTGGGTGATGACCTGCGTGACATTGAGTCCGGACGGGATGCGGGCACCAAAACCGCTGCCGTGCGCTACGGCTACATCCACCCCGACGACAACCCGGACCACTGGGGTGCAGACGTGGTAGTCGATCACCCGCTCGAGCTGCGCAAGGTGCTGGATAACGCACTGTGCAGCTGCTGAGCCATACCGCCACACGCGAGGCCCTTCATGCTTGATTACTCCGCGCACCCGGAACTGCTCAAGGGCCGGGTCATTATGGTCACCGGCGCGGCTCGCGGCATCGGTGCCGCCGCCGCCAGAGCCTATTCTGCGCACGGCGCAAGTGTCGTGCTGCTGGGCCGAACCGAGGCCAGCCTTGCCGAGGTCAGTGACCAGATAAAGAGCGCAGGTCAGCCGCAACCGCTGATCATTGCGCTGGATCTGGAAAGCGCCATGGCGCAGCAGTACCGCGAGCTGGCAACTCGGGTCGAGCATGAGTTCGGCCGTCTTGACGGCTTGCTGCACAACGCGTCGGTCATCGGTCCGCGCACGCCGCTGGAGCAATTGCCTGACGAAGACTTCATGCACGTCAACGTCAACGCCACCTTCATGCTCACCCGCGCATTGCTGCCATTGCTCAAGCGCTCGGAAGACGCTTCGATAGCCTTCACTTCCAGCAGCGTCGGCCGCAAGGGACGCGCGAACTGGGGCGCGTATGGCGTCTCCAAATTCGCCACCGAAGGCCTGATGCAAACCCTTGCAGATGAGCTTGAGGGCGTTACGGCCGTGCGCGCCAACAGCATCAACCCAGGCGCGACACGCACGGGCATGCGAGCGCAGGCTTACCCCGATGAAAACCCGCTGAACAACCCTGCCCCCGAGGACATCATGCCGGTCTATCTGTACCTGATGGGCCCCGACAGCAAAGGCATCAACGGTCAGGCCCTGAATGCCCAGTAAGTGAAAACAGGCAGAATCGAACACAGGCAGAACTAAAAATCGAAGCACGCTTTCGTGACAGAAAACTGTCATAAAAGCTGTTTTCAAGGCATTTCCAGGTCAATGATTTGCCACAAAACGTTCACTGTCAGAGAGCTGGCGTCAGCTAAACCACTGATTTTAATAAGTCCAGCCAAAAGTGAACCGAATGGCGTGAGGTCCCCTCTAACCGAGCCAAGCCTACATTATGTGCTGAGGAGCGAAGAGATGAATTTTCCTACCCAGACCCATGCAATCGATTTCGATACGGCTGAACTGCAACGCCTCGGTTTTCGAAACCGACCCGATGCCGTCCTCCCGCCCCCGTCACTGCCCGAGCTGGTCTACCAGCTTGGGCGACAACTGCAGACCAGCCTGGAAGCCGAGCGGATACTGACCCTTTTCTTTCAGGGCGTGCAGCGCTTCCTGCCATTAAATGGCCTGGCCTACCGACATGTTGAGAGCGACCTGCACCTGCGTCTGGGCGAAATGTCATCCGACAGCGCCAGCTTTCACCTGCGCCACGAGGGCAAGTGCATCGGCGAACTGGAGTTTCAAGGCGCAAAGCCTTTTGATACCCGGCAGCTGAGCGACCTCGAGTCTCTGCTGGTGTGCCTGGTCTACCCGCTGCTCAATGCACTGCTGTACCGCATTGCCACGCAGACCGCACTGCGCGACCCGCTGACCAGTACCGGCAACCGCATCGCGATGGATCAGAGCCTGGCTCGTGAAATAGAAATTTCGAGCCGCCACAAGCAACCGCTGTCACTGCTGATGCTGGATATCGATCATTTCAAGAAAGTGAACGATGAATACGGCCATCACACCGGCGACGACGTGCTGAAAACCGTGGCGCAAAGCCTGAAAGCGCAGCTGCGCAATATTGATCGGGTGTTCCGTTATGGCGGCGAAGAGTTCGTGGTGATTCTTTCCAACACGGGCGCCACGGCGGCCGAACTGATCGGCGAGCGCCTGCGTCAGGCGGTGCGCAACCTTGAGTTTTGCGAACTTGACCCGGCACTGACCATGACTGTCAGCCTGGGCTGCTCGACACTGCTGCCGACGGAAACCGCCGACAGCCTGCTGCGCCGGGCAGACAACGCTCTGTACGTCGCCAAACGCGAAGGCCGCAACCGTCTCGCCATGGCCAGCTAGCACCCCACTCCCCGCCTTCTCGCCCAGTTCCTACATTTCCAGTGCGGCAACCCGCCCACGTGGAGACTTTACTTTGTCCAGCTGCATGCAGCGTTCAAGGAACAGGTACATGTAGTCGTAGCTTTTGGTAACAGCCTGACGCAACTCGGCCTGCAATTGAAGACTCGGCTTGTTACCCACCAGCGTGCAAATGATCTCGAGCGCCTCCCAAGGGTGCGCGTCATCGTACTGTGCGTGCATCTTGAGCCACTTCATGGACTTCTTGCGGGTCTCTTCCGCAAATGCCTCAGCGTACACGCCGGTGGAGCAGACCACCGCCGACCACTCGCCGGTCGCCCCCTCAATGGCGTAATTGGTGGCCGCCATCGCAACGGCCAGGGAGTCGGAAGAGCTGGTCTGCCAGCACCAATGGCTCAGCGCGTGCAGTTCAGGGGCCACCCGCTGATCGTGGAGATCTTCAAGCGTCACGTCATGGGCCGCACACCAGTTCACCCAGTAGTCGGCATGATTGAGTTCGACACGAATATTGCGCATCAGCCAGCGCCGCGCCATGTCTTCGCCAGGGTGACGACCAAAGCGCGTCTTGGTGAGATTCTTGGCCATGTACACAGCAAATTGCTCGACGACTGGCCATCCGCCGATCAGGTACTGACGCATGATCTGCGGGCTCAGCTTCGCGTCACGCATCTGCTGGTACAACTCGTGCTCGACCACCCGCGCCTTTGCGGGACTGCAATCGTTGATCAACTGCTGCGCCCAGTCCGGGTAACTGCTGGCTTCCATGAGCGGACCGGTTCTCTCGAAAGTGTCGATCACTGTGTATCTCCTTATAAGGGTTTCAACTGATTAACGTAGCGTTCCTGGCGCGCCGAACATCAAGGGGTCAGGCCGTACGGGTTGAATGTACAGACTCTCACACGTGAACAATTCAGGGCGCGCAATCAGATAGCCCTGTGCAAAATCCACGCCCATCTCCTGCAATGCAGACTCTACCTGCGGCGTTTCCACGTACTCTGCGATGGTGCGCTTACCCATCACATGACCGATATTGTTGATGACTTCGACCATGGCCTTGTTGATCGGATTGTCGAGCATGTCCTTTACAAAACTGCCATCAATTTTCAAAAAGTCCACGGGCAGATGCTTGAGGTAGGCAAACGAGGACATGCCTGAACAGAAGTCATCCAGGGAAAACTGACAGCCCAGCGCCTTCAATTCATTGATGAAACGGACGGCGCTGTCCAGGTCTGCAATGGCGCTGGTTTCAGTGATCTCGAAGCAGATCATTTCCGGCGCCACAGCAAAGGTCTTGAACTGCTGTTTCAGGTATTCGAGAAAAGTATCATCTCCAATACTTGAACCCGACAAATTTATAGCACACAGCGCTTGCGGCACCTGATGCTGGTCATCGCTCTGGCATTGAGCGATGACTTTGAAGACGTTCTGCACCACCCAACGGTCCAGCGTGGTCATCAGCCCATAGCGCTCGGCGGCCGGAATGAAGTTGTCCGGAACAACCATGCGCCCGGACTCGTCACGCAGGCGCAGGAGGATTTCAATGTGGCGCACCTCGTTGCCCTGATCCTTGATCGAAGCGATTTCCTGCGCATAAAGGCAGAAGCGATTTTCATCCATTGCCATGTGCAAGCGCTGTATCCAGGCCATTTCGCCGAAACGCATCGACAGGGTCAGATCGTCGACGCTGTAGACCTGAACCCGGTTACGGCCCTTCTCCTTGGCCATGTAGCAGGCCATGTCGGCAGCAGACAGCGACCCCTCCAGCGTGGCGGGCGTGTCGCCAAGGTGCACCAGACCAATGCTGACAGTGGTCATGAATGGCCGGCCTTTCCACATGAAATGCAGGCCCTGGACAATCTCGCGCAACGCCTCGGCAATGTCGTGCGCGGTGCTGGCGGTGCAGTCGACCAGCAGCACGCCAAATTCGTCACCGCCCAGCCGGGCCAGCGTGTCACCGTCGCGCAAGCCCTGCGGCAAGGCCCGACAGAGCTGGCGCAACAGCTCGTCACCTGCGGCATGGCCGCCGGTGTCGTTGACCAGCTTGAACTGGTCGAGGTCGAGAAACATCAGGCAGTGACTGCCGGTAGTGCTGTCATCGAGCACCTGTTGCAGGCGGCGCTCGAACTCACTGCGATTGACCAGCCCGGTCAATGGATCATGAGCGGCCTGCCATGACAGGTCAGCGATGTACTGCCGTTCCTGAGTCATGTCATGCAGCACCAGCACCGCGCCGCTGACCACCCCTTCGGTGTAGATAGGCGTACCGACCAGCGCCACCGAGACCGTGCTGCCATCCAGCCGCTGGATCAGCTTGCTGTCGGCGCTGCCGCCCTTGAGCTTGCCGGTGACAATCTGGTCAATGAGCGTCGAACTGTCTTTCTGATCGTTTTCATCCAGCAGGTTGAACAATGCCGCCAGAGGCAGGCCGCTGGCCTGAGTGCTTTTCCAGTGCGTCAGGCCTTCGGCAGCGGGGTTCATGTACACAATAGTGCCGGCCACATCGATGGTGATCACCCCGTCGCCGATAGACTCGAGGGTAATCTGAGCGCGCTCTTTCTCCAGTTGCAAGGCATCGGCAAACAAGCGCCGCTGGACGATCAGGCGGCGCACGCGCAACAGCGCGAGAAGAATCAGCACGACAGCGGTGAACAGATTGACCGCCATCAGCAGATTGAGAATAAACCTCGAACCTTCGCCCAGCGCATCGCTGAATGCCTTGGCCGCAGGCGTTACACCTTCGTTGATGACGTTGATCTGCACGCGCCACTGATCGACCTCGGCGGAGGTCACATCGCCCTGGCTGACCCGGTGGTGAATATGCAGTGCAAGCTCGTTGAGCTGCGTGAGGTAGCTGTCGCCCACCGCCCAATAATGAATGGCTTGTTTCATGAAGCTGAAGTTGTGGAAGTTCAGGTACATCCAGATGATGCCATTCACATCATCCGGGTGATTGCCGCCCTGAATGATCCCTGCACGGGCGTCTGAAAGCGACGGAATAGGTTGGTCAAGCGCCTTGCGCAGCGCTTGGCCACCCTGTGGCACAGCGAGGGCGTTCTGGTATTTCAGGTAGTCACGTTCATCGTGGGTATTGGCGTACAGGCTCAGATAGTGGATAGCGTCTTTCTGACCCTTGGACCAGAGACTCTCACCCGCCACGTAGCTGCGCACCGCAGACATGGTGTAGAGGCTGACACACCCCAACAACGCCTGAAACAGTGCGACGGCAATAAAAGGCCACACGATGCCCAGCAGACGGGGCTTGGAGAAGGTCCATGCTTGCTTCATGGGTTTCACGTCACCACATGCCTGAATAAACGTCTAGCGCAGAGACTAGGCTAAATTCGTCAATGATGGCAGGTGATTCTCCCGCAATTAAGCCAACCTGTGCGCTGATCGAGGCAATACCCATCAGATTTGTTGCAGATGTCCGTACAGCTTGGCGTAAAGACCTTCATCGGCAATCAGCTGCTGATGGTCGCCGTCTTCGACGATTCGCCCGCCGTCGAACACCAGCACCCGGTCCGCCTGCTTAACGGCTGACAGACGATGGGCGATGATCAGTGTCGTGCGGCTGCACAGAAACCGCGCCAGGGCCTGATGCAGGTTGAACTCGGTGGCGGCGTCCAGCGCCGAGGTCGCTTCATCGAGGATGACCACTTTCGGATCGGACAACACCATGCGCGCGATGGCCAGGCGCTGGCGCTGCCCGCCAGACAGGCGCACGCCGGAACGCCCCAGTACGCTGTCCAGGCCTTGCGGCAGGTCACGCAGTTGCGCAACCTCCAGCGCCCGCCAGCAGGCTTCATCGCTGCAGTCACGGCCCATGGTCAGGTTGGCGCGCACGGTATCGTTGAACAGTGCCGGATGCTGCAAGACCACAGCGACGTTCTCACGCACCGTGTCCATACCGATATCCTGCTGGCTGACGCCGCCGAAGCGGATGACTCCGGTGCGCGCCGTGTACAGGCCCAGCAGCAACTGCACCAGGGTGCTCTTGCCGCCACCACTGGCACCGACAATGGCGACCTTCTCGCCCGGCGCAATGCTCAGGTTCAGTTGGTCCAGCACCAGATCCTCGCCATAGCCGAAACTCAGGCCGCGCACCTCGACACTCACCGTCTCGCGCCCCTTGAACGGGTCCGCGCCACCCGCGTAGTGCGGCTCGTCGGCACGCGCGAGCAGTTCGTTGATGCGCGTCAAAGCCCCGCCCGCCGCATAATAGGCGTACTGCAGGTTCAGCAATTGCTCAACCGGCGTCATCATGAACCACAGGTAACTGAAGACCGCGAGCATCTGCCCGATGGACAGGTCCGAGAACAGCACGGTGAGCATTGCCGCCGCGCGAAAGATGTCGATGCCGAACTGGAACAGCAGCCCGCTGGCCCGCCCGGAAGCGTCGCTTTTCCACTGTGAATTGATCGCGTAATCGCGAACTTCCTGCGCTTTTGCGCCCAGACGGCCGAGAAAAAAACCCTGCCGGTTGCCTGCCCTGACCTCCTGAATCGCATCCAGCGTTTCGCTCAGCGCCTGAGTGAACCGCGAGGTGCTGTCGTTTTCCAGTTTCTTGACGTGTTTTACCCGCTTGCCCAGCTTCACCGTGAGCAGAATCACCAGCGGGTTGAAGAGCATGATCAGCAGGGCCAGCTTCCAGTGCATCCACATCAGGATGCCCGCCGTGCCGGCCAGGGTCAGCGTGGACACCAGCAGGCGACTGAGGGTCTCGCCGACGAACTTGTCCAGCGTGTCCAGGTCGGTCACCAGATGCGTGGTGACGGTGCCGCTGCCCAGGCTTTCGTATTCGCGCAGGGAAATCCGCTTGAGGCGCTCGATCAGGCGCAGCCGGATGCGATAGACAATGTCCTTGGCCAGCCCGGCAAACAGCCGCGCCTGCAACACATTGAACACCAGCGCCCCGACCCGCAGCACCAGCGTCAGCAAGAGCATCAGGCCAATGTAACCCACAGCTTTTTGCAGGCTGTCAGGCAACAGGTGGTTCATGACGTTCAGGGCAGCGTCGCCGCGCCCCAGCAACACTTCGTCGACCAGCAACGGCAGCAACAACGGGATCGGCACGCTGCACAGGGTCGCCAGAACCGCGACACCATTGGCCAGCCACAGGGCTTTTTTATGACGCAGCGCAAGACGACGGATTTCGGCCCAGCTCAGCGTATCGCGATGGCCGACAGACGATGGGTGAGCACCTTCGGGCAAATCATCACGCACTGGCGCCGCGCTCCAGCCATCGGCCCAGCAGGGGAGCAAGACTGGCAAGTGGCTGATAACCATTGGTCAGCAGCGCCAGTTGCCCATTGCGCTCGGCGAGCAGAGTCGGAAACCCGGCAATGCCCAGATCCTGCGCCCAGGCAAAATCTGCTGCCGTTGCCGCCTGCCGCTCGGGACTGTCAAATTCATCGGCAAACGCCTGGCGCGACAGGCCGGTCTGTTCGGCCAACTCAGCCAGCAAAGACGGGCGAGTCACGTCGCGGCCTTCGCTGTAAAAGGCCCGCTGGATCAGCCCGACCAGCGCCCAGGCGCGATCCGGGTCGAGATGCCGGGCGGCAGTCACCGCCAGACAGGCCGGAGTCGTGTCATAGACAAAGCCTTCCGGCAGCGCGCCCTCAAGCCGGAATGTCTGGCCGGTGGCCTCTTCGACCGCCTGCCAGTGTTCAAGAATGTAACGGCGCTTGGCCGGTTCCAGCGCAGCGCTTTCAGCACGCAAACCGCCCATCACCAGATGCAACGGCACACCCGCCGCCCGAGCCTGTGCGACCAGCGCTTCGGCAACCGGAGCGAAACCCCAGCACCACGAACACATGGGGTCCATGACATAGATCAGGCGGGAAGACATGGCTCAGGCCTCGGAGGGTAGGCGATAGTTGCGCCCGATAGGGTGGGGCTGATTGCGAGCCTTGGCCAGTTCGATCTGCTTTTGCCGGTCGATGGCGCTGCGGCGGGTTTTCTCGCTCAGCGAGTCCCAGCAATGCGGGCAACTGACGCCTGGCGCGTAATGCTCGCTGGCGCGGTCTTCGGCGCTGATCGGGGTGCGGCAGGCGTGGCACTGATCGTAGTCACCTTCGGTCAGGTCATGGCGTACCGTGACCCGGTTGTCGAACACGAAACATTCGCCGCGCCACTGACTTTCCTGCTCGGGCACTTCTTCCAGGTATTTGAGAATCCCGCCCTTGAGGTGGTAAACCTCCTCGAACCCCTCGCCGAGCATATAGCTCGAGGCTTTTTCGCAGCGAATGCCACCGGTGCAGAACATGGCGACCTTCTTGTGCACCGCCGGGTCGAAATGCGACTTGATGTAGTCCGGAAATTCACGGAAAGACGTCGTTTTCGGATCGATGGCGCCCTCGAACGTGCCAATCGATACTTCGTAATCATTACGGGTATCGATCAGCAGCACCTCAGGGTCGGTGATCAGGTCGTTCCAGTCCTTGGGCTCGACATAAGTGCCCACGCTCTTGTTGGGGTCGACGCCTTCGACACCCAGGGTCACGATCTCTTTCTTGAGCTTGACCTTGGTGCGATAGAACGGCTGCTCGTCGCAGTAGGACTCTTTGTGGTCGATGTCGATCAGGCGCGGATCGCTCTTCAGCCAGGCCATCAGGCCGTCGATGCCTTCGCGGCTGCCGGACACGGTGCCGTTGATGCCTTCGTCGGCAATCAACAGCGTGCCCTTGATGCCGTTATCGACCATGGCCTGCAGCAGTGGCTCACGAAAGGCTACGTAATCGCTGAGGGTCACGAATTTGTATAGCGCCGCTACGACGATCGGCTGACTGATCGACTCTTGAGTCATGTATCTCTCCAGTGGCGACCCTCGCAAAGGGCCTACCGGGCAAAAATGGCGGACAAAAAAAACGCACCGGCCAGGCGGCGCGGTGCGGATTCTAGCAAAAACCGGAGTGCAACAGGCGGGTCAGCGAATCAATTGCCCGGCAAAGGGGCGCGATTCGCGCAACGCCCGGATCAGTGACCGCCAGCGCAGGTCGGTGAAGCAGGCGCTGCACCGGTTTTGGCCCACTCGTCAGGCGTGTAGGTGTGCAACGCCAGCGCATGAAAGTCGCCCATCAGCGCACCCAGCGTGGCGTAGACCTTCTGGTGGCGCTTGACCGAATTCAGGCCCTGAAACTGATCACTGACCAGCACCGCCTTGTAATGCGTCTGCTGGCCACGGCTGTGCATGTGGCTCTCGTCGAGCACTTGCAGATGCTGCGGTTGCAGCAGCGCAAGCGCCGACTCGATTCGATTTTGCATGGTCATGGTGGGGATCGCCTGTCAGGGCTTCTTGGCCGGAGCCGGAGCCGGAGCCGCTGCCTTGGCAGGTTCCAGTTCGGCGGTCATGTCAGCCAGCAGCTTGTTGACGACCGGCACCGCGCTTTCCAGCTTGCCCTGGGTCAGTTGCGCCGATTGCTGAGCCAGCTCAGGCATTTTGGTCATCACTTTCTTGCCCAGCGGGGACTGGTAGAACGCAACCAGATCCTTCAGCTCGCTTTCGGTGAAGTTGGCGGTGTACAGCTTGACCATTTCAGGCTTGAGCTTGTTCCAGCCAATCGCCTGGTCCAGGGCGGTGTTGGCTTTGGCCTGATAGGTTTCGAGCAGCGCTTTTTTCGATGCAGGTGCCTTGGTTTCAGCAAAACGCTGGGCGAACATCTGTTGAACCTGCGCGTAGACCGGAGCGCCCAGGCGGTCGGCGTTGGCAAGCTTCAGGAATGTTTCGGCGCTCGCGTTGTGACTGGCGGTGTCGGCGAAGACCTGGCCGCTGGCACAGACCAGGGCTACCGCGGTACAAATGGCACGAAGACGGGTCATCGAGTTTCCTTATCTAGCAAACGAGGCATTACCCCAGGGCCGACCATTCTGCGCTTATCTGGGCTTTTGGCTCAACCCCCGGTTCACCCAGCGGTTAAAAACCACTGCGCGGGAACCCTGCTCACATATGACTACCTAACCCTGCAACGTACTTAAAGGAGTAAGACCAGTGAGCCGTACCGAAACCGACAGCATCGGCCCGATCGAAGTCCCTGAAGATGCCTATTGGGGCGCGCAGACCCAACGCTCACTGATCAACTTTGCGATTGGCGACCAGCGTATGCCGCTGGCCGTTCTGCATGCGTTGACCCTGATCAAGAAAGCCGCCGCACGCGTCAACGACCGCAACGGCGACCTTCCCGCCGATATCGCCCGGCTGATCGAACAGGCTGCCGACGAGGTGCTCGACGGTCAGCACGACGCGCAATTTCCGCTGGTGGTCTGGCAGACCGGCAGTGGCACGCAGAGCAACATGAACGTCAACGAAGTGATCGCCGGCCGCGCCAACGAACTGGTCGGCCAGGGCCGTGGCGGCAAATCGCCGGTCCACCCCAACGATCACGTCAACCGCTCACAAAGCTCCAACGACTGCTTCCCGACCGCCATGCACATTGCCACCGCGCAAGCGGTCAAGGACCAGCTGCTGCCGTCGATTGCCGAGCTGTCCAGCGGGCTGGCCGAACAGGCCGCGCGCCACATGAAGCTGGTCAAGACCGGGCGCACGCACATGATGGACGCCACGCCGATCACCTTTGGTCAGGAACTTTCGGGGTTCGTCGCGCAACTGGATTACGCAGAAAAAGCCATTCGCGCCGCCCTCCCCGCCGTCTATGAACTGGCGCAAGGTGGCACCGCAGTCGGCACCGGGCTCAACGCACCGAAAGGCTTCGCCGAAGCCATTGCGGCAGAACTGGCTGCACTGTCGGGCTTGCCGTTCGTCACCGCGCCGAACAAATTCGCCGCACTGGCGGGCCACGAGCCGCTGGCTGCGCTTTCCGGCGCACTGAAAACGCTGGCCGGCACCCTGATGAAGATCGCCAACGACCTGCGTTTACTGGGTTCCGGCCCGCGCGCCGGGCTGGCAGAAGTCAGGTTGCCAGCCAACGAGCCCGGCAGCTCGATCATGCCCGGCAAGGTCAACCCGACTCAGTGCGAGGCCCTGTCGATGCTGGCCTGCCAGGTCATGGGCAACGACGTGACCATCGGTTTTGCCGCCAGTCAGGGCCATCTGCAACTGAACGTCTACAAGCCGGTGATCATTCACAACGTATTGCAGTCGATCCGACTGCTGGCCGACGGCTGCAGCAATTTCAATGAACACTGCGTCGCCGGCATGGAGCCAGACGCTGAAAAAATGGCCGAGCACCTTGAACGCGGCCTGATGCTGGTCACCGCGCTCAACCCGCACATCGGGTATGACAAGTCGGCGCACATTGCCAAAAAAGCCTACACCGAAGGCCTGACCCTGCGTGAAGCGGCCCTGGCGCTGGGTTACCTGACCGACGAGGAGTTCGACGCCTGGGTGCGCCCGGACAAGATGCTGGAGGCGGGCAGCAATGGTTGACGCCAAAAGCGGCGCGACACCCCTGGAAGGCAACGGCAAACGCATCCTGATGGTTTACGGTACGCCGAAAGCCATCAGTTTTTGCCACGCGCTGGGCGACGCCTACGCGCTGGCTGCACGGGGCGAAGGGCACGTGGTGCGGATCATCAGGCTGGGCGAGCTGGATTTCGACCCCATTCTGCACAACGGCTACGATCAGACCCAGACTCTGGAGCCTGATCTGCTCGATGCGCAGCGCCAGATTCACTGGGCCGAGCATCTGGTGTTTGTCTATCCGGTCTGGTGGGGCGGCTTGCCAGCCCTGCTGACGGGTTTCTTCGATCGGGTGTTGACGCCCGGCTTTGCCTTCAAGGCCCACGGCCGCAAGCAGCACGCCAATGAATTGCTCAGGGGTCGGACCGCAGAACTGCTGGTGACAATGGACACTCCGCCGCGCTACTTTCGCTGGATCTATGGCGCACCGGCTCACCGGCAGATGGTGCGCACTGTCCTGAGCTTTTGCGGTATCAAGACCAAGCGCCTGACCGAGTTCGCCCCGATACACAGCGCCACCGAGCAGCAGCGCCAAGAGTGGATTGTACAAGCGCAGGCATTGGGCAAGCGCTGATTGGCGCTTCGCTCAAAGCATCGTTCAGGAAACCTGCGCCAGCCTCGCCTTTCGCGCCCTGAGACCGGCGATCAACGAAGGGCCCAGCGCGGTCAGCGCCGACCCCAGCACCACCAGCAATGCGCCGCCGTAACCCAGCACATTCAACTCTTCAGCCTGCACATAGTCGGGCCACAACCACGCAGCGCTTGCCACCGCAGCCAGCGTGACCAAGGGCGTCAGCGCGAGGGTCGCACTAACCCGCGATGCTTCCCAATGCGCCAGCGCCTCGGCAAAAGCGCCATAGGCCACCAGCGTGTTCAGGCAGCACGCCAGCAGCAGCCAGCCTTGCAACGGGCTCAACAGCAACGCCTCGGCAGGACGCGCCCACGGCGTGAGCAACAGCGCGCAGAACAGGTAGATCACCATCATGACCTGCAGCGAATTCCACACGGTCAGTAACTGTTTCTGACTCAAGCCATAGAAGGTCCAGATCGTCGAAGCCAGCAGAATGATCAGCACGCCGGTGGTGTAGTCACCCAATGAGGTGAACAACTCCACCAGGCGCTGATTGAAGAAGAAGCCGAAGCCGATCAGCAGCACCAGCAAACCGACGCCCTGGCCCAGACTGAAACGCTCCTTGAACAGAAAGATACTGCTGATCAGCAGGAAGATCGGGCCCACTTGCACCAGCAATTGCGTGGTGCCAGGGCTCAGCAGGCGCAAGCCGATCAGGTACAGCACGTAGTTGCCGACCAGCCCGAACACCGCCAGCAGCACCAGCACTTTGCCTTTGCGGCCCAACACTTTGAAGCTGGGCAGGCGCTTGACCGACGCCAGCCAGATGAACAACAGCGCGCCGGAAACAGACAAACGAAACCAGGTCACGGTGACCGGGTCCATGACCTGCAAAACCTGTTTGAGCTTGATGGGCAGAATGCCCCAGAGCAGCGCGGTCAACAGCGAAAGACAAAGGCCATAGACCCAGCGTCCAGATGAGATATGCATCGAAAATTCCGAAAAAGGTAAAACATGATCCTCATTCTAGGCGCTGACCTGAAAAGCAACAGCTACAGCTGGGCACGGTTAACGTCGCAAATTGTGTTCTTTACTGTTGATTGCCGTGATTGCGCTGATACGTGTTGTCGCCCATGGCCTGAATCTGGCCGTCGATCAGGGCATCGAACGGCTTGAGCAGCGCCTCGAAAGCGTTCGGCGCTTCCAGCGTCTGCAAGGTATGAACGATGGCTTCCAGCGTCGATAACGCCTCCGGACCGGGCGCTTTGCGCAGTCGATAACGCGAAGCGGGCACACTGCCAAGTGTCACCCTCGGCAGCGCGGCCAACAGCGGGTTGAGGTGCAGCAGCTTGCGCGCCTTGCGCCAGGTGCCATCCGGGACGACCAGCAGCATCGGCATGGCATCAGGCGTGTAGGCCGTCAACGTCTCGGCCGCGTCGCCTGGAAACAGCAGCCGCGCTTCATAGCCTGGCGGGTACAAAAGCGTGTGCAGATCATCGAACACTTCACCCACGCACAGCTGCGCATTGACCAGCCCCAACGCTGCCAGTCGCGCAGTGTTCAAGGCATGCCTGACTTCATCAGGATGCTGCAGGATCAACACCCGCGTGCGGCTGTCGATCTGCGGGATCAAGGCGCAGAGGCAATACGCAGTCGGGCGCAGGCAACGTTTACAGCGGGCGCGGGGCATCGGTTCTCGCTCGGCCTGTCTTTAGGGGGTCAATCAAGCATGCTGCGTTGTGCCATGACCTGTGGTCCGGCACAACCGCCTGTCGAACAGCGGCGCAGTTTAAACAAAACGCCGCCGCTGCGCCGGGGCAAACCGTCGCTGCGACAGCGATTTGAGCTAGCCTTGAGGTTTGGGCTGGTCAATGAAGTACGCCTGCTGAATCTGACAAGATCAACATCAGGGGCTTTCATGAATCGCGAAGCAATCAAACAAAAGGTGTTTGACGCACTGGGCATCATTCTAGTGGACAAGAGCGTCATTGACGAAGACGCCACGTTCAGCGAACTGTTTCTCGAAGACGAAGACGTCGAGAGCCTTTTTACTTCACTGGAAGAAGCGTTCGGCCTCACCTTCCCACGGCCCATCAAACAGCAGGCAATCGACAACGCCAGAGAATTCTCTCTGCACATGATCGTCGAGCTGGTGGTAATGATGGGGAAGGAAACACTGTCGAGAGAGGGGAAAGACGAGAAACGCAAAAGAAAACCCGGACGTCAGCATTGAATAATGCCGGCCCATTGATTCGGGGCGGTCCAGTGCGCCCCGATGAGATTGCAGCGTTCGCTACCCTGCCAGCAGGGTCAGGCGAAAGGTTTACCGGCGTTGACGACGACGATTGTCATCGGCGCGAACCGGAATGGGTTGCAGCTTTGGTCGTTCGATCAGACCCAATGCAACGCCCAGATCATGGAGCCATTCTTGCAGTTTGGTATTCATGGAGCCCCCTTGAGGGAAAAACCCGGCAGTCAATCTGTACTTATCACTCACAAGGATCATAGAAGCAAATGAACCATTAGCCGAGTGTCACGGAAACAATTTTTCCGATGCAGCCAATGTGACATTTGTGCAGGCTTGCTTCTAGTCTTTGCGACGGACGGCCTGTTACTGAACGTTGCATGAGTACCGAAAAAAATCAGTCAGGTTGCCGAATCAAACCCTCGCCATCTGTCATCGCCCGTTCAAGCAGGTCAGCGGGCAGGCTCTTGCTGGCACGCGCCCCCAGCAACTTGAGCTGCTCGCTACGGCTGATCAGGTTGCCGCGCCCCTCGGTCAGCTTGTTGCGCGCGGCCGAATACGCCTTGTCCAGTTGTTGCAAGCGGTTGCCGACCTCATCCAGGTCCTGAATGAACAGCACGAACTTGTCGTATAGCCAGCCTGCCCGCTCGGCAATTTCGCGCGCGTTCTGGCTCTGGCGCTCCTGCTTCCACAGGCTGTCGATCACCCGCAATGTGGCGAGTAATGTCGTGGGGCTGACAATCACGATATTACGGTCAAAGGCCTCCTGAAACAGATTGGGCTCAGCCTGCAATGCCGCTGAAAACGCCGCCTCAATCGGCACGAACAACAGCACGAAATCCAGACTGTGCAAACCTTCGAGACGCTTGTAATCCTTGCCCGAAAGCCCTTTGACGTGATTGCGCAACGACAGTACATGCTGTTTGAGCGCGGCCTGACCAATGACGTCGTCATCAGCCGATACGTACTGTTGATACGCCGTCAGGCTGACCTTGGCGTCGACCACCACCTGTTTGTCGCCAGGCAGCATGATCAGGACGTCGGGCTGAAAGCGCTCGCCATCCGGCCCCTTGAGGCTGACCTGGGTCTGATACTCGCGGCCTTTTTCCAGCCCGGCATGTTCCAGCACGCGTTCCAGAATCAGCTCACCCCAGTTGCCCTGGGTTTTCTGCCCCTTGAGCGCGCGGGTCAGGTTGGTGGCTTCGTCACTCAGGCGCAGGTTGAGCTGCTGCAGACGCTCCAGCTCCTTGGCCAGCGAAAAACGTTCGCGGGCTTCGTTCTGATAACTCTCTTCGACGCGCTTTTCGAACGATTGGATGCGCTCCTTGAGCGGCGTGAGCAATTGCCCCAACTGCTGCTGACTGGTTTCGGCAAACCGCTGCTCGCGCTCGTCGAAGATCTTGCCAGCCAGTTCAGCGAACTGTGCCCGCAGTTCGTCCCGGGAACCCTGCAAGTCGTTCAGGCGCTGCTGATGGCTGTCCTGCTGTTCACGCAGCTCGGCATTCAGCGCTGCGCATTGTGCGTCCAGGCGGCGCAACTCGGCTTCTCTGCCGGCCCGCTCATGGCTCCAGCCCTGCGCCGTTTCACGGGCGTTCTCGCTGTCCTGGCGCAGCAGCTCGACTTCGCGCCGCAGCGCGGCGAGGTCGGCCTGTTTGGCCGCATTGGCCTGGCTGAGGTCGCTGACCTCGTCACGGCTGGCATCGAGCTGTGCATTGAGACCTTCCTGCACCATTTGCGCCGTGCTCAGACGTTCGTCCAGCAGCGCGCTCTCAGCTTGACGCAGTGCCAGACGACGCTGTAACTGCCAGAGCAATGCCAACAATGGCAATGCGGCTGCAGCAAGCCCCAGTAACAGGCTGTTGAGGTCCAGTGCCATAAAGACTCCATGCAGGCTGAATCATCGCCAGCGGCAGTGTGGGTAACGCGGATAATGCAGCACAAACACAGTGCGCAGTGAGGCGAGATCATCAGGCGGGGGCAAATCGGGGGAACGGATTGTACGCATTTTCAGCGCAACGCACAGCCCCTAATTCAGGGACAATTCACTCGGTACAATCCACAGAAGCTGTGGATAACTCAGTGGACAACCCACCTTTAACTTCCGCAAACGCAAGCAGGATGGGGCCTGCGCTCAAACTGACGATTTTTTCACCAGCTAAAAAAAACGATGTTTTTCATTGACTTAATAATTCACCATCATAAATCAAACCCTTAGCAACGCTTGTGACAGTGATGTGGCAGCTTGCAGCGCTAATGTGCACAACTCCTGGCAGAGGCTTTTTTCAGCTATTTCATCCTTCATATAATCGTTGCTCAATTGCATCGGATTCTCAGTAAAGACGTGGCTTTCACGTGTTTTTACGACCCGGAAATCATTGCGACCACGAGCGCTTTCATCTGCGCCGTGCTGCCGAAAAAACCCGTCTGGCGATAAACTGCGCTTTTTGCGGTCAAAGCACTGCTCAAAAGTACCCTGCCGTCAGTCGTCGACGACTCAATGAATGGATCCATCAGGAAGATAATGCGGGAAATACTGAAGTTCTTCGTGTTGCTGATGGCCGTCTGCGTCATCGCCGTCGCGGCCAGCCTGGTGCTGCCGTCACCGGACGGCAGTGTTTTCGCGTGCGCCGTGCTGCTGTCGGCCATTGCCGTGACGCTGATCATCTGCAGCGACCTGAGCAGGGGGCGCATCAACCAGACAGGCGACATCATGCGAGCGATCGAGCACCGCCACTCCCTGCGCCTGACCATCGCCGCCTACCTGCTGGGCTGCTCGATGGTGGCCTCTGCGACGGTGCTGATCTATAGGTTGATCGGGCACTGGTAAATTTATTCGATAGCCCCCTTGCGCTGTTGGTGCGGCATCGGTAATATTGCCGCCGTTAGTACCAAGCTGAAAATCAATTCCGGTCGACAAGTCCCCCGACAGACACTCCTCCATGCGACGAGAATGTTGGCAACAAGGGATCGACCACCTTGATGGTTTCCAGACATGAACCTTTCGCACTGATGCACCATTTAGGGTGGCAGTGCAGACACGGCTCTCATGGTCTGCCTCAACCAGCCTGCAATTGATCAGGATCTTCACCCGGAGCGTAGAACCTTTGCTCCTGTTGTGTTGCCTGCCCTCCTAAGTACCTACCGGTCAGCCAGAGCGCCATACGATAAAGCGCGCTTCAACTGCCTGTCTTGTTCCAGTCAGGTTCTCCGCCCAGCCAGGCTTTTGTATCAAATGTCGGCCCGCGTTTACTGGAATCTTTATTTATGCACGGTATTGTTCCGTGTTGTTTCAGGAAACACCTTGAATATGAATACTCAAACTCAACATGCAATTCACACGCTTACCCATGCTTTTGCCCCGATGAACTGCCTGATCATGGCCGCTCGCAAAGGCTGCTTCAGTTTCACCATCGTCAACGAACACGGCATCGCTCGTCACAGCGAACGCCTGTACCCCGATCAGTACGCCAGCGCAGAGCCGCTGCAGGCTGTGATCGAGCGTACCCGTCAGGCCCTCATCGCCTGACGACAGCCGTCCACCGCAAGCCCGAAAGCCCCGCCCTGCAAAGCGGGGCTTTTTTATGCTTGCGATAATAGCGCTCCGAAAAACTAAAAGTGCGTCACTGTAACTTCGTAACAAATTGAAGTTCTTACCGCATAATCAGGATTGTCCTACAATAATAGCTCTAAATCGGGCTCCTCAGGCTATAGCGCGCCATCGAAAATGTTGGTAATTTCCGATCGGTGAACAACAAGGAGTTCTAATAATGAAAATAATGACAAAAGCACTGAACCGGACAACTCTTGGACTCGCCTTGGGTCTGGCTTCTTCTCAACTGCTCGCTGCCGGCTTCGCCCTCAACGAACAAAGCATCAGCGGCATGGGCACCGGCTTTGCAGGTCGCTCCTCTTCCGCCGACGATGCCAGCACCGTGTTCGGCAACCCTGCCGGCATGTCGCGTATCAAACGTGAACAAATCAGCGTAGGCGCCGCAGCCGTGATCGCCAAGACCGACATTGACAACGGTCGTGGCACGTTCGGCGGCAGCAACGACGGTGACATGGTTCCCGTGGTTGGTGTGCCAATGGGCTACTACGTCAAACCTATCGATGATCACTGGGCATTTGGTCTGGGCGTGTACGTTCCGTTCGGCCTGGTCACTGATTACGAGAAAGGCTTTGCCGGCCGTTACTGGGGCGACAAGAGCCACGTACAGGTCGTGACCTTTCAGCCGACCGTCAGCTACGCATTCAATGACAAGGTTTCCATCGGCTTTGGCCCGACCATCAACCGTATCGACGGTGAATTGACATCGGCCACATTGAACGGCCGAAGCGCAGGCACCAATGATGGTGAGGTGAAGATCAAAGGTGATGACACCGCCATCGGCTTCAATGCCGGTATTCTGGTGCAAGCCACTGACACCACTCGCGTGGGCCTGACCTATCACTCCAAGGTCGATTACAAGCTCGAAGGCAAGACCAAAATCGAAGGTTCAGGCTTCGGCGGGTTCTCCGGCCAGAAGTATGACGCTTCGCTGGATATCTCCACGCCTGAGTCGGTGGACTTCTCCATCACTCAGCAGCTTGATGAAAACTGGACTGTTTATGCAGGCAGCACCTGGACTCGCTGGAGCCGCCTGAAAGACATCACGGTCGAAAACAGCGGCGTCCCTGCCCTGCTGGGTGGCTCTGCCGGCCCAATCGGCACCATCACCGAAGAGCAGAACTGGCACGACACCTGGGCACACGCCATCGGTGCTTCGTACAAGGTCAACAAGGAGTGGACGCTGCGCACTGGCTTCTCCGTTGATCAGTCTCCGACCAACAACGTTAATCGATCCCCTCGCATCCCGACTGGCGATCGCAAGATCATCAGCTTCGGTGCTGGCTGGAGCCCGACCGACGACCTGACCATCGACGTGGCGTATTCGTACCTGCGTGAAGATGAAACCAAAATCCGCGACAGCAGCGCGAGCAAGCAGTCGTACAGCGCTGACTATCGCAACACGGCGCACGGCCTCGGCACTTCGGTTACCTATCGTTTCTGATAAGTAGCGGTCATCAGGCTGAAAAAAGCCCGCAACCGGTGACGGTTGCGGGCTTTTTATTGCGTGCATGTTGCGCTCAACGTTATGCACAAGTCCGGAACGGCCAGGCACGCTGTGCTTTGACTATCGTGCCGATGCTCTGCGTCGGCATGCCGCTCTGCGCCGTCTGTGTGGCGCTGCACGTCACTGCGTCGTCAGTGCCATCACGGTAAAAAAGCGCTTTCTTTCAACTATCGTGCGACGCTCTGCGTCGCATGCCGTTCTGGACGCT
>NZ_ATDK01000565.1 GCF_000444135.1 Pseudomonas avellanae BPIC 631
GCGGCTGCCGCTGCAGCGGCTTCAGGCGAATACTTCGGCGGGTCGAGCAGAAGGCTGTAGTCACGCACCAACCGGCCATTGGGCCAGAGCACTTGAACCAGAAACTTCACATAAGGGACGCGCACAGGCTTGCTGGACGTAATCCGCAAGACGCTTCTGCCGTTGGGGTTGATCACCGGGGTGAACGTCAGGTCGTTAAGCAGTTCCTGGCGGGAGACACCCAACTGCGCAAAATCGGCCGTGGTTGCAAGGCTCGGCACAACTTGCGCTGCGTTGAGCCCCTGCGCATCGGTCAACTCGATTTCCGCTACCAATGGCTGATTCAGGGTCGACTTGACCGACAATTCCCCGAGCCCCAGCGCCTGCGCCATACCCGATGACAGCGCTGAAGCCGCAGCGATTGCTAATACCAGTTTACGAACCTGAACCATAGCCCATCCCTTGTTTAAAGATTCCCCGACATCCGGAGAGGTAGTCCTGCATTTGGGTGTAAGGCGTGTCGCCGCTTAAACAATCATTCAAATTGTTGCCAAGTATCTTTTACACATAGTCTTTTATCAACAATTCGCCAACCTGCACAGCATTGAGCGCCGCGCCTTTGCGCACGTTGTCGCAGGTCAGCCACAAATTGAGTTGCTCAGGATCATCTGTTCCGGCCCGGACCCGCCCGACGTAGACCACATCCTGACCGACTGCATCGCCAACCGGCGTCGGGTAATCACCCGCATCGACCAGCTCGATCCCGGCAGCGGACTCAAGCGCGGCGTTGACTGCCACCACGTCAACCGGCCCGGCAGTGCGCAGCGCTACCGTGAAACTGTCACCAAAGAAAACCGGCACCTGAATACAGGTGGCCGATACTTTGAGCGAAGGCAGCGCCAACAGTTCGCGTAACTCGTCAACCAGACGTTTTTCCAGCGACAAATGACCCGACTCATCCGGTTTGCCCACTTGGGCGAGTACGTTGAAGGCCATTTGGCGATCAAAAAAGCGGGTTTCCAACGGGCGCACGTTCAGCAGTTCAGTGGTCTGACGCGCCAGCTCACTGACACCTTCACGCCCCAACGCAGACACTGCCAGGCAGGCCGTTACCGCTACAGACTGAATATCGAGCAGCGCGCGCAATGGGGCCAGCGCCAATGCAACCGCCGTGGCAGACGCACTCGGGCTGGCAACCAGGCGGGGCGCGCCGCCGCAAGTGTCCAAAAGCGTAGCATTGATTTCCGGCACGACATTGAGTGCCTGCACGGACGGGAATGCGCCCGAGAGGTCGACTACCGAGCAGCCTGCCGCGATCGCCTTTTCAGCGTAGCTGCGGCTGATGGCCGGGCCTGCGGCAAAAAATGCCAGCCGGACCTGGCTGAAGTCGAATTCATCGACTTCACGCACGCGCACGTTCTTGCCGCGAAACGGCACCGAATGGCCGGCTGATTCGATACTCGCCAGCAGGTGCAGATTGCCCACCGGAAAATGACGTTCTTCCAGAACCTGAACAACGGTTTCGCCGACAGTACCGGTCGCGCCGACTACGGCGATATCAAAGGACTGGCTCATGCAAAAACCTCAGGAAAATCAGGGAGCGGCACTTTAACTGCCGCACTGCCAACAGGCAATTCAAGCGAATAAAAAGCCGTGTATTTCAAGGCTCAAGACCTATTGGAAAGAATACGCCATGACTCCAGACGCCCAGCCACTGCTGCCCGTCGAGTTCACGGGAGACGGCCAGCTCGACCATCTGATAGAAAACGTTGCGATGAATCAGCGCTTCAAGGTTGTTGCGCACATGGATATAAGGTGCCGGTTCCTGAGTGTCGGGGTCGATAAGCACCCGCAACAGATGATCCGGCCCGGCCTCGGCGTGGTCCTCGACATTGGTCGAAAAACGCAGCACCTGCCCTTCCCCCTCGCCCTGCACCTCAAGGCTGACCGCAACAAACGGCGCGTCATCGACCTTGATGCCGACCTTTTCCACCGGGGTAATCAGGAAATAGTCATCGCCGTCGCGACGCATGATGGTGGAGAACAGCCTGACCATCGGCTTGCGACCGATCGGCGTGCCCTGGTAGTACCAGGTGCCGTCGCGGGCGATACGCATGTCGATATCGCCACAGAAATCCGGGTTCCACAGATGCACAGGCGGCAACCCCTTGGTTTTGGGGATCTGCGCAAACAGATCACCTGCCTTGCCTGATTCGGTCATTCTTACTCCTTGACGGGGCTTAACGTTCGACGCCTAACAAGGTACGAGCGTAGTCCTCAAGTGGCGGGCCGAGCAAATCTTCGGGGCTTGTGTCATAAAGCGTCAGCAATCCGCCACGGCTGCGAATGCGCGCGCTGTCGATGAGATAGCGGGTGCTGGTCTCGATCAGCATCAGTTGAATGACACCGCTATCGACGCCCAGGCGATCCACCGCTTCCTGGTCGGACCACTGATCCCCGTTACCGATGCGATCGTCAGCCTTGGCGAAACGGGTGTAGAGCAAATAATGCGCGCCGGCACTGCGCGCCTCGACCATGGCCTCATCCAGCCCCAGCGGCGCACGGGCGCGACGGACCATCGGGAAGTATTCGATAAAGCCTTTGAACGCTTCTTCAGCCACCACGTTAGGGCGCGGGTAAGCCCTGCCAGGCGGCACGAAGGCGCCTTGGGCGATGTAGATGAACGAGTCAGGCTGCACGCGCCAGTTGGCAGTGCGGCGGGTACTGCTGTGGTCGAGCAGACCTGCGTCGCTGAATTGCTCGCGAACACCTTCACCCATGTCACTGACTTTCATGCAGCCGCTCAACGCCAAAAGCGTGAGCAGCAGAATCAGGCTACGCATCATCCCCTCCCAGATGCCGGTGACGGAAAACCGGCGAATGGTCGTCGGATGCAGCTTCCGCGCCATCTCTGACGCGGCCAGCAGCAAAGCCTGGAAGCAGGTGCCATGGACCAGGCTGACGCTTTATTTGATGGCTGGGTCAGGCTTGGGGTCTGCCGGGACGTCGGTGTCGCGCTTGCGCTTGTTGCCCATGCGTACGCCGATGTCCATGAGGAAGTTGAAGAAGCCTTCCTGGTCTTCCAGCACGTTGCTCCAGAACGGCGAGTGGTACAGCGCAACGGCGCCGTGCACCAGCGCCCAGGCGGCACAGTAGTGATAGTAAGGCGGAACGTCTTCAAGCTTGCCTTCGGTAATGCGGCCTTTGATCAGCAGCGTCAGGTGCTCGAAGTTGGAGGCGCGGATCTTGTGCAGCTCCTCGACCAGCTCAGGCACCTGATTGCCCTTGACGACCTTTTCTTCCAGGCGATCAAACAGGCGGTAGCGCTGAGGATCACGCATGCGAAATTCGAAGTAGGCACGCGAAAGCGCCTCTTTGTCCTTGTCGACATCGGCAGAATGCAGCAGCTCATTCAAATCCCGCTCGTAGTCGAGCATCAGGCGCAGGTAGATTTCCGCCTTGGACTTGAAGTGCTTGTAGATGGTGCCTTTGCCAATACCGACGGCGTCCGCAATCATTTCGACAGTGACGCTGTCTTCGCCCTGCTCCAGGAACAGCTTGAGCGCGGTGTCGAGAATTTCCTGCTCACGGCGGCGAAATTCACGGACCTTACGAGGTTCTTTCTGCATAAGGAGGTCTGTCAGGATCGAAATCGAAGCCGGGTATTATGCCCAATCGGCGCTAAATTGCACGGATCATCCATCCTGATCGACCTATACGAACGAATCAGGACGCAAATCGACGCCTTCCTACGAAGCGGGCAACGCAGGTGAGACGGCGACAAATTCCAGGTATCCGCTGACCACGACATAGAGCGTGAAGTAGGCAAAAATCAGCGCCGAGGCAATGTAGGACCAGCGCAACATCTTTTCACCCATAAAACGCCCGCCTTGATGAGCCAGCGCGCACAGCGAGATCGACCAGACGACGCCTGCGGCAACAAACCCGGCGAGAAAGGTCGAGGCGCTGAGCAGATCAGAGCCTTGCCGGGCGATGAGCGCACCGCCGACGGCCGCGAACCAGAGGATGGCGCTGGGTGACGACATCGCCAGAAAGATCCCGCGCAGAAACAGCGAAAGGCTGGATTTTTCCGACTGGACATCCTGATTATCGAGACCGGCACTGACCGTGGTGGCGCTCATGACCATCTTGAAACAAAACCAGGCCAGCACCGCAGTTCCGCCCAGCCAGAGTACGTAGCGCACGGCTTCATACTGGAGCAGCACCGCCATGCCGAGCATGGCCAGAATCGCATACGCCAGATCACCGACGCAGGTCCCCAGCCCCAGCCACAGGCCCTTGGAAAAACCGCGCTGCATCGACAGCGTGATCATGGCGATATTGGCCAGACCTATGTCCAGGCATAACGACAGACTCAACAGAAAACCGTTGGAAAACTCCACCTGACAACTCCGGACAAACGCTGAAAACCCCTGGCGCACCGAATCCCTCGCTGCGCGCTCTCAAGACGCGCATGTGCTTTTCTAGGACTCAAGAAGCGCTTTGGTATTCCAAAACTGTTTAAAAAACGACCAAAAGACACTGGACGACGGGCCGTCCTGAGCAATACTTGTAAACGCTGACGGGTCATATCCCCCAAATGACTCGCCGGTGGAGGTGCCAATGGATCAGCGCACCTTTGTTTTACTCCTAATGGTCTTAACCCGGCTTCACCCCCCCAGAATCCGGGTTTTTTTTGCCTGCGATTTAGCCGCTGTGGGGCAATCAGCGCTGAAGGTGCGCCAACGGGAACAGCCGGGCGAAGTTGGCGGTGGTCTGTTCGGCGAAACGCTCATAGCTTTCGCCGCGCAGCATTGCCAGAAACTCAGCCACTTCACGCACGTATTGCGGCAGATTCGGCTTGCCCCGATAAGGGATCGGGGCGAGATACGGAGAGTCTGTCTCGACCAGCAGGCGATCGGCAGGCACCTGCCTGGCCACGTCACGCAGGGCATCGGCATTGCGAAAGGTGACGATGCCGGAAAGCGAGATGTAATAGCCCATGTCCAGCGCGGCCTTGGCCATTTCCCAGTCTTCGGTGAAACAATGCAGCACGCCTGCCTGGGGCAACGCCGCTTCTCGCAGCAGGCTCAATGTATCGGCGCGCGCGCCACGGGTATGGATGATCACCGGCTTGCCGGTCACGCTGGCCGCTTCAAGGTGCACGCGAAAAGACGCCTGCTGCAGCTCGGCGGCTTCGGGCTCGTAGTGGTAGTCCAGACCGGTTTCACCAATGGCCACCACACGCGGGTGGTCCAGCTCCTTGAGCAACCAGTCCAGCGGCGGCATCTCACCGGGTTTCACGTCCAGCGGATGAATGCCGACCGAGCAGTCGACATCGGCATAGCGATCGGCAAGCGCCTTGACCGCACCGGCGTTGTCGGCACTGACGCCGATGCACAGAAAATGCCCGACACCTCTACCCCGCGCTGCCTCAAGGGCTGCATTCAGGGAGCCGTCGTGCTGGGTGAGATCGAGACGATCGAGGTGACAATGTGAATCTACAAGCATGGGCTGAAAAACAACTACATCGTGTGGGTGGGGCGATCGGACTTGAGAGCACCGACCAGGTGAGTTTCGATCAGGTTGCGTGCGGTGTTGTCGCCGTCATTGAACTGCACGCCGACGCCAGCGGTGCGGTTGCCCTGTGCGCCCTTGGGCGTGATCCAGGTGACGCGCCCGGCTACCGGAACCTTCTCCGGCTCGTCCATCAGGTTGAGCAGCATGAACACCTCATCGCCCAGCTTGTAGCTTTTGCTGGTGGGGATGAACAGCCCGCCATTTCTGATGAACGGCATATAGGCGGCGTACAGCACGGATTTGTCCTTAATGGTCAGGGACAGAATGCCATTACGTGGACCTGTGCTCAGCGGCAAACTCATGACAACACCTCAACGGTTCCGAATACTGCAGAGTCTACGCCTGTCCCGGCAAACCTGCCCATTGCACCAGCAATGCTTCGAGCAGCAATACCCGGTTAAGGTTGGCCTTGGACATGACTTTCTGTCGTTGCGCCAACACCCAGTCCTGAATATCCAGCACCTTGCCGCGTGTCGACTTCTGCGCAAGGTATTGCACAACCTTGCGCATGTCACCCAGACCAAGGCCCTCTTCATCCTGCGTCATCTGATAGCGCAGGATCAAATGCGACCAGTCGCAGAACCAGTCAAACAGCAGCAACAGCGGAATGTCCTTCCAGCCTTCGGCCAATTGGGTCGCCGATTGTTGCTGCTTGAGCAGCTTCTTGACCCCCTCCACCACCAGCGCACGCTGTTCGCGAACGCCTTGAGCATGAAGCGACACCGCCAACAGCGGCGAACCGGCGGCCAGTGTCAGCAGTTCAAAGCGGTCTTCGGCTGTGCAATCAGGCAAGGCGCCGCTCAGCCAGTCCAGGCTCATCTGCTCGCCGGGCAGCGGGCAGGCTTGCTGCACACAGCGACTTTTGACGGTGGGCAACAAGCGGCTTGGCTGATGGCTGACCAGCAGCAGGACGGTATTGCCCGACGGCTCTTCGAGGCTTTTCAGCAGGGCGTTGGCGGCATTGACGTTCATCGCCTCCACCGGTTCGACGAGCACCACCTTGCGCCCGCCCATCTGTGCGGTCTGCACGACAAAGCTGACCAGATCACGCACCTGATCGACCTTGATCGGCTTATCGGCCTCTTCTGGCTCCAGCACGTAATTGTCCGGGTGGCTGCCGGCCATCAGCAACAGGCACGACTTGCAATGCCCGCAGGCCTCAAGCCCTTCGGGTGCCCTGCACAGCAAGCTGGCCATCAGGCGCTCGGCCAATGCCCTTTTGCCGATACCTGCCGGGCCATGCAACAGATAGGCGTGAGCGTGCTGCGCACGACCGGCCATCTGCTGCCAGAGTGATTCCTGCCAGGGGTAGGCCTCAGCCACGTTGCAGCTCCAGCAACTCAGGCAGCAGCTTATCGAGAGAAGCCTGCACGTCAGCCAGACTCTGCGCGGCATCCACCAGGCGATAGCGCGCGGGTTCAGCCTTCGCACGATTCAGGTAGGTACTGCGCACAGCGTCGAAGAAAGCCCGGCCTTCCTGCTCGAAACGATCCAGCCGCCCCCGTGCCGCAGCACGTGACAAGCCGATTTCCACCGGCAGATCGAACACCAGCGTCAGGTCCGGGCGCAGGTCGCCTTGAACAAACTGCTCCAGCGCTGCGATACGCTCGTGAGACAGGCCACGCCCGCCCCCTTGGTAGGCGTAGGTTGCATCGGTGAACCGGTCACACAGCACCACTTCGCCACGCGCCAGCGCGGGACGGATGACCTCAGCCAGATGTTGTGCACGCGCAGCGAACACCAGCAACAGCTCGGTGTCTGCGCTCATGCTCTCATCGCTGGGAGCCAGCAACAGCTCACGAATACGCTCGGCCAGCGGCGTACCGCCCGGCTCGCGGGTCAACAGTACCTGGACACCCTGCGCTCGCAGTTGCGTCGCCAGATAGTCGCGATTGGTGCTTTTGCCTGCACCTTCCGGACCTTCAAGAGTGATAAACAAGCCAGTCACAGGTCATCCTTAGTCATCATCATTGCGTATCCGGCTCGGACTGCGGGGCATCCGGTGCAGTCACGGGCTCGGGTGGTGAAGCAGGCGAATCGGCGGCCGGTGCCGGTGCCGGTGCCGCAGCAGGCACGGGGCTCGAGCGGTAATCGGCACGGCGCTTGAGCTGGTAATCCCGCACAGCCGAATTGTGCGCATCCAGATCGTCAGAAAACACATGGCTACCGTCGCCCTTGGCGACGAAATACAGGCTGCTGCCCGCCACCGGGTTGAGCGCCGCATGAATAGCCTCGCGCCCCACCAGCGAAATCGGTGTCGGCGGCATACCGGCTATCACGTAGGTATTGTAGGGCGTGGGCTCTCTGAGATTGGCGCGGGTCAACTTGCCGTTGTAGCGCTCGCCCATGCCATAGATCACGGTCGGGTCGGTCTGCAATTGCATGCCCAGCTTCAAACGACGCACGAACACGCCTGCAATCTGCCCGCGCTCCTGAGGCACACCGGTTTCCTTCTCGACCATCGACGCCATGATCAGGGCTTGATAAGGGTTGGAATAAGGCGCTTCTGACGACCTGGCCTGCCACTCCTCATCCAGCACTTCTTCCAGGCGGTTATAGGCCTGCTTGAGCAGTTCGGCATCGGTCATGCCGCGCACGTAGCGATAGGTGTCGGGGAAGAAGCGGCCTTCGGGGAACACATCGGGATGACCGATTTTCGCCATCAACTCACTGTCGGACAGCCCCGCGAGCGTTTGATCGAGCTTGGCCTGTTTGGCCAGCGCAGCGCGAACCTGACGGAAATTCCAGCCTTCAACCAGCGTCAGGCTGTACTGCACGACCTCCTTGCGCTTCCAGACATCGAACAGTGCGTTGACGTCCATGCCCGGCACCATGCGGTATTCACCACTGTGCAGGGGTTGTCCGGAAAGGTTGAAACGCCAGTAAAGGCGCAGCCATAAGGCGTCCTTGATCACACCATCGGCTTGCAAGCGGTTGAGAACGCCGGTTGGCGTGGAGCCGGCCGGGACATCGAGCAATTGCTCCTGAGCCACCTTGAGCGGCTGGTTCAACGCCTCTTTCTGCTGCCAGAAAGCAAAGCCGAGCAGCAGGACCGCCAGAACGATGGCAGTTTCCAGCAACACCAATAATTTTCGGATCACGAATCAGATATCCAGAAGGGCGCGAGCGATGCCTTGCAGTTTACGGGTGAGCGGACCAACCGGCCAGTTCAGCACTGCAAACCTGCACACCGGCCAGACGCCGTAGACGCTGTTGCACAGAAACACTTCGTCCGCCGCTTCGAGGTCGGACAAGTGCAAGTCACGGATATCGACAGCCAGACCCAGTTTTCGTGCCTGATCGAGCAACTCGGCGCGCATCACGCCTGCGACTCCGCAACGGCTCAGGTCAGCGGTCAACAAGCGCCCGGCGCTGACCAGAAACAGGTTGCTGTAGACACCTTCGATCAGCCGCCCGGAGGTGTCGCACATCAACCCCTCGGCGTGTTCGCTGTCGCTCCATTCGGAACGCGCCAGCACCTGTTCAAGGCGATTCAGGTGTTTGAGCCCGGCCAGCAACGGCTGCTCGGCCAGACGGGTCTGGCAGGCAAACAGGCGCACGCCCTGCTCGGCATGCGCAACCGGGTAAGCCGGTGCGGGGCTGCCCAGCAGAATTCGACGTGGTTGGGTATCGGGAGCCGGGGCATAACCGCGCTGGCTGTCGCCACGGGTGAGAATCAGTTTCATGACCCCGTCGCCAAGCTCGGCGGCGAAACGGGTCATTTCTGTGCGGACCAGCACCTGATCGATTGCAATCGCCAGGCGCTGGCAGCCGTTTTCGAGACGCTGCAAGTGACGCTCAAGAAGCAATGGCTGACCGGCCTTGACGGCGACGGTTTCAAACACTCCGTCACCGTACGCCAACCCCCTGTCCTTGACAGACAGGGTGTCTGCGCAGCAGCCATCAACCCAGGCGAGCATTACTCGGCGAACCGACGAAACACCAGCGAGCCATTGGTGCCACCGAACCCGAAGGAGTTCGACAGAACCACATCAATCGGCATCCGGCGCGCTTCGTGAGGCACGAAGTCAAGGTCGCAGCCTTCGCTCGGTTCATCCAGGTTGATGGTCGGCGGAGCCACCTGATCAACCATTGCCAGCACGCTGAAGATTGCCTCGACCGCACCGGCAGCCCCCAGCAAGTGGCCGGTCATCGACTTGGTCGAGCTGACCGCCAGCTTGTAGGCGTGATCGCCGAACACGGACTTGATCGCAGATGCCTCGGCCAGGTCGCCGGCAGGAGTCGACGTACCGTGTGCGTTGATATACTGCACCTGATCCGCATTGACCTTGGCATCACGCAGGGCGTTGACGATGCAGCGTGCGGCACCGGCGCCGTCATCAGGCGGGGAGGTCATGTGATAGGCATCGCCACTCATGCCAAACCCGACCAGTTCGGCATAGATGGTCGCGCCGCGCGCCTTGGCGTGCTCGAGTTCTTCAAGCACCATCGCACCGGCACCGTCGGACAGCACGAAACCGTCACGGCCTTTGTCCCACGGGCGACTGGCACGTGTGGGGTCGTCGTTGCGGGTCGACAACGCGCGCGCAGCGCCGAAGCCGCCCAGACCGAGGCCACAGGCTGCCATTTCAGCACCACCGGCAATCATCACGTCAGCTTCGTCGTAGGCGATGTTGCGCGCCGCCATGCCGATGCAGTGAGTCGCGGTCGTGCACGCTGTTGCGATGGCGTAGTTAGGCCCCTGTGCACCCAGATGGATAGACAGGAAACCGGAAATCATGTTGATGATCGAGCCTGGCACAAAAAACGGAGAAATCCGCCCTGGCCCCTGCTCATGCAGCAGACGACTGCTGTTTTCGATGTTGGTCAGACCACCGATGCCCGAACCCATTGCCACGCCGATGCGCTCACGGTTTGCATCAGTGACTTCAAGGCCGGCATTACGCACCGCCTGAAAGCTGGCTGCGAGGCCGTACTGAATGAAGAGATCGAGCCGACGCGCTTCTTTGGGCGCCAGGTATTCTTCGACATTGAAGCCCTTGACCGAACCGCCGAAACGGGTGGTGAAGGCTGACAAGTCCGTGTGCTCGATAAGGCCAATGCCACTGCGGCCCGCCAGAATGCCTTGCCAACTGCTGGGCACGTCATTGCCCAGTGGCGAAAGCATGCCCATCCCGGTGACCACGACGCGTCTACGCGACACAGGACTCTCCTTCTCTCTTGTTTACAGAACAATCACAGCGTTTTTTAAAGAAAAAACCGCACGCCGGTTAAAGCAGTGCGGTTTTCCCGTGACAGCAGTCAGCGATTACAAATCTTAAGCCTGATGGCTGTTGACGTAGTCGATTGCTGCTTGAACGGTCGTGATCTTTTCCGCTTCTTCGTCAGGGATTTCGGTCTCGAATTCCTCTTCCAGAGCCATTACCAGCTCAACGGTGTCCAGGGAGTCAGCGCCCAGGTCTTCAACGAAAGAAGCAGTGTTGACAACCTCTTCTTGTTTGACGCCAAGTTGCTCGGCAACGATTTTCTTGACGCGCTCTTCGATGGTGCTCATACCTAGTTTTAACTCCTAGTGGAAATGTTCAGGCATCTGGCCAGTGGGTAAGTGTATAGAAGAGGTTTTGCGAATTTCAAGCTTAACGCTCTCCCCTTATGCCCAACCGTACCTTCACCCATTCATAGATTGCAGCTTTATAACGGATTTTAGACAAAATCGTATGACATTTTTTTGAAACAGATGCCACATCAGCTCATGTACATGCCGCCGTTGACCGGGATTGTAGCCCCGGTAACGTAGCCTGCGCCTTCGGAAGCAAGAAAAGCGACTACGTGTGCAATCTCTTCTGCCTGCCCCAGACGGCCCAGGGGTATCTGGGTAATCAGTGATTCACGCTGAGCCTCTGGCAGCTCACGCGTCATGTCGGTGTCGATGAAACCTGGTGCAACCGAGTTCACGGTCACTGCACGCGACCCGACTTCACGGGCCAAGGCCCTGCTGAAACCTTCCAGCCCGGCCTTCGCGGAAGCATAGTTTACTTGACCGGCGTTGCCCATGGCACCCACAACCGAACCAATGCTGATAATTCGTCCCCAACGCGCTTTGGTCATGCCGCGAAGAACGCCCTTGGAAAGACGGAAAAGGCTGTTCAGGTTGGTATTGACGACATCGTACCATTCGTCATCTTTCATGCGCATCACCAGATTATCACGGGTGATACCGGCATTATTGACCAGAATCAACGGTGCGCCTACGCGCTCCTGAATGGTCGACAGAACAGAACTCACAGACTCTGCATCGCAGACATCCAGCATCAGGCCAAAGCCTTCGATGCCGTTTTCCTTGAACGTTGCGCTGATGCGCTCGGCGCCGGACTCGGAGGTCGCAGTGCCTACAACGACCGCACCATTGCGTCCCAACTCAAGCGCAATGGCTTGACCAATACCGCGACTGGCACCGGTTACCAGTGCAACTTTACCTTGAAGGCTCATACAGGCGTCTCCTAATCAGGCCAGTGCCGCGCGTGCGGCGGCAAAGGCATCCGGGGTGTCAAGGTTGTAAGTAATCACGCCTTCGGCGCAACGCTTGTTCAAACCTGCCAGCACTTTACCAGGGCCGCATTCCACCAACTGCGTCGCACCCTGGCTTGCCAGAAATTGAATGGATTCAACCCAGCGTACCGGCTTGTACAACTGTTCAAGCAAATCGCGCTTGAGTGTCGCCAGATCGCTGACAGCGCTGGCGCTGACGTTCTGCACCAGAGCAATTTCCGGCGCTTGCCAGTCAATCGCTTCGATGGACTCGGCAAAACGCTCGGCAGCCGGGCGCATCAGCTCGCAATGCGAAGGCACGCTGACCGGCAACGGCAAGGCGCGCTTGGCGCCACGGGCCTTGCACAACTCCATGGCGCGCTTGACCGCTTCGGCGGAACCGGCAATGACCACCTGACCCGGCGAGTTGAAATTCACGGCACTGACGACTTCACCCTGCGCCGCTTCGGCGCAGGCGGCGATGACGTCGGCGTCATCAAGACCCAGAATGGCTGCCATGCCGCCCTGACCGGCCGGCACCGCTTCCTGCATCAACTGGCCGCGACGCTCGACGAGCTTCACGGCATCGGCCAGGCTCAGGCTTTGCGCAGCAACCAGCGCGCTGTATTCACCCAGGCTGTGACCGGCAACGAACGCAGGAACCGCACCGCCCTCGGCCAGCCATACATGCCACAAGGCGATGGAAGCGGTCAGAATGGCAGGCTGGGTCTTGTCGGTCTGATTGAGCAGCTCGGCCGGGCCGCTTTGGGTCAACGCCCACAGGTCGTAGCCAAGGGCCTCGGACGCTTGCTCGAACGTATCGAGAATCAACGGATGCTGCGCGCCTTGCTCGGCGAGCATGCCGAGTGATTGCGATCCTTGACCCGGAAAGACGAATGCGAGGGATGCAGACATTTGACAAGCCTCTGAATTATTGTCGCCAAAATGAGCGTCCGGACACGCCGAACGCAGGAATTCGATTTTACATGACTGATCGGTTGGATGACTGACCAGTCTGATGCGTCACATTTTCAGGTTCGGCCGTCCGCGAACATCGCTTCAAGCCGCCCCTTCAGTCGCTGCGGCAGGCCTTCGCGTGATTCGACGATCGCTCGCTGAATCGCACTCTGAAAGCCTGCAACACTGGCAGAGCCATGACTTTTCACCACAACCCCCTGCAACCCGAGCAGACTTGCGCCGTTATGGCGGGCAGGCGCCAGATCGGTCTGCAGCCGCCTGAGCAATGGCAAAGCCAGCGCTCCGACCGCCCTGCTCAGCAGGTTGCGATTGAACAACGCATCGATTCTGGCAGCAATCATCGCTGCCAGACCTTCGCTCGACTTGAGCAGCACGTTACCGACAAAGCCGTCACACACCACCACATCTGCCTCCCCGCGATACAACCCGTCACCTTCAACGTAGCCAATGTAGTTGAGCGCGGTGGCGGCCTGCAAAAGACCAGCAGCCAGCTTGACCTGCTGATTGCCCTTGATGTCTTCCGTACCCACGTTGAGCAAGGCAACCCTGGGTTTTGTAACGCCCAGCGTCTCGGCCAGTACAGAACCCATCACCGCGAACTGATAGAGCGCCTCGGCGCTGCAATCGACATTCGCCCCCAGGTCCAATAGCTGACAGTGACCGGTCCGGGTAGGAATGGCCGCGATCATCGCGGGCCGGTCGATTCCGGGCAAGGTCTTGAGCACGTAGCGGGACAGCGCCATCAGCGCACCGGTATTGCCGGCACTGACACACGCCTGGGCCTGACCGCTGGCGACCAGTTCAAGGGCAACGCGCATGGAAGAATCGGATTTGGAACGCAGGGCCTGAGACGGACGCTCGTCCATGGCAATGCTTTCAGTGGCATTAACGACGCGCAGGCGCGAGCGATCCACAGCAGCATGGGAAGCGATCAGTTCTTCAATAAGGGAGGCTTGGCCGACAAGGACCAGATGCAGCGAGGGTGTAGCTGTCAGGCACGCAAGGCTTGCCTGAACAATGTTGCGGGGACCGAAGTCCCCGCCCATTGCGTCGATCGCGATGATCGGAGCGGACAAGAAATTACTCGTCAGCGCCCTTGTCGATCACTTTACGACCACGGTATACGCCTTCTGGCGATACGTGGTGACGCAGGTGAATTTCACCAGTGGTCTTTTCTACCGACAGAGTGCTTGCCTCAAGAGCGTCGTGCGAACGACGCATGTCACGGGCAGAGCGGGATTTTTTGTTCTGCTGAACAGCCATAATTGATTAACTCCTAAACGTTTGGGTCACGCTTTAACTGCGCCAATACACTGAACGGGTTGGACCGCGTTACCTCGTCCACGCTCGGTTCGGGCTCATCGAGACCCGCCGGTTGCTGGCATTCTTCAGGATGATGAGCAGGCACAATGGGCAAGGCGAGCAATAGCTCCTCCTCGATCAATGCCAGCAGATCCAAAGGATCTTCGCCCAGTTCCAGCACGTCATAACCTTTCGGTAACGACTGGGTGTTCGCACCCTCTTTCACCACGGCATAACTGCACTCGCTGTGGATCGGCAGGGTGACCAGCTCAAGACAACGCTGGCAGACCATCTTGACCGAGACGTCTATCGAACTGTGGATAACCACTGATCGGCGTTCGTCACGCTCAAAAATGAATTTCGCCTGCACCGTACCGACAGTGTCGGCAAGCGGGTCGCAGAGTCTCTTCAAATCGCCCAGCAGCACTTCACCCTGAAGGGTAGTGCCGCGATCAGACAATTTGCGCGGGTCAACGTGAGATGGAATCGGGTCATTCAACATAGGCGCAGCATTCTAGGGATGCCCCCTTGGCATGTCAAAGGAAATTCAGGTCTGTTCGTCACTCTGGCCACTCTTTAGAATCAACACTCAGCCTACGGAGAACCGCATGCCATCCCTGCTCCTTGCTTCCAGCTCCCCCTACCGCCGCGAACTGCTGACCCGACTGCGCCTGCCGTTCACCTGCAAGTCGCCGGATATCGATGAAAGCCATCGCCCCGGCGAGGCCGCGCACGACCTTGTGCAGCGTCTTGCCCGCGAGAAAGCCCAGGCACTCGCAGGCGAGTATCCAGGGCATCTGATCATTGGTTCCGATCAGGTCGCCGTGCTCGACGGACAGATACTGGGCAAGCCGCATACGTTCGAGCGAGCCCTGGAACAACTGACCGCCGCCAGCGGCACCCGCGTGACGTTTCTGACCGGCCTCGCCCTGCTCAATAGTTCGACAGGCGAATGCCAGGTGGACTGCGTGCCTTTTACGGTGCACATGCGCGAACTCGACCAGGCCAGCATCGAACGCTACCTGCGCGCAGAAGAGCCTTACGATTGCGCTGGCAGCTTCAAGGCTGAAGGCCTGGGGGTCAGCCTGTTTCGCAGCACAGAAGGTGCTGACGCAACGAGCCTGATCGGCCTGCCACTGATTCGCCTGGTGGACATGCTAATAAAGGAAGGCGTAAGCGTCCCTTGAGCGCAGACAAAGAACCCGACCATTGGTCGGGTTCCGTCCAGCTCGCTAACAATCAGCGCAGGCTTGGCCCACCAAAGCCGACAAGCATGGCAATTCGCTCGGCAATACTGGTACCCAGCTTTTTCGAAAAACGATCGAAAGGCGACTCTTCGACGGTGTACTCGACGATGTCCTTCTCTTTGATCACTTCTCGCGCCACATAACTGGCACTGCCCAGGCCATCGACCAGACCCAGCGCCACGGCCTGCTCGCCGGTCCAGATCAACCCGGAAAACATCTCTGGATGATCCTTGTCTTTCAGGCGATCACCGCGGCCCTGCTTGACGCTGGCAATGAACTGGCGATGAGTGGTGTCCAGCACGCTCTGCCAGAACTGCGTTTCATCGGCCTTCTGCGGCTGGAAAGGATCTAGAAACGCCTTGTGCTCGCCCGACGTATAGGTACGGCGATCAACACCCAGCTTTTCCATGGCGCCGACAAAGCCGAAACCGGCTGCCGTTACACCGATAGAACCCACCAGACTGGCCTTGTCGGCATATATCTGATCGGCGGCGCTGGCAATGTAATAAGCACCTGAGGCGCCCAGATCGGTAATGACGGCATACACCTTGATATTCGGTTTCTCGGCACGCAGACGACGGATCTCGTCATAGACGTAGCCTGACTGCACAGGGCTGCCGCCGGGGCTGTTGATACGCAGAATCACACCTTTGGTCTTCTCATCCCCAAACGCGTCGCGCAGTGCCGTGGTAATGTTTTCGGCACTGGCCGATTCCTTGTCGGCGATCACGCCCTGCACATCGATCAGTGCAGTGTGACTGGAACGGCGAGATGCACCGCCTTCAAAGTTCAGCATCGGCAAGACGATCGCCACAAACAGAAACGCGACCGTCAGCAACTTGAAGAAAATCCCCCAGCGGCGTGCACGTCGTTGCTCCTGCACGCTGGCCAGCAGCGTCTTTTCAAGAAGCTTCCAGCTTTTGGCCTCTTCCCTGCTCTCAATGGCCTCGTCCGCTTTTTGCGAGACAGGCGCTTTCCATTCGTCAGACATGCTTCACTCACCCTCACAGAAAACTAGACGCTGCGCCTGTTCAGCCAGGTGCGCAGCTCGGAAAAATGCTCGATGGCCAGACGCGGACCGAATTCACGTAATGAGTCCAGCGGCTGCGCGCCATAGCCCACCGCGACCGAATCCATACCTGCGTTGCGTGCCATCAACAGATCGAACGATGCATCACCAATCATCAGCGAACGCTGCGGCACCACGCCACAGTGCGCCATGATCTCGTTGAGCATCAATGGATCAGGCTTGCTGGCCGTCTCGTCGGCGGCCCGCGTGATATCAAAATAGTCCAGCCAGCCGTTGGCTTTCAGCACCCGATCAAGACCGCGCCGCGCCTTGCCGGTGGCGACCGCCAGACGATAGCCGTCTTCACGAAACGCCAGCATCGACTCCACAACGCCGTCGAACAGGGGCGAAGGCTCGTTATCCATCGCCATGTAGCTGTCAGCATAGTGCTGGCGGAACTCAACCAGATGGCTGTCACTGATCTGCGGATAAAGGGTGCGAATCGCTTCAGGCAACCCAAGACCGATAATACCCTTGATGGCCGAGCCGTCGCGGACCTCAAGCCCCCCCTTCGACCGCCGCTGCCCGCATGGACAGAACAATTCGCCCGACCGAATCGGCAAGCGTGCCGTCCCAGTCGAAAATCAACAGATCGTAATCACGTTGCACTCAGACGCTCCACTGTCTTTGCCCACATCTCGTCGACGGGTGCTTGCACATTCAATTTGCTGCCATCAGGCATCGGCACGGTCAGCATATAGGCATGCAGAAACAGGCGCTTGCCGCCCAGATCGCGAATCTCGCGACTGAAACTCTCGTCACCGTACTTGGTGTCGCCCGCGATGGCATGACCGGCGTGCAGCGTGTGCACGCGGATCTGGTGAGTACGCCCGGTCACCGGCTTGGCCTCGACCATCGTGGCGAAGTCGCCGAAACGACGCAGCACCTTGAAGAGCGTCAGCGCCTCCTTGCCTTCCTCGTTGACTTCGACCATCCGCTCGCCGGAGCGCAGGTTGCTCTTGAGCAATGGCGCGCGCACCTGCTTTTGCGCCGTGGCCCAGTTGCCGCGAACCAGTGCCATGTAGCGTTTGTCGACGCCGTCGCCACGCAGGGCTTCATGCAGGTGACGCAGCATGCTGCGCTTCTTGGCAATCATCAGCAGGCCCGAGGTGTCGCGATCGAGGCGATGCACCAGCTCAAGCTCCTTGGCGTCCGGGCGCAACTGGCGGAAGGCTTCGATCACGCCGAAACTGAGGCCGCTGCCACCGTGCACGGCAATGCCCGCAGGCTTGTTGAGCACGATCAGCGCCTTGTCTTCGTAGACAATCGCCGCCTCGAGGCGCTGCAACAGGGCCTGCGCAACCGGCACAGGCTCGTCGCGCTCAGGCACGCGCACAGGGGGAATGCGCACGATATCGCCTGCCTGCAACTTATATTCGGGCTTGATCCGGCCCTTGTTCACACGCACTTCGCCTTTGCGCAAAATGCGGTAAATCAAGGTCTTGGGCACACCCTTGAGATAAGTGATCAGAAAATTATCGATGCGTTGACCGGCAAGTTCCGGCGCAACCTCAACCAGCTGAACGCCGGGGGTTGGAGGGGCAATATTCGTCATGCGGCAAATCATAACAATTTTTTATGGATTTGAAGCACTTAATGATTGCTGCTATAGTCGCGAACGCCGCCAAAAGCGGCCGGACAGCGGACCAACGGTTGACAACCGGCCCTGACCAACGCAATTCACAAGGACGGGAGGCCGTCCTACGCAGTGTTCGGTGACAACGGAGCACGCTGGAAACGTAACAAGCGCAGGTGACATGAGGCCGGAAACACGCCTGATCGCAGAGCAGACAGCTCGCGACCAGTGCGGACAGTTCATGGCCAGTTCACAAAGTGCAGTCGCTTCCAGACGCTACGGGCGAATGCTTCGGGAACAACGCCTCAAGCCATGATGCGCGACCTTCCCTATCGAAGATCGCGGTAAATGCCAACCCGCTGCGGATTCTGCGCGCGGCAGCACCCGAATTATCAGGGATACGTGTAGGGTGGAGACGCACAACCATCGGACTGTGTAGCACAAGGCTTGTTTTAGACGCTTCATCTCGTCCGCTACCGATGGTCGATTCCTCCTCCTGACAAAGCTTTTGCTGAAAAGGGTGTCTTATGCCACCACAGCAAGCAGGAAACGTCGTCGCGACCCTCCGCCCCCTCTGGGCGAGGACCTCGCTAGACACTGGAGTGGCCAACCACTCCTGACGCGCCCTGACACCGACCGTGAGAAGTCGTGTGTGCCGAACGCCGTTTCCGGCAGCCCGGAAACCGACGGTACTACATGAAAAGAATGCTGATTAACGCAACTCAACCCGAAGAGTTGCGTGTTGCACTGGTAGACGGCCAGCGCCTCTACGACCTGGACATCGAGTCAGGTGCACGCGAGCAGAAGAAGGCCAACATCTATAAAGGCCGGATCACTCGTATCGAACCCAGCCTTGAGGCTGCCTTTGTCGATTTCGGCTCTGAGCGCCACGGCTTTCTGCCCCTCAAGGAAATCTCCCGCGAGTACTTCAAGAAAGCCCCTGACGGCCGCGTCAACATCAAGGACGTCCTGAGCGAAGGCCAGGAAGTCATCGTTCAGGTCGAGAAAGAAGAACGTGGCAACAAGGGCGCAGCCCTGACCACTTTCATCAGCCTTGCCGGCCGTTACTTGGTCCTGATGCCGAACAACCCTCGCGCCGGTGGCATCTCGCGCCGCATCGAAGGCGAAGAACGCAACGAACTGCGGGAAGCGCTGAACGGCCTGATCGCTCCAGCCGACATGGGCCTGATCGTTCGCACTGCCGGCCTTGGCCGCAGCAGCGAAGAAATGCAATGGGACCTCGATTACCTGCTGCAACTGTGGACCGCCATCAAGGAAGCGTCCCTGGATCGTTCGGCGCCTTTCCTGATCTACCAGGAAAGCAACGTCATCATCCGCGCCATCCGCGATTACCTGCGCCAGGACATCGGCGAAGTCCTGATCGACAGCGTCGAAGCCCAGGAAGAAGCCCTGACCTTCATCCGCCAAGTGATGCCGCAGTACGCCAGCAAGATCAAGCTGTACGAAGACAGCGTTCCGCTGTTCAACCGTTTCCAGATCGAAAGCCAGATCGAAACCGCCTTCCAGCGCGTTGTCGAACTGCCTTCCGGTGGCTCCATCGTTATCGATCCGACCGAAGCCCTGGTGTCCATCGACATCAACTCGGCGCGCGCCACCAAAGGCAGCGACATCGAAGAAACCGCCCTGCAGACCAACCTTGAAGCGGCTGAGGAAATCGCCCGTCAATTGCGTCTGCGTGACATCGGCGGCCTGATCGTCATCGACTTCATCGACATGACGCCGGCCAAGAACCAGCGCGCAGTGGAAGAAAAAGTCCGCGAAAGCCTCGAAGCCGACCGTGCCCGTGTTCAGGTCGGTCGCATCTCGCGCTTCGGTCTGCTGGAAATGTCCCGTCAGCGTCTGCGCCCATCGCTGGGTGAAAGCAGCGGCATCGTCTGCCCACGCTGCAACGGCACCGGCATCATCCGTGACGTCGAATCGCTGTCGCTGGCCATCCTGCGCCTGATCGAAGAAGAAGCCCTGAAAGACCGTACTGCAGAAGTACGTGCTCAGGTGCCGATCCCGGTCGCCGCGTTCCTGCTCAACGAGAAGCGCAACTCGATCACCAAGATCGAACTGCGCACCCGTGCGCGCATCATCATTCTGCCGAACGACCAGCTCGAAACGCCGCACTTCGAGGTTCAGCGTCTGCGTGACGACAGCCCGGAAGCGCACAACAGCCAGACCAGCTACGAGATCGCCGCTGCCGCTGCCGAAGTGGAAGAAATTGCCCCACTGGCCGCAGCAACACGCACTCTCGTTCGCCAGGAAGCCGCCGTCAAGACTGCCCCGGCACGTGCCAACGCACCTGTTCCGGTGGAAGTCGCAGCGCCTGTTCCAACGCCTGCGCCTGTCGTTCACGAGCCAAGCCTGTTCAAGGGCCTGGTGAAATCGCTGGTCAGCCTGTTCGCGACCAAGGAAGAGCCTGTTGTTGCACCGGCTGTGGTTGAAAAACCTGCTGCCGAACAGCGCCCGGCCCGTAACGAAGAGCGTCGCAACGGTCGTCAACAAAGCCGTGGCCGCAACAACCGTCGTGACGAAGAGCGCAAGCCTCGTGAAGAGCGCGCGCCCCGCGAAGAGCGTGCAGAACGCGCACCGCGCGAAGAACGTGCACCGCGTGAAGAGCGCGCCGTTCGCGAGCCTCGTGAAGCCCGTGAAGAGTCAGCGCCACGCGAAGAACGTCCGGCCCGTACATCCCGTGAGCGCAAGCCACGTGAAGCCCGTGAAGATCGCCCGGTCCGTGAACTGCGCGAACCTCTGGACGCAGTCGCCACCACAGCCCAGGCCGGTCCAGCCGTGAACCTGGCTCGTGAAGAGCGTCCTGAGCGCGCTCCACGCGAAGAACGCCAGCCGCGCGCATCTCGTGAAGAACGTCAACCACGCGCCGAACAGGCTGCGGTTGCCGTGAGCGAAGAAGAGGAAGTGCTGCTCAACGACGAACAGTCCAACGACGACAATCAGGATGGCAACGATGGCAGCGAAGGTGATCGTCCTCGCCGCCGTTCCCGTGGTCAGCGTCGTCGCAGCAACCGTCGCGAGCGTCAGCGTGATGCCAACGGCAACGTGATCGAAGGCTCTGAAGAGAACGGTTCGGAAGAAAACGGCTCTGAAGAAACCGCTAATGACGAAGACAACAGCGCCACCGATCTGTCGGCGGGCCTGGGCTTCACCGCTGCAGCAGTGGGCGGAGTAATCAGCGCCACTGCCGAAGCCGATGCGCACCAGCAGGCAGAGCGCGCAAACAGCACCACCGAAAGCGCTCCAGTCGCAGAACCTGTGCAACAGGCTGCTGTTGCCCATGCTCCTGTTGTCGAAGCACCTACGGTCGAAGCACCGGTAGCTGAAACATCGGCAGTTGAAACGCCAGCACCTCAAGCACCGGCTGCAGAGCAGACGGTCGAAGTGCCTGCTGTGGAAGCGCCGGTTGCAGACGATGCTCCGGTTGTCCAGCCTGCTCCGGAAGTGGAAGTTCAGCCTGCAGCGGTCGAAGCCCCGGCTATTGCCGCGCAGACCGAGCTGTTCGAAGCCCCTCACGCCGAGCGCGTCGTGCCGTTCACGCCAACGCCTGTACCTGCGCCACAAGCGCCGGTCGAAGCAGCGGCGCATGAGGAAGTGCCAGCCACTGAATCATCCGAACTGCCAACGCCGGTCGAGGCACCTGCTGCTGAGCCTGCTGCGTTTGTGAAAGAAGAGCCTGCGCCTTACATCGCGCCTCAAGCCGCTGTCGAGGAACAAGCATCTGCACCAGCAGAGCAGGAACCAGTGATCGTCGAAACACCGGCTGTACCGGTCAGCAGCACCGGCCGTGCACCGAACGATCCACGTGAAGTTCGTCGCCGCAAGCGCGAAGAAGAAGCACGCCGTCAGCAGGAAACAACTGCTGCCAGCGCGCAAGCAGAATCGGCCCAGGCTACCGAGGAAAAGACCGACGTAGCGGCAACTGAGCAACCTGCAGTTCAGGCGCACCATGAAGCCGAGAAAGAAACCGAGCCTAAACCTCTCGTTTAATCCCGGCCCATGAAAAAGCCCCGCCTGTGCAGACAGGCGGGGCTTTTTTACGTCTGTGACTCAGGGAAACACATCGACTGCAGGAGCGGACCGGGCGACGCTTCGCTTGTCCGCGAACTATCGCAAAGATCGGAAGAGCG
>NZ_ATDK01000566.1 GCF_000444135.1 Pseudomonas avellanae BPIC 631
AAGCTGAAATCTGTTCGTGCTGATTTTCGTATCACTTGGGGTATACCTCAACCCGGCGTCAGGCTGCTCACTGGCACCGCGTCAGACTAGGGCCGTTTTCTGCATTTTCTGACGCCGAGGCGTTTATCTCTATGGTCTCAACCTGACAGGTCGAATGCTTAACGTACGATTTTGTCCATTTTCTCTATCGATCCCTCATAAACCACGAACAACACGTTGGGATTGCGCTGGGCGCGCTGGGCAAATTCGGAAAGGGTTGGCGTATCGTTATCCCACATGGCTCGCGGGGCGACGGCGGCCAGCAATTCGGCCATGTCGGTGGCGGATTCTCTCAGGTCTTTTTCAAGCGTGGCACGCAGCTGCGCCTGCTCTTCTTTCAGGCGCGTCGACAGCCCGACACTCAGGCGCTGGCGGGTACTGGCAGACAGGGCGTCGAGGCTCGACGTCACTTCGCTACTCGCCAGCTCAAGCTCCGAGGAAAGGTGTTGCGAATCTACCCCAAGGCGATTGGCAAGATCCGCCTCAAGCGCCGTGACCGTGCTCCGGGTAAGAGCAACCGCCACGATGACCTGCACCAAAAGGGCAATGCCCAGCGCAATAAAGACTGGGCGCAGCAAACGACTTTGCAAGAGAGACAAGACTGCAGACACAGGAGAATCCTTCCACCCACAGCGCCAGTAAAATGATGGCACTTTTCTGTCATCTTTGTAGCAAGCGTCGTGCCGTGACACAAGTCTCACTTTTGCCGAACTGAACCCACCCGACGCTGAACGCAAAAAGGGCCGCAAATGCGACCCTTTTTTGTGGTGCCCGGCGATGGATCAGCCGAACGGGTGACGCAGTACGATGGTTTCGTTGCGGTCAGGACCGGTCGAAATGATATCGATAGGCGCACCGACCAGCTCTTCGACGCGCTTGATGTAGGCGCGCGCAGCGGCTGGCAGCTCTTCAAGGGTCTTGGCGCCCAGTGTGGACTCGCTCCAGCCCGGCATTTCTTCGTAGACCGGACGCAGACCCAGGTAGCTGTCAGCGTCGGTAGGCGCATCAATGACCGCGCCTTCTTCGTTCTCGTAGCCGATGCAGATGTTGATGGTTTCCAGACCATCGAGCACGTCCAGCTTGGTCAGGCACAAGCCCGAGATGCTGTTGATTTCGATGGCGCGGCGCAGGATGACGGCATCGAACCAGCCGCAACGACGGGCGCGACCGGTGGTAGCACCGAACTCGTGACCGCGCTTGGCCAGGAAAGCACCGACATCGTCAAACAGTTCGGTCGGGAACGGACCCGAGCCAACACGTGTGGTGTAAGCCTTGGTGATGCCCAGAATGTAATCCAGGTACATGGGACCAAAACCGGAACCGGTGGCGATGCCGCCCGCCGTGGTGTTGGAGCTGGTGACGTACGGATAGGTACCGTGGTCGATGTCCAGCAACGAACCCTGGGCACCTTCGAACATGATGTCCTTGCCGTCGCGACGCATTTCATGCAGCGCAGCAGTGACGTCGAGCATCAACGGCTTGAGCATGTCAGCGTATTCCATGCACTCGTCGAGTGTCTTCTGGAAGTCGATGGCAGGCTCTTTGTAGTAATTGACCAGCACAAAGTTGTGGTAGTCGAGCAGCTCGCCCAGCTTGGCAGCGAAGCGTTCACGATGGAACAGGTCGCCGATGCGCAAACCGCGACGTGCAACCTTGTCTTCGTAAGCGGGGCCGATGCCGCGACCGGTGGTGCCGATCTTGAACTCGCCACGGGCCTTTTCACGCGCCTGATCCAGCGCAACGTGATACGACAGGATCAGCGGGCAGGACGGGCTGATGCGCAGGCGCTCGCGCACCGGAATGCCTTTCTCTTCCAGCTTGATGATTTCGCGCAGGAGCGCGTCGGGAGCAACCACCACACCGTTACCGATCAGGCACTGCACGCCTTCGCGCAGTACACCGGACGGAATCAGGTGCAATACGGTTTTCTCACCGTCGATCACCAGAGTGTGGCCCGCATTGTGACCACCCTGATAGCGAACTACGGCGGTAGCATGTTCGGTCAGCAGATCAACGATCTTGCCTTTGCCCTCATCACCCCATTGAGTGCCCAGGACTACGACATTCTTACCCATAACACTTGTCCTCATTCACGCAAACTTGGTGCCGGCGGCGGCCGGCAGGAATACTCAAGAAGCCAGCGGCATTACCTGCCAGTGCTCGCCATGCTGAATCAATTGCCGGTCACAGTCGGCTTCACGCGCCGCGCTCACCTGTTGCCCAGGCAAGGCCTGAACCACACGCTGACCTTCGCTGCGCAACTGGCAAACCTGCCGCCAGAGTGCCGCATCCGTGCTGTCCGGCATCCAGATGCCACCGGACGGTAATACGATTTCTGCCTGGCCCAGGGTGACCAGGGTTTTCAGGTCAGTGGAAAAGCCGGTCGCCGGACGCGCACGACCGAAGTCGGCACCGATGTCATCGTAACGACCGCCCTGGGCAATCGACTGCCCTACGCCCGGTACGAACACGGCGAATACCACACCGGTATGGTAGTGGTAGCCACGCAGTTCGCCGAGATCAAAATACAACGGCAGTTGCGGGAAACGCGCCGCCAGACGATCAGCGATGGCCAGCAGGTCATCCAGCGCTGCCAGCACCGGCGCAGGTGCGCCAGCCAGACGGTCACGGGCCGCATCCAGCACCTCACGACCACCGCACAGATCAACCAGTGCACGCAGCATCGAAGCCAGCTCTTGCGGCAGATTGGCCGTCAGGGCAACAACTTCGTCGATGGCCTTGCGTTGCAACGCATCGAACAACTGCTGCTCGACTTCGCCCGACAGGCCGGCGGCACGCGCCAGACCACGGTAGATGCCGACATGCCCGAGGTCCATGTGCACGTCTGGCACATCGGCCAGTTGCAGCATGGCCAGCATCAGACTGATGACCTCGACATCACTGCTAGGGCTTGCGTCGCCGTACAACTCGGCACCGAGTTGAATCGGGCTGCGCGACGAAGACAGCGCGCGCGGCTGGGCGTGCAGGACGCTGCCCGCATAGCACAGACGACTCGGGCCTTCACGTTTGAGCGTGTGGGCATCGATGCGTGCAACCTGCGGCGTGATGTCGGCGCGAAAGCCCATCTGCCGGCCCGATTGCGGATCGATAACCTTGAAGGTGCGCAGATCCAGATCCGAACCCGCCCCTGTCAGCAGCGACTCCAGATACTCGATATGCGGGGTGACGACAAACTCATAGCCCCAGCTCTGAAACAGATCCAACACCTGACGACGCGCTACTTCAATGCGCGCCGCTTCCGGTGGCAGTACTTCTTCGATGCCATCTGGTAGCAGCCAGCGGTCAACCGTTGCCATTACGCCATTCCCCTGTGATCCAGGCGGCCAGCCTACAGGCCAGCCTTGAGTGAAGCAGAAAGTGGTGCGCCGTATGACGGGCACGACAAATGCCCGAGACAGGCCTTGGACCACTTTCCTCGAAAAACTTTGCCGCGTTCTGATTCAGAGACGGCCAATCAATCGTGCAGACGCAAAAAAGCCGGGAATTTCCCGGCTGCCGCATGATACACACGTTTCACCGTACGTTCACCCCACCGGGCGGTTTTGCCGCCCGGCGGGTGATTAATTACGGCTTGGCTTTTTCCATGTAGCGAAAGAATTCGCTGTTTGGATCAAGCACCATCACGTCGCTCTTGTTCGCAAAGCTTTCGCGGTAGGCACGCAGGCTACGATAAAAAGCGTAGAACTCCTGATCCTGACCGTAGGCCTTGGAATAGATCGCAGCAGCCTGGGCATCACCATCACCACGCGCCTCTTCAGACTCGCGATAGGCTTCTGCCAGCAACACACGCCGTTGACGATCGGCGTCGGCACGGATGCCTTCACCCAGCTCGTTACCCTTGGCACGGTGCTCGCGCGCTTCACGCTCACGCTCGGTACTCATCCGCTCGAAAACGCTGCGATTCACTTCCTTGGGCAGGTCGATGGCCTTGACCCGGACATCGAGTACTTCGATACCCAGCTCTTTCTCAGCCATGCGGTTCAGCGAACCCGTGATGTCAGCCATCAGCGCATCCCGCTCACCCGACACCACTTCGTGCAGGGTGCGCTTGCCGAACTGGTCACGCAGGCCGGATTCCAGACGACGCGAGAGTCGCTCGTCGGCAATCTGCTTGAGGCCGGAAGTTGCGGTATAGAAACGTTCCGCATCCTTCACGCGCCATTTGGCGTAGGCATCGACCATGACGGCTTTCTTTTCCAGCGTCAGAAAGCGCTGGGTAGGCGCATCGAGCGTCAGCAGACGTCCGTCGAACTTGCGCACCTGGTTCACGTAAGGGACCTTCACATGCAGGCCCGGCTTGACGTCAGCCTGAACCACCTTGCCGAATTGCAGCAACACCGCACGCTCGGTCTGGGACACTATGTAGAAGCTGTTCCAGGCAACGACTGCCAGTACCACACCAACAATAAGGGTGATCAGCGATTTATTGCTCATCAGCGAGTCTCCCTTGTACGCACTTCACCGCGCTGCTGAGTATCGGCCGCTCGCGCGGCAGCATCAGTATTGGACTGAGATGGCGCGCCGGTAGCTGAGCCATTGCCGGTAGTGCTGCGGCTGCTTTCGATCATCTTGTCGAGCGGGAGGTAAAGCAGGTTGTTCTGCCCTTTGTCACCGGTCACGAGAACCTTGCTGGTGTTGCTGAAGACTTCCTGCATGGTGTCCAGATACAGACGCTGGCGAGTGACCTCAGGCGCCTTGCGGTATTCGGCGACCAGTTTGGTAAAGCGATCAGCCTCACCCTTGGCACGCGAAACCACTTCATCACGGTAGCCATTGGCATCTTCGAGGATGCGCTGAGCCTGACCGCGGGCTTCCGGAATGACACCGTTGGCGTAGCTTTCAGCCTGGTTGCGTGAACGTTGCTCGTCTTCACGGGCGCGGATCACGTCATCGAACGCTTCCTGAACTTCGCGTGGCGCGGCAGCGCTCTGCACGTTCACCTGAGTGACGGTGATACCGGTGCCGTAGGTATCGAGGAAACGTTGCAGACGCTCCTTGATTTCGCTGGCCATCAGTTCACGGCCTTCAGTCAGTACCTGATCCATCGCCGTGGAACCCACAACGTGGCGCAACGCACTTTCAGTCGCGTGCTGCAGGCTGATTTCAGGCTGATCGACGTTCAGGACGAAAGCTTCCAGATTGCTGATCTTGTACTGCACGGTCAGTGGCACTTCAACGATGTTCTCGTCTTCGGTGAGCATCTGGCCCTGCTTGCTGTAGGCACGTTCGCGAGTCACGTTTTCCATGTACTTGCGATCGAACGGCGGGAAGTAGATGTTAAGGCCCGGCCCCACGGTTTCGTGGTACTGGCCAAAACGCAACACGACAGCCTGTTCTTGCTCATCGACAACATAGATAGCGCTGTAGAGCCAGAAAGCGACGAGCACGACCAAGCCAATGCCGAGCAGGCCAAAGCCACCGCCCTTGCCTGAACCACCGCCATTGCCGTTGCCGCCATCGCTGCCACGTTTGTTACCGCCACCGAACAACCCCTTCAGGCTTTCCTGCAGCTTACGGAAGGCCTCGTCGAGATCAGGTGGCCCCTTGCGGTCGCCGCCACGGCGTTTGCCACCCCAGGGATCTTGATTATTCGAGTTGCCACCCGGCTCATTCCAAGCCATAGCGCTCTCCATCTGATAAAGCAAAGACGCGCCTGCGGCGCGCCGACCAATGCTACAGAATGCTCGCGAAAGCCGTACAACGGCTTTCTCGTGCTTTTATTGCAAAGTGTGTTGTTCGATGAACTCCAGTGGCTGCAATCCTTCGCGACTCACCAGACGACTGAGTTCAACGCGCGGCAATCGCACCGCCAACACGCTGGCACCGTCCTCGTCATGCGTTTCGCTCTGCACCGCACCCAGTTCAAAAAACTGGGCACGCAGCCGGGCAAGACTTTGAGGCAAAAGCAGCGTGCCAACAAACAGGTCGTCGCCGAGCAATTCGGCAATAGCCTGCTTGAGCAGGTCCAGCCCTCGACCATCACGGGCAGAGACCCAGACACGCTGCGGTTTGCCATCGGCATCACGCTGTATCTGAGGCTCCACGCCTTCAAGCAGATCGAGTTTGTTATAGACCTCGAGGATCGGCAAGCCCTCGGCACCGATCTCACCGAGCACAGCCATGACCTGCTCGATCTGCGACATGCGATCAGGCTCGTGCGAGTCGATCACGTGCAGCAGTAAATCGGAGTTGCTCGATTCTTCAAGTGTCGCCCGAAAGGCTTCTACCAGTTTGTGCGGCAGATGGCGAATGAAGCCCACGGTGTCAGCCAGTACGATCGGCCCCAGGTCGTTGAGTTGCAGACGACGCAGGGTCGGATCGAGGGTCGCAAACAGCTGATCGGCGGCGAATACGTCCGAATCGGTGACCGAGTTGAAAAGCGTCGATTTGCCGGCGTTGGTATAGCCCACCAGTGAAACCGAAGGAATGTCGGCGCGCCGACGTCCGCGACGTGCCTGGTCCCGCTGACTGCGGACCTTCTCTAGGCGCCCCTTGATCTGCCGCAGGCGAACCCGCAGAAGACGACGGTCGGTTTCGAGCTGGGTTTCACCCGGACCGCGCAGGCCAATACCACCTTTCTGTCGCTCAAGGTGAGTCCAGCCACGGACCAGACGGGTACTCATGTGCTCAAGCTGGGCCAGTTCGACCTGCAGCTTGCCTTCGTGAGTACGCGCTCGCTGCGCAAAGATATCGAGGATCAGACCCGTGCGATCAAGTACGCGACACTCGAAAACACGTTCGAGGTTACGTTCCTGACTGGGCGTGAGGGTGTGATTGAAGATAACGAGATCGGCCTGCTCGGCCTTGACCTGGTCGCGAAGCTCCTCGACCTTGCCAGAGCCAATCAGGTATTTGGCCGATGGCCGATGACGCGGCACGTTGATAAACGCAACGGTATCAGCACCGGCCGATATGGCCAGCTCCTGAAACTCCTGCGGATCTTCGCGCGCCTCAGGGTCCTGACCATCCAGATGAACGAGAATTGCGCGTTCACCACCACTGTGGCGCTCAAAGAACAAGGCAGACTCCTATCAGGCGTTACCTGGCTCGGCGTCAGCGCCGTCAGCGTCGGTAGCGCTAGGCAGGCGAATCGGGCGAACCGGTACGACGGTGGAAATGGCGTGTTTGTAGACCATCTGGCTGACAGTGTTTTTCAGCAAAATGACGAACTGGTCGAAAGACTCGATCGTTCCCTGCAGCTTGATACCGTTGACCAGGTAGATCGAGACGCCGACCTTCTCCTTTCGCAAGGTGTTCAAGTAAGGGTCTTGTAGCGAATGCCCTTTTGACATGTGCCGCACTCCTTTAAGGATCAATAAAATAATAAATCGAATTCGATTGGCTTACCGGCCACCCCCCAAGGATAGACGGCTATTGCAGAGACTCAGCTCAATATGGAGACCGATCCCAGGTATTTCAAGGCGCGCGACAGATTGTCGCTGGCCAGGCTGTCCAACCAGTGCAGATCCTCCCAGCTACGTAGCCAGGTGAACTGCCTTTTGGCCAGCTGGCGCGTTGCAATGATGCCGCGCTCCTGCATTTCTTCCCGCGTCAGCTTTCCATCCAGGTGATCCCAGACCTGGCGATAACCGACTGCTCTAATCGAGGGCAACCCGGCATGCAGGTCGCCTCTTGAGCGTAATGCCAGTACTTCGTCCAGAAACCCCTGATCCAGCATTTGCTCGAAACGTAACGCGATGCGTTGGTGCAGCACCTTGCGATCAGCCGGAGCGATAGCAAGATTTGCGACAGTATAGGGCAATTGCTGGCGCCCTGATGCGGCCGCTTCGGTACTTTGCGCAGTTTGTTGCTCGCGGTGTGCGGTCATGCTCATTCCGCTCACCCGATAAACCTCCAGAGCCCTGATCAGTCGCTGTGGATCATTGGGGTGAATCCGTGCCGCCGAGACGGGGTCGACCACCGCCAATTGATCATGCAACGACTGCCAGCCAAAGGCCTGCGCATCGGCTTCAAGCTGCGCCCGGACAGCTGCATCGGCGGCCGGCATATCCGCCAGCCCGTCCAATAGAGCCTTGAAATACAACATAGTGCCGCCGACCAGCAAAGGAATATTTCCGCGTGCGGTGATTTCTGCCATGGCGGCCAGCGCGTCACTGCGAAAGTCAGCGGCGGAGTAGCTTTGCGCGGGGTCGAGAATGTCGATCAGGCGGTGCGGGAATTCAGCCAGTTGCGCTTTCGACGGCTTGGCGGTGCCGATGTCCATACCGCGATAGACCAGCGCCGAATCGACGCTGATCAGCTCGCAGGGCAGCACTTTGCTCAGCTCTATCGCAAGGTCGGTCTTGCCTGCGGCGGTAGGGCCCATGAGAAAGATGGCCGGAGGTAAAGCGTTCATTCATTGACCGCGCAGGAATAATTTGTCCAGGTCACTGAGACCCATCTGTGTCCAGGTAGGACGACCGTGGTTGCATTGTCCGCTGCGCTCGGTGCTTTCCATGTCGCGCAGCAGGCCGTTCATTTCCGGAATGGCCAGGCGCCGATTGGCGCGAATAGCGCCGTGGCACGCCATGGTGCCGAGCAACTCGTTCATGTGCGCCTGCACTCGGTCGCTGGTGCCGTATTCCATCAGGTCGGCCAGCACGTCACTGACCAGCCGGTTGGCCTCGGCCTGCTTGAGCAACGCAGGAATCTGGCGAATCGCCAGAGTTTCCGGGCCAAGCCGTTGAAGCTCGAAACCCAGGCGCTGGAACGTTGTGATGTGTTCTTCGGCGCAGTCCGCTTCGCGCTGGCTGACCGCAATGGACTCAGGCACCAGCAAAGGCTGGCCGCTCAGGCCTTCGTTGGCCATCGCAATTTTCAGGCGCTCGTACATGATCCGCTCGTGAGCGGCATGCATGTCCACCAGCACCAGCCCGTGGGCGTTTTCAGCCAGAATGTAGATACCCTTGAGCTGCGCCAGTGCGTAGCCCAGCGGCGGAATATCGCTGGGCGACTCAGGCAGCGCTGACGGCGTGGTGCCGGGCAGTGGCGCGAAAAACTCTCGATAGGCGCTCTGCGCTTCGGCAACCGGCACGCCCGTAGTGGGCCGTGGCGAGTACTGATACTGATAACCGCTGCCGGAACCGCTGCCCGCAGGCCTGGCGAAAGGCTCGCCCTGCGGCTGCTCCAGCACATTGTTGGCCAGACGCATTTCGCCCTGCGGCCCGAACTCACCGGCGTCAGGCCCGGTCAGCCGAGGTTCGGCGGCAACCGGCACGCTGCCGCCCAATTGGTTTTCCGGGCGCACATCGCCCAACGCGCGGTGCAACGTGCCATACAGAAAATCATGCACCATGCGCCCGTCACGGAAACGCACTTCGTGTTTGGTCGGGTGAACGTTGACGTCGACAGCCGCCGGGTCAACCTCAAAAAACAGCACGAACGTCGGATGACGGCCGTTGAACAGCACATCGCGATACGCCTGACGCACCGCGTGGGCAACCAGTTTGTCGCGCACCGCACGGCCATTCACAAAGAAATATTGCAAATCAGCCTGGCTGCGCGAAAACGTCGGCAGCCCGACCCAGCCCCACAGATGCAGGCCGTTGCGTTCGATCTCGATAGGCAGCGCCTGCTCCAGAAAGCCCGGCCCGCAAATGGCCGAGACGCGCCGCGCCCTGGCGGTGTCGTCATGGGCTTCATGCAGGCTGAGCACGGTCTTGCCGTTGTGACGCAAATGAAAGGCGACATCGAAACGCGCCAGCGCCATACGCTTGATGACTTCGTGCAAGTGATCGAATTCGGTTTTCTCGGCCTTGAGAAACTTGCGCCGTGCGGGTGTATTGAAGAACAGGTCGCGCACTTCCACAGACGTGCCCACCGGATGCGCAGCAGGCTGCACGCGCGCATCCATGTCGCGCCCTTCGGTCTCGACCTGCCAGGCCTGATCGGCGTCGCGGGTGCGCGAGGTCAGTGTCAGGCGCGCCACGGAGCTGATCGACGCCAGCGCCTCACCGCGAAAACCCAGGCTCATGACCCTTTCAAGGTCTTCCAGGTCACGAATCTTGCTGGTTGCGTGTCGCGCCAGAGCCAGCGGCAGGTCGTCGGAGGAAATTCCGCTGCCGTCATCGCGCACTTTCAGCAGCTTGATGCCGGCCTGCTCGACATCGATATCAATGCGTCTAGCGCCAGAATCAAGGCTGTTTTCCAGCAGTTCCTTGATCACCGACGCCGGACGCTCGACCACCTCGCCCGCGGCGATCTGGTTGGCCAGACGCGGGCTGAGCAGTTCAATGCGCGCAGCGTTCAGGACAGTCTGCGCGTTATCGGCTTCGCTGCCGTCAAGGAGAAGATCAGTCATTACTGGGTCGCAACCTCGGCGCTCGGAATTCGCAGGTCCTGGCCGATTTTCAATTCATCGGTTTTCAGGTTATTGGCACTGCGCAGCGTGGCGATGTTCATGTCATAGCGCGCCGCGAGCATGGCCAGGGTTTCGCCGGAGCGCACCACATGGTTGCGCGCCCCCTGGGCCAGCTTGCCGGTGTCACGCAGCCAGGCGATATAGGTGCCCTGCGGCGGGTTCTGCTGGAAGAACTGTTTCACGCCAGAGTTGATCGAACGCGCCAAGGCTTGCTGGTGCGACGCAGAAGAGAGCTTGTTAGCTTCATTAGCGTTGGAGATGAAGCCTGTTTCCACCAGAATCGACGGAATGTCCGGCGACTTGAGCACCATGAAGCCGGCCTGTTCGACGCGGGATTTGTGCAGCGAGGTCACTCGGCCAATGTTGCTCAACACTTTCTGACCGACGTTCAGGCTTGAAGACAGCGAGGCGGTCATGGACAAGTCCAGCAACACACCGGCAAGCATACGGTCCTTGTCATCGAGACTTACCGCACCGGCGCCACCGATCAGGTCGGAACGGTTTTCACTGTCCGCCAGCCAGCGCGCGGTTTCAGACGTCGCGCCGCGATCAGACAGCGCGAACACCGACGCACCAAAGGCTGCCGTGGACGGCGCAGCGTCAGCGTGAATCGACACAAAGAGGTCGGCGCCCTTGGAACGGGCGATCTCGGTACGTTTGCGCAACGGAATAAAGTAGTCGCCGGTCCTGGTCAGCTCGGCGCGATAGCCTTTTTCAGCATTGACCTGACGCTGCAGCTCTTTGGCGATCGACAGCACCACGTTCTTTTCTTTCTGCCCCGCACCACCCGAGGCACCCGGGTCTTCCCCGCCGTGCCCGGCATCGATCACGATCACGATGTCGCGCTTGCCGTTAGGCACCGGCGTCAGTTTGATTTCGGGCTTGGCCGGGCTCACCGGAACCGCTGGCGCAGTGTTGGCGGCAGTATCCGGGATCACCGGCGTCGGGTTGGCGTCGGCGGCGTTGTCGAACAGGTCAACCACCAAACGGTTGCCGTATTGCTGATTCGGCGCGAGCGTGAAGCTTTTGGGGGTCACGGCCTTTTTCAGGTCGATGACCACGCGCAGGTCGGTAGGCGTGCGCTGAGCCGAACGCATACTGCTGATCGGCGTATTGGCGGTCGACACGTTCAGCGGGCCACCCAAGGTGGCGCCATTGATATCGATCACCAGACGATCAGGCGACGTCAGGGTAAATACGCTGTGCTGGACGGGCCCGGACAGGTCGAACACCAGACGCGTGTTATCCGGCGCTCGCCATAAGCGGACACTTCGTACTTGCGTAGCGGCAACCGCCTCGACAGCCAGGGCCATCAACAGCAGACCAACTACAGTAACCAGCGCGCGCATGCGCATACCTAACCCCATATCTATTTGAATTCCAAAGCCAAAGTGGCACACCAGCGCTCACCACGCGAGCCCAGCGGGCTCAATATCACGGACCGACCTTCGCCGTGCGGCCCAATGGTAATGGTCAGGTCAGGCTTTGGCAAAAAGCCTGCACCACGCTGGGGCCATTCAATCAGGCAAAGTGCATCGTCATCGAAGTAATCGCGTGCGCCCATGTACTCGAGCTCTTCAGGATCGACGAGTCGATACAGGTCGAAGTGAAACACGCGTATTGCGCCGATTTCGTAAGGCTCGACCAGCGTGAACGTGGGGCTCTTGACAGCCCCGGCATGCCCGAACCCGCGAATCATGCCCCGCGAAAGGGTGGTTTTTCCGGCGCCCAGATCGCCGTCCAGAAAGATCACGCCTGCACCCTCGGTGACCTGCGCAAGGCGTGCACCAAAACTCATCATTGCCTCTTCGCCAACCACATGCAGCGTTAAATCAGACACGGTTGCAGCTCCTCCAATAACTGACGAATGGCGGGAATAATATCGCTGGCAGCCAGCCCACGACCGGAGTCACCCACTTTCTGACCGGCGCTGGCGTGCAGCCACACGGCCAGGCAGGCAGCATCGAATGGCGTCAGGTGTTGCGCCATCAGCGCGCCGATCAACCCGGCCAGCACATCGCCGAGCCCCGCAGTGGCCATCGCCGGGTGCCCATGATTGCACAGGGCCAGCCGCCCGTCGGCATCGGCAATCAGGCTGCCCGAGCCCTTGAGTACACAAACGGTATTGAATTTACGGGCCAGCGCCCGTACAGCGGCAGGGCGATCGGCCTGAATGGCCTTTATGCCGACACCCAGCAAACGCGCGGCTTCGCCCGGATGCGGAGTGATGACGCTGTTTTTCGGCAGACTCACCTGCCCGGTCGCCAGCATATTCAACGCATCGGCGTCCCAGACCTGCGGCCTGTCGGCGTTGGCGGCAGCCGACAACAGGCTGCGTCCCCAACTGCCCTGCCCCATGCCGGGCCCGACCACCAGTACGCTGGCCGGCTCGATCAACGCCATCAACTGGTTTGCCGAGCGAATGGCCGCGCTCATGATTTCCGGCATGCGTGTCAGGGCTGCCGGGACATGCTCGGCGCGGGTCGCCAGCGTGAGCATGCCCGCCCCGCTGCGCAAGGCACTTTCAGCGCAGAGCAACGCGGCACCGCCAAAGCCGTGATCGCCACCGATGACCAGCACGCGCCCGAACAGACCTTTATGGGCTGTGCGCGGACGCGGTGCCAGATAAGGAAGGTTGTGCGCATCGAGACGCTTGGCGCTGGCGGGCGTCTGCGCAACCAGTGCCGGATCGGCCTGTAAATCATCAAAAACCAGCTCGCCGACCAGATCCGCCGCATCGCCGGTCAGCAGCCCCAGCTTGAGGCCTATAAAGGTGACGGTGAGGTCGGCGCGCACTGTCGCACCCGATTTCTGCCCGGTGTCTGCACTCAGGCCCGAGGGAATGTCCACGGCTGCAACCGGCAGGCCGCTGGCATTGATCGCGTTGATGGCCGAAAGGTAGGGCTCGCGCACCTCGCCGTTGAGCCCGGTGCCGAGCAAGGCGTCCAGCACCACACCGGCCAGCGGCTGCCCGGCCCAGGCTTGCGTGTCGATACCGACAGCCGCTGCGTGCGCGGACGCTGCATCGCCTGTCAGCCCAACCGGATCACCGACGGCCAGCACGTTGACCTGCCAGCCCGCCTTGTGCGCCAGCGCGGCCACCAGATAACCGTCGCCGGCATTGTTGCCACGTCCGGCCAGCACCGTCAGTTGGTTCGCCTCGGGCCAGCGCCGACGTATCGCGCGCCATGTGGCGTGGGCTGCACGTTGCATCAATTCCAGGCCCGGCGTACCGGCGGCAATCAGCCGCGCGTCGAGGTCGCGGACCTGCGCCGCAGTGTACAGCGCGTCGGGTAAATGAGGTTTAGTGTCGAACATGCGTTTATAGGCTCCGATGTCTGGCAGAATTATACGCACCTTGGCCCCGGTTTCTCTCTGCGCATGTCCGCTATTACTGCTGCACTTCCCACACTTGATGATCTTGCCGCCCTTACCTTGTCGATCAAGGCGTGGGGGCGTGAGCTGGGCTTTCAGGAAGTCGGGATCAGCGGGCTTGACCTGGCAGAGCACGAGCAGCACTTGCAGCGCTGGCTTGACGCAGGCTATCACGGTGAAATGGACTATATGGCCGCCCACGGCAGCAAACGTTCCCACCCGGACGAACTGGTGCCGGGAACGTTGCGCGTGGTGTCGCTGCGCATGGACTATCTGCCCGGCGACACCGAGATGGCGCAACGCCTGACCGAGCCGGAAAAAGCCTATGTGTCCCGCTACGCCCTGGGCCGCGACTATCACAAGCTGATCCGCAAGCGCCTGCAACAACTGGCCGAGCGCATCCAGCAGGCCATCGGGCCGTTTGGCTTTCGGGCGTTCGTGGACAGCGCGCCGGTGCTGGAAAAAGCCATTGCCGAGCAGGCAGGGCTGGGCTGGATCGGCAAGAACACACTGGTGCTCAACCGTAAGGCCGGAAGCTTTTTCTTCCTCGGCGAGCTGTTTGTCGATATCCCGCTGCCGGTGGATGCACCTCACGCCACGGAGCACTGCGGGCGTTGCACGGCCTGCCTGGACATCTGCCCGACGGCGGCCTTTGTCGGGCCCTATGTGCTGGATGCGCGACGGTGCATCTCCTACCTGACCATAGAGCTTAAAACCGCGATTCCCGAAGAGCTGCGGCCCTTGATCGGCAATCGGGTGTTCGGCTGTGACGATTGCCAGATCGTCTGCCCGTGGAACCGCTTTGCGCGCCCAACCGACCAGAGCGATTTCCAGCCGCGCCATAACCTGGACAACGCCGGGTTGGCCGAGCTGTTTTTGTGGGATGAAGATAAATTCCTCAGCAGCACCGAAGGCTCACCCCTGCGCCGCGCCGGCTACGAACGCTGGCTACGCAACCTGGCCGTCGGCCTGGGCAATGCGCCCTCCACCATACCGGTGATCGAAGCCCTGCAAGCACGGCGCGATTACCCGTCGGAGCTGGTCAGGGAACATGTGGAATGGGCGTTGCAGCGGCATGGTGTGGCGACGTTTTAATTGGCAGCGCGTGTGCTGGCCTCTTCGCGAGCAAGCTCGCTCCTACAAGCTTCAGGGCTCGTCTTTATAGACGAACTTGGGCATTTCCCAGTGGAGGCGGATGGCCAGCAGGCGCAGCAGCAGGCCGCCGAACAGGGTGATCAGCACGGCCTGTTCGTTGGGCAGTTGCAGGTACTGGCACAGCAAAAAACACCACGCGGCCAGAAATGACACGCTGGCGTAGAGTTCGCGGCGGAAGATCAGCGGAATGTCGTTGCAGAAAATATCGCGCAGGATGCCGCCGAATACCCCCGTGATGACGCCGCATACTGACGCGATCACCAGACCGTGCCCCGCTTCCAGCGCCGTCATGCAGCCGATCAGGGTGAAGGCCACCAGCCCCAACGCATCAAGCACCAGAAACAGCGAGCGCAGGTGGCGCATCAGCGGTGCGATAAAAATCGTCACCAACGCCGCCACGCTGGTCAGCATCAGGTATTCCGGGTGCTTGACCCACGTCAGCGGGTAGTGACCGATCAGCACGTCACGCACTGAACCACCGCCCAGCGCGGTCACGCAGGCGATCAGCACCACGCCGAACCAGTCCATCCCGCGACGCCCGGCAGACAGCGCGCCGGTCATGGCCTCAGCGGTGATGGCGATCAGATAAAGCATCAGCAACATGGCGGCGACTCTGCGACAAAGGCGCGCAGTCTAACCAGCGGACCTGCGCACTGAAAGAGTGCAGCGAAGATTATTCACTGCACGCGCGCGTCGTGATCAAGGCTTGATGAAGTGCTCACGATAGAAGCGCAACTCGGCGATCGACTCACGAATGTCGTCCAGCGCCAGGTGCGTGCTGCCTTTCTTGAATTTAAGCTCGGGAGCCCAGCGTGCGGCCAGCTCCTTGAGGGTCGAGACGTCCAGGTTGCGATAGTGGAACCAGTTTTCCAGTGCCGACATGTGGCGATACAAAAAGCGGCGGTCCTGGCAGATGCTGTTGCCACAGATCGGCGAACTGCGCTCCGGCACCCACAGTTTGATGAACTCAAGAGTCTGCGCCTCGGCTTCGGCCATGCTGATGGTGCTTTCGCGCACGCGCTGGGTCAGGCCCGAGCCGCCGTGCTGGCGAGTGTTCCACTCATCCATTTTTGCCAGCGTCTCATCGCTCTGGTGCACGGCGATCACCGGCCCTTCAGCCAGGGTGTTCAGCTCGCTGTCCGTGATGATTGTGGCCATTTCGATGATGACATCGGTATCAGGGTCCAGACCGGTCATTTCCAGATCGATCCAGATCAGGTTCTGCTTGTTCTGCATGTGTCGACTCCTCAGCGTAGGCGCGCAGTTTAGCTCACCCTGCCGTGCTAGACTCCTGCCGATCAAACGTACTGCCTAATTCATTGTTTACTTCACATCGGAACACCCATGGCCAAACGCCAACTCAATCGTCGTCAGAACTGGCGCATCGAAAAAATTCAGGGCGAACGTGCGGCCCGCGCGGCAAAGCGCGAGTCCGTCACGCTTGAAACACTGGAGGGCGGCGACCTTGGCCCCGAGCAGACAGGTCTGGTGATTGCTCACTTTGGCGTACAGGTCGAAGTCGAAGCGCAGGAAGGCGAACAAGTCGGCCAGGTATTCCGCTGCCACTTGCGCGCCAACCTGCCTGCACTGGTCACCGGTGACCGCGTTGTCTGGCGTGCCGGCAATCAGGGCATCGGGGTGATCGTCGCGCAATTGCCGCGCACCACCGAACTGCGCCGCCCCGACTCTCGCGGCCAGCTCAAGCCTGTGGCCGCCAACGTCGATCTGATCGTGATTGTCTTTGCGCCAATGCCCGAGCCGCACGCCAACCTGATCGACCGTTATCTGGTCGCTGCCGAGCACGCCGGTATTCATCCGTTGCTGCTGCTCAACAAGGCTGACCTGATCGACGAACAGAACGCGCCTGCGCTCAATGCGCTGCTGGCGGTTTATCGCACGCTCGGTTACCCGGTACTGGAAGTGTCCGCACATCAGGGCGACGGTATGCAGTCGCTGCAAAGCCAGCTTGACGGGCACATCAGTGTGTTCGTCGGTCAGTCCGGTGTCGGCAAGTCCTCGCTGGTCAACAGCCTGCTGCCGGAAACCGACACCCGCGTCGGCCCGCTGTCCGAAGTGTCCGGCCAGGGCACGCACACCACCACCACCGCCCGCCTGTTTCACTTTCCGCGCGGCGGCGACCTGATCGACTCACCGGGTATTCGTGAGTTTGGCCTGGGCCACGTCAGCCGGGCAGACGTTGAAGCCGGCTTCATCGAGTTCAACGACCTGATCGGCACGTGCCGTTTCCGCGACTGCAAACACGACCGCGAACCGGGTTGTGCCCTGCTCAAGGGTCTGGAAGACGGTCGCGTGCAACAGCAGCGCATGAACAGCTATCGTTCGATCATTGCCAGCCTGCCGCAAGACAGTTACTGACACCTGAAAGCCCCACACAAAAACGCCGCGATGATCGCGGCGTTTTTGTGTGAGTGTGTTGCGGCTCAGTTCTGGGCCGGCTCAACCCGTAACTTGCCCTCATCGAAGATGTTCAGCTTCTGCCGGATCTCGTGTGGCTGGGCGTAGGCCTGTGGGTCTGGCGCAGTGCCCGTGGCAGCACCGGGCGCTGCCGGAGTCGCAGGCGCGGATGGTGCTGACGGTGCAGCACCCGAGTTCTGGTCGCCTTCTATACGTTGCTGAGCCTTTTTGGTCAGAACAACGATGTCGATACGGCGGTTGATCGGGCCAGTAGGATTATCCCGGTCGTACAGCACCGAAGAGGCGTGGCCCACTACCCTGGCGACCTGCTCCTCGGGATAAGTGCCGGCCACCAGCGCACGGCGAGCCGCGTTGGCACGGTTGGCCGAAAGCTCCCAGTTGCCAAACCCGTTATTGCCAACGAATGGCGTCGCGTCGGTATGACCACTGATGCTGATCTTGTTCGGCACACTTTTGATCGTGTCAGCCAACGCCAGCAGAATATCTTCGAAATACGGCTTCAAACGCGCACTGCCCGAGTCGAACATCGGCCGGTTGTCGGCATCCATGATCTGGATACGCAAACCGTCCTGGGTAATCTCGAACAGAATCTGGTCCTTGAATTTCTGCAGTTGCGGGTTTTCCTCGACCTTGTTCTGCAGTTCCTGCAGCAGCATCTCCAGACGCTCCTGCTCGACCGCTTCGGCCTTGGTCTCCGAGGTTTCGGCCTCGATAGGCACCGTGTCTGGAGAAGGCGTGGTCTTGACCTCAGGATTGAGCGTCTGGTTCGGCGACATCTCTGGCGAGCCACCCAGGTCGATCACATAGGGCGAGCCGCTGTCCGAAAAACCGACCGGGTCCTTGAAGTAACCGGCCACCGCGAGCAACTGTTCCGGCGTTGCGGAGGACATCAGCCACAGCACCAGAAAGAACGCCATCATCGCCGTCGCGAAGTCGGCAAACGCGATTTTCCAGGCACCGCCGTGATGTCCGCCACCAAAGCGCTTTACGCGTTTGATGATAATCGGCTGATTATTTTCCATGACTTAGCGACCGCGAACCGCTTGTTCCAGCTCGCTGAAGCTGGGGCGATGCAGCGGATAGAGAACCTTGCGGCCAAACTCGACGGCCAGCGAAGGCGGCATGCCAGAGGCTGAAGCCACCAGCGACGCCTTGATGCTCTCATAGACGTTCATTTCTTCCTTGGCATCATGCGCAAGGCTGGTGGCCAGAGGCCCGAAGAAGCCGTAAGCCGCAAGAATACCGAAGAATGTACCTACCAGCGCCGCACCTACGTGCATACCGATAGCAGCCTTGTCGCCCGACCCCAGCGACGCCATGGTCACCACGATACCGAGTACCGCCGCAACGATACCGAAACCGGGCATTCCGTCGGCGATACCGGTAATGGCATGGGACGGATGTTCGAGCTCTTCTTTCATGCTCAGCAGCTCCATGTCGAACAGGCCTTCCAGCTCATGGGGAGCCATGTTGCCGGACGACATGATGCGCAGGTAGTCGCAGATGTACGCAGTCATACGTTCATCTTTAAGCACGCCAGGGTATTTGGCGAAGATCGGGCTGGAGGCAGCGTCTTCGATATCCCCTTCAATCGCCATCATGCCTTCACGACGACTTTTGTTGAGGATTTCGTACACCAGCCCCAGCACTTCAAGGTAATAGGCGTGCGTGAAGCGCGAACCGAACATCTTCAGCGACTTCTTGAACACGTGCATGGTCATGTAGCCAGGGTTGGCCTGGAGGAACGCGCCCAGTGCAGCACCGCCGATGATCAAGACCTCGTAGGGCTGGAACAGCGCCATGATCTTGCCATGGGACAGTACGTATCCGCCGAGGACACTCGCGATAACGACAATGATGCCGATAATTTTAGCCATAGGAAAAAATACTTTACTGAGTCGGGTTCAGGGACAGTCCGGAAGTTCTTGAATCTCTTCTTCTCCTTATCGGCCTAACTGGGCCAGACTATAGCCGGTTCTTGTGAAAAACCATTTTCCCGGTCCGATAAAAAGATGAAACTGGCTGTCCAACCCCGCACACTGGCAGTCTTCCAGCCCGGATAATCAGCCGCACAGGCCATAGAATGTCGACAGCACATGTAGCACATCATCTGGCTCCCAAGACGCTTGATGCCTGGGTCAAACAGCTTGACGGCATCGCACTGCCGGTGCCGGCCGTCAATCATGCTCACGTTCGTTCAGCGTTGAACGACAGCCGCCGCTCGCTGCGTGAAATCGCCGAAATGATGCAGGAAAGCCCTGCGCTGGTGCTCAGCGTGATGCGCGAGGCCAATCATCACACCCATGGTTTGACCGAACAGGCCGAGAGCCTCGAAATCGCGATAAACCGTCTGGGTCTGGCGCGTACCGAAATACTTCTGGGGCGCCTGCCGGCCAAACCGCCTGAGGAAATCCCGGCCGCCTACCGGCAGTTGATTCTGGTCAGCCAGCACGCCACGCAACAGGCCAACGGGCTGTTTGCCAGCCGCCTTGCGCGGCTCTGGCAGGACATCCACATGGGCAGCCTGCTGTTTCTTTCGCCGCTGTGGCCAATGGCGCTGGCTTACCCGAAACTGCTGGAAGAGCTGGAATTGCGGGTCATCCATAAGGGCCAGTCCAGCCTTGCGGTGGAAAAAGAGCTGTTTGGCGTCAACCTGCTGGAACTGTGCCTGGCCCTCGCCGAGTTCTGGCGCCTGCCAATATGGGTCACGCGCGGCTACAAACTGCTGATCAATGAACGGCGCGACCTGGCCAAGGTGTTGCGTATTTCTCGCGAAAAAAACAGCCCGCTGCAACAGCAACAGCTTATGGACGCCGACCCGAATCTGCGCCGCTGGCTGAATCAGCCGGCCAATACCGTGTTGCTGGGCAACGGCCTGGCACTGGCGGCGCAAAATGCCTGGAACAGCCCGCATTGTCTGCGCTGGGAGCGGCTGACCAGCCTGTACCTGCAACAACCGCTCAGCGATGTGCAGCAGCAGGCGCACCAGAACGCCGCCAGCAGCGCACGTATTCATTCGGAAAAAGACCTCTGGCACCCGGCCGAATCGCTGATATGGCCTTGGGATGCACGGCGCGTCAGGCGCGACAACGAACCGGCACCGCCGCCCTCGGCCGACGCCCTGCAACTGTGGCGCAAACATTGCGCCGAATTGCTGCAAGAGCCCAGCCCGTTCATCAACGCCATGCACCTGACCACCACCGCTCGCGACGCGTTCATGTCGTGCGGCATGGAGCGGGTCATGCTGCTGATGCTGGACAAGACCTCGACCGTGCTGCGCGTCAATCAGACGACCGGCCTGCCAGCGGAAGCGGCAGCCATGCAGCTGTTCACCAAGGAAAGCACCGTACTGCAACGCCTGCTGACCCAACCGACGCAGTTGCGCATGACGCCCGCCAACATTGCGCAGTTTTCTGCGCTGTTGCCTGCGCCGCTAAAAACGCTGTTCAGTGGCCAGCACTGGCTGATTCGTTCGCTGAGCAACAACGGCAAGGTCATGTTGTTGGTGGTCGCCGATCAGGGTGGAGGGGCCTTGTCGGAAATTTCCGTTCAGGCCTTCGGAAAAACCGCGCAATGCATTGAGCGGGCACTTGGCATCTTTAGTCATCGCAAAGCGTGAGGCCTGGCGTACAATTCGCGTCTTTCTTTTCATCGGAGGCTGCAAATGTCCGCATTCACTGGCTTGTCGCTGGTCATCGAACCCAACGATCTGCTTGAGCGTCTCGACGCCCCTGAACTGATTCTCGTGGATCTGACCAGCAGCGCTCGCTACGAAGCCGGGCATATTCGCGGCGCTCGCTTCGTCGACCCGAAACGTACGCAACTAGGCAAGCCACCGGCGCCCGGCCTGCTACCGGACACCGCCGACCTGGAGCAGTTGTTCGGCGAGCTGGGCCACAACCCCGATGCGGTCTACGTTGTCTACGATGACGAAGGCGGCGGCTGGGCCGGGCGTTTCATCTGGCTGCTGGACGTCATCGGTCATAGCGGTTACCACTATCTCGACGGCGGCGTGCTGGCCTGGGAAGCGCAAGCACTGCCATTGAGCACCGAGGTGCCGCTGGTTGCTGGCGGCCCGGTTGCGCTGACACTGCACGACGAACCCACCGCCACCCGTGAATACCTGCAGAGCCGCCTGGGCGCAGTTGATCTGGCAATCTGGGACGCGCGCGCACCTACCGAATATTCGGGCGAAAAAGTGGTCGCGGCCAAAGGTGGACACATTCCCGGCGCAGTCAACATCGAGTGGACGGCGGGCATGGACAAAGCGCGCAACCTGCGCATTCGTCAGGACATGCCGCAGATTCTGCAAGACCTGGGCATCACGCCGGACAAGGAAGTGATCACCCATTGTCAGACTCACCACCGCTCGGGCTTCACCTATCTGGTGGCCAAAGCGCTGGGCTACCCAAGGGTCAAGGCTTACGCCGGCTCGTGGGGAGAATGGGGCAATCATCCCGATACGCCGGTTGAAGTACCCACCGCGGCCGTTGCACCCATTGAAACGGCTGAGGTCATTGAACCAGCAGCGCCTGTCCAGCCAGCCGGAACCATTGAACCTGTTCGCGCCACTGAATCGGGCAAAGGTTCTCGAAAATCTTCTGGACACTCATCTTCAGAGCATTCCTTTTCAGGACACTCATCTTCAGGACCCTCAATGAAAGACCGCTTGTTTATTCTCAGTCAGTACCTGTTGCCGCACCACTTGCTGTCCCGCCTGGCTGGCTGCGTTGCCGAATGCCGCGTGCGCTGGTTCAAGAACGCGTTTACTGCGTGGTTCGCCCGCCGCTATCAAGTGGACATGTCTCTGGCACTGGTCGAAGACCTCACCTCGTACGAACACTTCAACGCGTTCTTCACCCGCGCGCTGAAAGCCGATGCCCGCCCGCTGGACACCACGCCTGGCGCAATTCTTTCGCCAGCCGACGGCGCCATCAGTCAGTTGGGCCCTATCGATCACGGCCGCATTTTCCAGGCCAAGGGCCACAGCTTCAGCGTGCTTGAGCTGCTGGGCGGTGATCCAAAGCTCTCCGCGCCGTTCATGGGCGGCGAGTTCGCGACCGTCTACCTGTCGCCGAAGGACTACCACCGCGTACACATGCCTTTGGCCGGTACGCTGCGCGAAATGGTCTATGTGCCAGGCCGTATCTTCTCGGTCAACCAGACCACCGCTGAAAACGTGCCGGAGCTGTTCGCCCGTAACGAGCGCGTGGTTTGCCTGTTCGACACCGAGCGCGGGCCGATGGCCGTGGTGCTGGTGGGTGCGATGATCGTAGCGTCGGTCGAGACGGTCTGGGCCGGGCTGGTCACGCCACCCAAGCGCGAATTGAAGACCTTCAGCTACGACGAAGCCGCGCGTGCGCCGATCCATCTGGAAAAAGGCGCCGAAATGGGCCGCTTCAAACTGGGTTCTACCGCCATTGTGCTGTTCGGACCAAACCAGGTGAAATGGGCTGAACAGCTGACAGCAGGCTCCAAGGTTCAGATGGGCCAGGCGCTGGCAGCTCCAGCCCAGGCCTGATCGCGGCGACACTGACAGGGCATGAGCGCTGCATGGACAGCAACGCTCATGAAACTTGAAGCCATACATACCGGCCCAATGCCACAGTTACTGCAGGGTGATGCCGATACTGGTAAAGTCGCCCAACCGGTGTTGTAGGATACTTCGCACTTTCATGGGCGTATGCTCGACAGATCGCTGATCCGCGATGAAGTCAGCCCCCCATTTAAAGCCACCGTCCGGGCCAGTGAGTCGTTGGAGTCAGCCTGTCACATGAGTAAATTTAGCCTTCCTCTGCTGTTGCGTGCCCCCACGCCGACGCAGTCGAGCCTGACATTCTGTGAAGCCAACCCCCGCGACATCAAGCGCTGGATCTCCAGGCTGCCCAAGGCAAACCTCGGGGAAATGGCCCGTCAGCTCTATCAGGGCCTGACCGAACTTAACCAGTTGATCACCCCCAGCGACAATCGCCTGCAACTGCTGGAACTGTTGCGGCCGGAAGTCTATTTCGTCTGCAAGCACCTTGAGCGCCACTTTCTCAATCAGGCCATCGTGCTCGACGAGCGCCCGCGCAAGGTTGCCAATCTTTGCCAGGCCCTGCAAAACCATCTGGCAACCGGTTACAAGCAGATCATCCAGCAAGTAGCGTCGCGCTACACCCGAGATCAGGCTGGGCTGTTCAGCATGGCATTGCAGCGCGCATTGCACGGGCTGACCGGGCCGCTGATTCGCGCCAATCAGCTGTACTGCCCGGTTCAAGAGGGCCTCTGGCTGGAACTGCATCAGATTTACCAGATTGCCCGCCAGTACCAGTTGCACCACGCGCTGGCCGATGAACCGCTGGCGCACCACACCAAAGCATTGAGCATCGAACAGACGTATGTGATCGCGTTGTTGATGGGCTGCTCGCGCTGCAATCAGATGCGTCAGTTGAACATCGGCAAGCTGGCCGATGCCCTGGAAGCGTGGAGCCCGCTGGTCAAACTGCAATGGCCCGCCGAGCAAAGCGGCCTGTTCGCTCTGGAGCCGACGGTCGACAAACCGCCGCTGTACCGCGCGTTATTCACCGATGAGCAATCGTCCAGGCTGCTGGGCATCAATACCTTCGCGCTGGCAGAGGCGATCAACCAGTATCTGGCGCTGCCGGACGATCAACGCTCCCCTTCAACACTGTTGATTCCGACCGGCATCAACACTGACCTGCTGCAACATCTGGCGGTCGCCTGGGGCGATGTGGCTGAACGTACCTTTCATCGCACGCCAGGCCAGGGCACGCTGAAACTGTGTATCGGCATGAGTGCGCTGCATTTCTACGTGTCGGGCCAGCGGTCGTTCAGCGATTTGCTGCAATTGAACAGCGCGAGCGGTGCTGCGAATTTCTCGCTCAAGATCGCCAATGCTGACGAAGAGGATGACCCTTGGTCCTCCGCCTTCGACACGCATCGCGGCAAGACTTCATCCGTGCTGCTGCCGTACGAAGAGATCGAATACCCTAAGATCGAGGGCGACAACGACTCGCTTTCCAACGGCCAGCATGCGTTTCCCACCTTCAACCTGAATATCGTCAACCACAGCCCGGGCGGCTACTGTCTGGCGTGGCAGAAGGAAGTGCCGCAGCAATTGCAGGCCGGCGAGCTGGTAGGCATTCAGGACGACTCAGGCCAGGGCTGGAGCGTTGCCATCGTGCGCTGGGTCCGGCAAGTACGCAGCGGCGGCACGCAAATGGGCATCGAGCTGATCGCCCCCTTCGCCCAGCCATGCGGCATGCAACTGATACGCGAACAGCAGAACAGCCAATACCTGCGCACGTTGATGCTGCCGGAAGTACGCGCGATGGAAAAACCGCCGACCGTGCTCGCACCACGTCTGCCGTTTCAGGAAGGCAGCAAGGTGATGATCAACGTCGATGGTGAAGAGCGCCGCGCCTCACTGAGCAACCGGCGCATCAGCAGCGCCAGTTACAACCAGTTTGAGTATCAGATCTACGACGCGCCGAAAGCCGCCGAGGTCGAAAAGGCGAAGCCAGGGCAGGAGTTCGATTCCCTGTGGGGCACGCTGTAGTCGTTGCAATACCTCGGATATCGCAACGACTGCGACTCAGCGTTTTCCTTCGCGGTCGCGAAAGCCCAGCAGGTACAGAACCCCATCCAGCCCCAGGGTGGAAATCGCCTGTTTGGCGGACTGCTTGACCAGCGGCTTGGCACGGAACGCAACACCCAGCCCGGCAATAGCCAGCATCGGCAGGTCATTGGCACCGTCGCCGACCGCGATGGTCTGCTCCAGACTCAACCCTTCCTTGTGCGCCAGTTCGCGCAGCAGGTCAGCCTTGCGCTGAGCATTGACGATAGGCTCGACGGCGACGCCGGTGACTTTGCCATCGACCACTTCCAGTTCGTTGGCGTACACATAATCGATGCCCAGTTTCGCTTGCAGCTGTTTGGCGAAATAAGTGAAGCCACCGGACAAGATCGCGGTCTTGTAACCCAGCCGTTTGAGCTCGGAGAACAGCGTTTCAGCGCCTTCGGTCAGCCGAAGTGAAGCGCCGATTTCATCCAGCACGCCGACGTCCAGCCCCTTGAGCAGCGCCAGACGCTCCTTGAAGCTCTCGCTGAAATCCAGTTCGCCGCGCATTGCCCGCTCGGTAATCTCGGCAACCTGCTCGCCGACGCCTGCAGCCTTGGCCAGTTCGTCGATCACTTCGGCCTCGATCAGCGTCGAGTCCATGTCGAACACCGCCAGACGCCGGTTGCGGCGAAACAGCGAATCCTGCTGGAAGGCGATATCGACATTCAACTCCTGCGCCACGGCGAGGAACTCGGCCTGCATGGCTTTCGGGTCGGCAGGCTCGCCGCGCACGGTGAACTCGATGCAGCCCTTGCCCTTGTCAGCCGGGGTATCGAGCGGCATGCGCCCGGACAGGCGATCGATCTGGTCGATATTCAGCCCGTATTTGGCAGTGATGGCGCTGACGCACTGCAATTGCTCGGCGGTGACCTTGCGGGTCAGCAGCGTCACGATGTGCCGTGCCTTGCCCTGGCCCTCGACCCAGTGCTGATAGCCTTCTTCGGACACGGCCGTGAAACGCACTTGCTGGTCCAGCTTGTAGGCGGTAAACAGGATGTCCTTGAGCACGGACGAACCCTGCACGGTATCCGGAATTTCGACCAGAATGCCAAACGACAGCGTGTCGTGGATCACCGCCTGACCGATGTCGAGAATGTTCACGCCACCCTGAGCCAGGACGCCGGTGATAGCCGCAGTGAGACCTGGACGGTCGACACCGGTGATGTTAATCAGGACAATTTCGCGCAAGGCGCACCCCCGCAGTGGAAAAAAACCGCATTCTAACCACATTCAGTGACCACCGGGCACAGGCAGCGCTTTGCCGCTACTGGGTCGCTCGTTATACTGCGCGACAACTTCACCGAAAGAGCCGTGCTCTGTGAACCGGCCCACGCCTGTTAAAACCGATAATTTCTTCCTGCTCATCTTTCGTGCCCTGCGTCATCGCCGCGTACCGATCGCTTTGCGCATTGCCAGCCATAACGTGATCCTGGTCGCTTTGGCGCTGGTGATCTACGCCGGTGTCATGGGCCTGCAGTTCAAGCAGGCCATGCATGAACAGGCGGATGCGCTGGGGCAGGCCCTGACGACCCAGACCGCCACCTCGGCTACCGAGCTGTTGGTGTCCAACGACATCCTCAGTCTCAACGTGCTGCTGGGCAATCTGGTCAAAAACCCGCTGGTAGCGCACGCCGCTATCTACAGTGTGGATAACCGCATTCTGGCGGAAGCCGGCCAGCGCCCGAAAAACGGGCTTCTGGGCGAGGCGCAGGGCCTGTATGAAATCAAGATCACGTTTCAGGACGTGATGGCGGGTCATCTGCGCATCAGCCTCGACATGTCGCAGTTCCAGCAGCCGATGACCATCAGCCTGCAGAGCATGGGCATTCTGGCGGGCATCCTGCTGGCGCTGGCACTGGCCTTGAGTCTGCGCCTCGGTCGCCATATCTCCACGCCGCTGATGCAGATGCGCATCTGGCTGCGCGACATCGACCCGTATACGCCAGCCACTGACCGTCAGGATGAAATCGGCGATCTGGCCCGGCAACTGCGCACCTCGTTCGCGCCACCAGTGCCGGAGCCGGAACCGCTGCCCGAGCCTGAATATGAAGGCGAAGACGACGAAGCTGAGGACCCCTACCTGGAGCCGGAAGAAAAGCCTGCCCCACCAATCTCTGCACGCGCCAGCGAAGCAAAACCTCGCCTGCCGGCGCCGCCCGTCCAACGCCGCATCGTCGCAGAAGAAGATGAGGACGATGACGAAGATCCGTTCGCGGACCTGCGTGACACCTCAGGCAGTGCACCCGTTGCGCGCCCCGCTGCATCACCTGTCGCTCAACACGAGCCGCACAACAGTGCCGTGCTGGCTGTTCAGTTGGGCGCACAGGATCAGTTACGCCGTCTGCCGCGCGCACGCTTGACCGAACTGCTGCAGCGCTATCGCGATTGCGTCGATCAGGCTGCCTCGGTGTACGAAGGCGAGCTGCACACGCTGAACGACGGCAGCACGCTGATGCTGTTCCACAGCCACGAAAGCGGTGACGACTACCTGACCAACGCCATTTGCTGCGGCGAGTTATTGCGCGCGCTGAGCCACGCCTTGCAGATCGAAGTGGCAGACAGCGGCATTACCTTGCAGCTGCAACTGGGCCTGACCCTGGGTGAAAACCTCAGTGGCCTGAGCCAGATTGATCTGTTGCTGACTGAAACCGCGCAGGACGCCTTGGCGCTGTCTCAGCACAGCCGCAACCTGCTGCTGGTCGAGCGGCGAATCAACGATGACCCGCTGATCCGCCAACGCGCCCGCATCCGCCCCATCGCAAGCCCCGAAGGTGCCTGCTGTGTGGAGCGTCTGATGGAGCCCTACCCGTCCATGCTCGAACGCCAACTGTCGCGCATGCACGAATCCAACAAAGCCTGACAGTCACCTCTGACGCCCATCACTGTAACTATCATGCCGACGCTCGCGTCGGCATGCCGTTTTGAACACTGAGCGTCAGGAACGACAATCTCAACTATCGTGCCATTGATTACCTATCGTGCGACGCTTTGCGTCGCATGCCGTTCTGGACGCT
>NZ_ATDK01000567.1 GCF_000444135.1 Pseudomonas avellanae BPIC 631
CCAGCAAGCAGACGAAGCAGGTCCATGATAGCAAAATAATAGCCGAGGGCTTGTATAAACTTAGGTAGTGAAACAGTCTCTAAATAGCTGCCCAATCAGGCTTTGGTCAACAGCATGATGTGTGTGGCATGGATATCTTCTGTCTGCATGAAGCCGCAACGCAGGTAAAACGCATCGCCTTCAGAGGTGTCAGTGGAAAGACGCACGCACTGAAAACGAAGCGCGGCCTGCGCAATCAATGCTTTTACCAGCGCCTGACCTACATGTTGCCTCCTTACAGTAGGTGTCACGTACACACGCCTTAGCCTTGCGGTATCAGTTTTGATATACGGATCGACCGATAGCCCCCCGATGCCTATGAGTTGCTGCTGCGAATAAGCTGCCATAAGACATTCGCCAGGCGCATCAAAGCGATTTGCTCCGGAGTGCCATTCTGAAATCAGGCGTGTCAAAAATCTGAAGCCCTCTGCAACCGCCTCCTCCTCCAAGGCAAGAACCTGTGAGGGCAGGTGCGCAATTTGCTGAATCTCGATGGGTTGCATTCATCGTCCTCCGATTCGTTGATAATTCTTCAGGCCGGTGAGAGCTCGTCACCTGCATGCTATGAGCGATGCAAGTGGATGCTTTGGCTGCTTGCTGCCTCCAAGCTCAACGAGCTGAATTGGTAAAGGGGCGTGTGCTTCAAAAATACACTTCGCTTTAGCATAGAATAATGGAGTGAGACCAAGCGTGGCGCTAATGAGTTACAAATACTGTAGTTTATCTTTAATTTCTTTTCGAGCGCGACGGGATCGATTTTCCTAATTCAACGGCTGATGCTCTCATTGAATGCCGATGTAAGAGGTTTTCGACTATGTCCATTACAAGTGTTACGTCATCCGATTGAAGAACATATCCTCTATGAGCGGCAGCATGGCCAGCATCAAGAGCAACTTCGAGTATCTCTTGATCTACAGAGCTCAAATGTCCACCGCGAACGAGTGCTGCGAGCTTTTTTGCAAAGCCGCCGACATCACCAATTGTAGCGTTGATGTAAATATCTATGAGCGCCCTCACGCCCATAATGGTCAGCCTACGGCTGTCTGCGTGTAAGGCTGTGTAGATCTCTCTGAGAAGAGACTGCCATTCATCTGGAAGCTTTGAAACCCAGGGTGGACTCTTTCTGGATATCCTAGGTGGAAAGTACTCAGTCTCTGCACTCATATCGTAGTCTGAGTGCCAATGCTCTACTTTGAATAAAACGCTCTGGCATCCACAGCACGACCATATTCTGTATATTGTTCCCCACTCCTCCCAGGGATTACGATCTGTATTTGTAACGCTGACCGCGTATTGCCTGACCTCGTCGTGCATTGTCCAGCTCGCGCAACGATTGCAATGGGCGCTACTCATTATTGCTTCCGAGGCCATCTCTTCGTAGCTGACCTGTTAAGAGTTCGGTGGTGTTGGAAAATTTATATGCTAATACTTGGAGTACGTACACAGCTAGATTCTCCGAAATCCCGGCCAAGCGAATGGTGAACCCGGTGTCCCATTGCATCGGCTTTTTTTCAACGTTCAACTGCGAAAAACGCTTGGTGTTTTCGATCCACCCCTTCGCTATGGCTGACCAGATCCAGGCTTCGTAATCGGTTTCGGGCAAGGATTTGTACGTTGAATTGTACGTACTACAGAAAAAAAAGGGCCTGCATCGCTGCAAGCCCTTGATTTGTATGGTGCCGGCACCAGGAGTCGAACCCGGGACCTACTGATTACAAGTCAGTTGCTCTACCAACTGAGCTATACCGGCGTAATGGGCTGCGAGTATATAGCTTCTGATGCGCTTGTAAACCCTAGCTGTCTGATTCAGTTGAAAAAAATTGACCGTTGGTGCTCCAGGTGGGATGTGGGCGGGTGGTGGTGCAGGACGTTTCCTTTGGTTTGCAGCGATTGGTCTGGTTGATGTGTGTGAGCACTGCGCTTTTGAACGCTGATTTTGCTTCTGCTGCGGGCGGCTTGAGCGTCAAGGAGGGCTGGATTTTTAACCTGGCCTTGCAAACCGACGGCTGTAGCGTTGATGGCTATCTGGCGCATGAAAAGGCGCTGAGCGGGGCTGGTGGTTTTGGGGGTGTTGCAGGGCGGGTGGGCTTTGCATAGGCTTGTTCTCAACGGCCCAGGCTACTGAGTCAGCAGCACAGGCCGTTAGCTTTTCAGCCATGCAGACAAAGGACTGTCTGGTGAGTGATGCGATGGATCGTAACCGGGCTTGGGGGTGTTGTGTGCCGCAGGCTGGTCATTCGCTGAGGAGTTGTTGAAGAATAGGTGTCATTGCGTCTGGCCTGTTGGGTCTTGCGCAAGGTGGGGCCGAGGATTGCTGTCTGAATCGCATGAATGTGCGTCTGGATGGTCGCGAAGGTTTCATCGATGTTTCAAGAAATGCCCGGATCCTCTGGATTCGGGCATTTTCTTGTGGGCTGGTTCTTGTTGCGTGGCATTTGCACTGGAGCTATGGGCTTTTTGGCCGATATAGCTGTATCAAAAATGGCAGTCGGCCATGGACAGCAAGTGCAATGCAGAGAACGCCCACGCATTACGAGCTGCTGAGTGTTGCTCGCGATGCCTCTCCTGAGCAGATCAAGAAGGCTTATCGCAAGCTGGCGCAGAAGCTGCACCCGGACAGGAATCCCGATCCTTATGCCTCGGACATGATGGGCGTGGTCAACGCGTCTCATGATGTGCTGGCCGACCCCGGACGGCGGGCGGCTTATGACGCGCAGCTGGCTGCCGATGAGCACAAGGCCCGTATCGAGGCGCAGCGTCGCAAGCAGGCGCATGCGGCGAAAGGGCAGGCGGTTCATGTTTATGCTGCAACCTCTGCCGCTGCGACTGTGACGCCCGCTCGGGCGGCTCGAGCAGGCCCGGCTCCCAAGGCTTCACCTTACAGTGACAAGCGTCGTCGCCATGCGTGGCGCTGGGCGCTGGTATTTGTGGTGTTCTGCGCAGGCGGGGCGTGGATGGGGTATGACCCGGAGGCGGGCAAGGCGTTTGTGCCGGCTGAGCCAGTACCTTTGGCGCAGACGTGGGCCAAGGCTGCACCCGCCGCACCGGTTGAAGAGCCTGTGGTCAGCCAGGCAAAACCTGTTGAGGCGGTGGCGTCGGAGTGTGAGGTGCCTGCGCTGGACCCGATGGGCGCGCCTTGGTCGGACAAGGCGGGGTATGTGAAGGACATGCCGTTGCTCAAGGACAACGGCTGGTCGCAGATCACTGTGGATAACTCGGCGGGTGAGTCGGCGGTGTATGCCAAGGTCACCGATGCGGTGGGGCGCAGGGCGTTTCGGCATGCGTTCGTGCCGGCCGGGGCGGTGTTCAGTTTTGCCAAGATGGACCCGGGGCTGTATCTGCTCAAGTACAAGATGCTCAATACCGGCTGCGCCTTTGCGTCGGGGCGTATTTTGCTGGAGGAAACGCCGATGGGCAGTCAGATCAAGTCGAGTGCTTACAAGCTGACGTTGCGTAAGCTGCAGAATCGAAGTGTGCCGTTTACGCGGTTGAAGGATGATCAGTTTTAGAGGGCATTTTCTGTTTGTGGTCTGATGGCCGGAATCTGACGCAGAGTCACGGTGCTCCTATTTTGCTGTCGGTTCCCGACAGATCGTGGACAAGTCCACTCCCACGGCCTTCGGCCAGAATCCCAGGCATCGTGTGTGCCGATATCATCTCCCACGGCCTTTGGTCAGCATCAAGAGCTGCGTGCGTAGAGATCATCTTTTGCAACGCTTTCAGGCCGGTTTTTGCAGGCATGGTCTCTTTCTTTTGAAGGACATTTCCGAGAGAATCCCCGACCGCTTGCGCCTCTCGATTTGTGCTCCTACTCTCCGCCCGTCGCTGCCCATCAGCGATCGGGTTTAGTCGCCTGGGTTTGAGTTAAGGCGTATCGCGTCGCTGTCATATGCAGGTTTTCTTCCTGCATTCTATGGCGGCTATGCGTAAGGGCACCCTCGGGTGCGCCGGTCTTAGCTCCCGGTCGACTAACCTTCGTACAGCTGCCACCTCAATCGTTTAGTCGCGATCAAGTGGCAGTTTCCATTGAGGAGAGAGCTAAAACATGGTCAAAGTAACCCCCGATCCACCCAACACCGCCCCGATCTTCGACAAGGCTGTCGTCAAGCGCGCCATGGCGTGTTACCTGCCAGTTCCTCGATCCCCCAGAGAACCCCACGACAGCAAGTTCGACTTCATCAGCCTGGAAGCGACGTTGGTGCATGCGCTGGATTTCCTGCGTTGCGCATCGGCCACCGCTTACGAACTCGGCGATGAGTTGACCGGCTCACAACGCGACCTGGCCTTCGCCTCCATGCACATGGTGGAGATGGCCAAAGTGATGATCGAGCGCTCGGTGGAGTGTGTCGAAGAGGTCTGAAAACGCGCATCAGACAGGTCGTGCACAGGCAACTGCGTGTGCACGATCAAGGCGTGTAAAAGGATTGTGCCAGAGCCTTTACCAAATCTTTATGCACAATTTCGGAATAAAGAATTGCCCGGGTAACCAAATATGTGCAGTCAGGCGCATTGTGCCGCAAAGCACTGTTTTTAAGGGTTTAAGGACGTCTGGCGAGAAAAAATCAGGGGCTTCATTAACTGGCGCGCCAAGCTTTAACGCACTCATCCACATTTTCATCAACAGACTTATCCACAGGTTGCTCTACTGTTTGCGTCACGATTTTCGGGCCAGAATCAGCAGGTTGCGCGGTGTAAGCTGGCTCTCGCAGAACGTCCCGACGCTGACGCTGTAACCCTGCTCTTGCACGTACATCGCCCGGTCGAGCACCAGCCATACTTCCAGTGCGCGACGAAACAGGTTGCGCACCAGTTCCAGATTGCGTACGTGCGCCAGTCTTTCCCAGCCAGCGGCTTCGAGTGCTGGCCAGTCCTGCTTGCCCGGTGCAGGAAGACTCTTCAGTTTCGCCAGATGACAGCAATAGTCAGCGTAGGGCGCGTCCAGCCAGGACGTCGGCAGCGATGGCGTGGGCAAGTAATCGTCAATGCCGCGCAGATTGCGCTGTAACAGATCGAAGCCAAGGCGACGGGCCATCGACGTATCGCGCTGCCGGCGCACACGAGCGCCTGCGGTGACGGTTTCGCTCAGCGGCAGCCCGAGTTCGTCCCGTGAGAGCTTCAAGCCGGATGCCTTGCCTTCGCTGGACAACGGCTGGTAGTTGTCGTGACGGGTGCGGTTGTAACAGCACGGCGCAACGGCCATGTGCTGGCAGCCGGTCTGGCTGGCCAGCTCCATCAACTGAATGTGCAGATCGCCGCACGCATGCAGCGCCACGGGCGTGTGCTGTTCCTGCAGGCAGCGCCAGGCATCATCGGCCATCACGTCCTGCTGCACATGCCGCGCCTCGATGCTTTGCCGGGCGCTGAGGGTCAGGCCCGCCTCGATCAGCGCCGGGTCGTGTTCCAGGCAAGTCAGGCTTTGGCCACGCGCCGTCAGACGACGGCCCAGATGGCCTTTGCCTGCGCACCAGTCCAGCCAGTGAGTGGTGCTGTCGCGCATGTCCAGATGCGCCGCAAAGGCTTCGATCTGCTGCCATTTACGCCCCGGCACATCGACGCTCATGCGCGCATCGACGGGCGTCGGAGGGAAGGCGGGCAGTTCGGCAACGTGGCTTAGTGCGACGGCTTCGGCAGCCAGTTGGGTAAAGGGGAAGGGTGCGTCGAGGTGTTCCGGGTGATTGTGCGCCGCTTCGGCCTGCGCCAGCGTGCGGTGCCGTAGCCAGTGCGACAGCTCCGGGTATGTGCCTTCCCATGGCAGGTGCAGGTGGGTGAACGGCTTGGGCCGCCACAAGGCCTGATGCGCGAACAGGAAGCTGTCCAGAGCACGAAAGTGGCTGCTTAGGTGTTCGTCCTGCAAGCAGGGTTCAGAGGGCATATCGACGGCCTCGCGTGACAGGGTGCTGGCTGGATCGACGCCAGCACCCTTCATATCAGCGCCCCTGACTTGCGTCTACACGCAGCAGCTTTTCCAGCAGGCGGAAGCCTTGCACCAGCACGAATGTCATCACCAGGTAGAACATGCCGGCGGCAAAGAAGATCTCCACCGGCAAGTAAGTGCGGGCGATGATCGTGCGCGCCATGCCGGTCAGTTCCAGCAGGGTGACAGTGCTGGCCAGCGCGCTGGCCTTGAGCATCAGGATCACTTCGTTGCTGTAGGCGGGCAGGCCGATGCGTGCCGCGCGGGGCAGGACGATGTAGAACAGCGCCTTCCATTTCGACATGCCCAGCGCACGCGCAGCCTCGACTTCGCCGACCGGCACGGCCTGAATTGCGCCCCGCAGGATTTCCGCGATATAGGCGGCGGTGTGCAGGGTCATGGTGACGACCGCACACCAGAACGGGTCGCGCAGGTACGGCCACAGCGGCCCCTGACGCACGGCATCGAACTGCGCCAGGCCGTAATAGACCAGAAACAACTGCACCAGCAGCGGCGTGCCACGGAAGAAAAAGATGTAGGCATAAGGCAGGGCACGCACTGGCCAGTGCCGCGAGGCGCGAGCGATGCCCATCGGGATGGCGAGGATCAGACCGGCGATGACGGCAATGGCCACCAGCTCCAGGGTCAGGGTCGCGCCCTGCGCCAGTCGCGGCAACCATTTGATGATGACTTCCCAGTTCATGACGCGCTCCTCAGAAAGCCGCGACCGGCACGTTTTTCAAGGAAGTACATGCCGATCATGGCCAGCACGGTCAGGCCCAGGTACATGATGGCCGCGACCATATAGAACGTGAACGCCTCTTTGGTGAAGCCCACGGCGATCTGCGCGTGGCGCATGATTTCTTCCAGGCCGATCACCGAGACCAGCGCGGTGTCTTTCATCAAAATCATGAACAGGTTGCCCAGGCCGAGCAGGGCGATGCGCCACATCTGCGGCAGCACCAGCTTGAAGAGGATGCGCGACCGCGACATGCCCAGCGCCAGTCCGGCTTCACGATGGCCTTTGGGAATGGCGAGGATTGCGCCGCGAAACACCTCGGTGGCGTAGGCGCCAAAGCACAACCCCAAGGCGATAACCCCAGCAGCGAAAGCGCTCAGGGCCAGGTTGGGAATGCCGAGCAGTTCGCCCAAAGCGCGCATGCCGTTGACGGTGCCGAAGTAGATCAGCAGCACCCAGAGCAGTTCGGGAATGCCGCGTACCAGCGTCGAGTAGGTGCCGCCCAGCCATTGTAGCGGCTTGTAGGGCGAGGTCTTGGCCAAGGCGCCGAGCAGTCCGAGCACCAGCCCCAGGCACAGGGCCGAGAGTGCAAGCTGGACCGTCATCAGCGCGCCAGCCGCAAGGGCCGGGCCGAATCCGTGGAGATCAATGTTCATGGGCAGGCTTTGTCAGGACCGGTCGCCGCGCCTGGGTTCAAGGCAGCGGCGACGTGGTCGGGTGAATCAGAGAATGCTGAAAGGGAAATACTTGTCGTTGATCTTTTTATAGGTGCCGTCAGCGATGACTTCTTTCAGGGCAACGTTCAGACGCTCGCGCAACGGGTCGTCGCCTTTGCGCACGGCGATACCGATCTTGTCGTTTTGCACAACAGGCTCGCCCTTGAACTCGAAGTTTTGCCCGGCCTCGCTTTTCAGCCACTCGTAGCTGACGTATTTGTCGGCCAGCATGGCGTCAACGCGACCGGAGAGCAGATCAAGAAAAGCGTTTTCCTGAGTGTCGTAGAGCTTGGCGTCCATGATCTCCAGTTTGTCTTCCAGCCAGGTGGCGGCCAGTGTCGAGCGCTGTGCGCCCACTGATTTGCCGGTCAGGCTTTCCTTGGCTTTTTCAATGGACGAAACATCAATGGAGGATGTCTTCGGCGCCAGAAACTGCAGCTTGTTCGAGTAGTACGGGTCGGTGAAATCAACCACCTGCTTGCGCTCTTCGGTGATCGACAGCGACGAGATCAGGAAGTCGAACTTCTGCGCGTTGAGCGCCGGGATGATGCCGTCCCAGTCGGAGGTCACCACTTCGCATTCGACTTTCATTTTGGCGCACAGGGCTTGACCGATTTCATAGTCGAAGCCGACCACCTGGCCGCTCGCATCCTTGTTATTGAACGGCGGATAAGCCCCTTCAATACCCATTTTCAGCTTTTCGGCAAAGGCACCGCTGCTGAACGCCAGCGTGGCCGCCGCAACCAGCAAGATCTTCTTATACGTCTTCATGGGGTGTTGCTCCGTTAGCGGTGACTCGACATGAATTGTTTGCACCTTGCCGACAGCGGGTTTTCGAACACTTGCTGTGGTGTGCCCTGTTCTTCGACCATTCCTTTATGCAAAAACACCACTTCACTTGATACCTGACGTGCAAAATTCATTTCGTGGGTCACCAGCAGCATGGTCCGGCCTTCTTCGGCCAGGGCGCGAATGACCCCGAGTACTTCCTGAACCATCTCCGGGTCGAGCGCCGAGGTCGGCTCGTCGAACAGAATGACCTTCGGCTGCATGGCCAGCGTACGCGCAATGGCGGCACGTTGCTGTTGGCCACCGGAAAGCTGGGCGGGGTACGCGTGACGCTTGTCAGCGATGCCGACCTTGGCCAGCAGCGCTTCGGCCACCTCAATGGCTTCGGCCTTGCTCTGGCCAAGCACACGACGCGGGGCTTCTATGATGTTATCGAGCACGCTCATGTGCGGCCAAAGGTTGAAGTTCTGGAATACAAAGCCGATCTGGCTGCGCAGGCGGTTGATCTGCCGATTATCGGCGGCAATCAGGTCGCCGTTGCGCGCCGCCTTGAGTTTCAGTTCTTCACCGGCCACCAGGATCTGACCCTGATGCGGGTTTTCCAGCAGGTTGATGCAGCGCAGCAAGGTGGACTTGCCAGAGCCGGAAGAGCCGAGGATCGAAATGACGTCGCCATCGCGCGCGGTCAGCGAGATGCCTTTGAGCACCTCAAGCTGATCGTAGCGCTTGTGCAGGTTACGGATTTCCAGGGCGGGCGTGGCCTCAGCCATGTGGGGTCCTCATAAAAGTGTTCGCTCGTGCTGCTGGCGAACGCCAAGCTAGCACAGCGTTTAAAGGACAACCATCAGCGTTGAACGCTCAATGTGACAGCGTTCGCCGGGTTGTCGCATCGCGGCAGCAGACTGTCGCTGGAAGGCAAGCATGATGCCTGTTTCAGGCGAGCGTGCGCGAAAAAGGCGCGATGTTGCCAGCTTTGAACGGGTGTTGGAAGCAGCTTTTAGCGACTGGCGACCAAGAGCTTGCACTGTTTTTGCGCCTTTCGCCGGGCGCGGGGCTTTTTTGGTGCGCGCATGTAGACGATTCTGAGGCATTCGGTAACAAATCCTACAGACGGCGTAAACGTTTCAACGTCCTGCATGCCTCGCGGACTACGCCACACGCCTTGTAATCTCTGAGCGACGTCGTTTTTGAAATATTTTGGCGTAATTCTTGCGTCAATAATAAAGAACGGCACCGTAGCTTTCTTTTTACGTAACGCTTCGGTGTGCCTCGCTCGTCTTGCACAGGTGGTTTTATGAGCAGTACCGCTAACTCTTCCGAGCTCGAACAAGGGCTCAAACCTCGACACATCACGATGCTGTCGATTGCTGGCGTCATCGGCGCGGGTCTGTTCGTCGGCTCCGGCCACGCGATCGCCGAGGCCGGGCCAGCCGTGCTGTTGGCCTACGCCGCAGCGGGTACGCTGGTGGTGCTGGTCATGCGTATGCTGGCCGAAATGGCCGTTGCCTCGCCGGATACCGGCTCGTTTTCGACCTACGCCGACCGGGCCATCGGGCATTGGGCCGGTTTTACCATCGGCTGGCTGTACTGGTGGTTCTGGGTGTTGGTGATTCCGCTGGAAGCCAACGCCGCTGCGACCATTCTGCACGCCTGGTTCCCCGACATCGCCATATGGATGTTCACCCTGGTCATCACATTGCTGCTGACCGCGACCAACCTGTTCAGCGTGAAGAACTACGGTGAGTTCGAGTTCTGGTTCGCCTTGATCAAGGTTGTGGCGATCATCGCCTTCGTGGTGCTGGGTGTTGCGGCCATCTTTGGTTTGCTGCCGACCAGTAGCGTGAGTGGCGTCAGTCATCTGTTCGACACAGGTGGTTTCCTGCCTAACGGCATGGGCGCGGTGCTGGCGGCGATGCTGACTACGATGTTCTCGTTCATGGGCACCGAGATCGTGACCATTGCGGCAGCAGAGTCCAGGAACCCCGGCAAGCAGATCACCAAGGCCACCAATTCAGTGATCTGGCGGATCTTCCTGTTCTATCTGGTTTCGATCTTCATCGTCGTGTCGCTGGTGCCGTGGAACGATCCGCGCCTGGCCGAGGTGGGTTCGTATCAGACCGTGCTCGATGCGATGGGTATTCCTAACGCCAAGCTGATTGTCGATCTGGTGGTGTTGGTTGCCGTGACCAGTTGCCTGAACTCGGCGCTGTATACCGCTTCGCGCATGCTGTTCTCGCTCGGCAAGCGCGGCGATGCACCAGCGTTGTCCAAGCGCACCAGCAAGGGCGGCACGCCATACTGGGCGGTGATCATGTCGACTGCGGCGGCGTTCCTGACCGTATTCGCCAACTACGTCGCACCCGCTGCCGTGTTTGACTTCCTGCTCGCCAGCTCCGGCGCCATTGCCCTGTTGGTGTACCTGGTGATTGCCGTGTCGCAACTGCGGATGCGCCAGAAGCGCATTGCTGCAGGCGAGACTATCGACTTCAAGATGTGGCTGTTCCCATGGCTCACCTGGGCGGCGATTGCGTTCATCGTTGCCGTACTGACCATCATGTTGATTCAGGAAGAGCACCGCGTCGAAATCATCGCCACCGGCGTGCTCAGCCTGCTGGTGATCGGCGCCGGCCTTATCGTCTCGCGTCGTCGCAAGGCCGGACGCTTAGGCGCTGCTGCGCTGGGCTGATTAGCCACCGGATAACGTGCTGACGCTCTGCGTCAGCACGTTATCGATCAACGCAGCGTCTTGCTGTCTCTTCTGGTCAGCAGATCCGACGCCAGCGTGTAATCCTTCTGGAACGCAGGGCTCTCTATCCATTCGATAGCGGTGTCCTCGTCTTCATCGTGGTGCATGGCGCGGTACACGATCAGCAAGCCCATCATGAAGTCCGTGGCCGGGTCTTCGTCTTCTTCGGAAACCACCAGTGCCAGCACCGGGTACTGCAGGAACACGACGCACAGCGCGAGCTGACTGATGTTTTCGGCGGCTTTCATGGCCAAGAACAGGTCGTCATAGTCAGCCGGGTCGAAGCCGTTCTCGACGATGTCGTTGAAGTCGAACGTGTTGAGGTCAAGTTCGACGTCATCAAACGGCAGATTGACCAGCGCCGAGGCAAACACCGGGTGCACGAGGCTGGTTGTACCCTTGCCCGAGCGGTTCTGTTTAGCCTTGATCTTTGCGCGCTTGGCGCGTTTTTGCTGCTTGTCTGGCGAGGCCATGGGCGGTCCTTTGGCTGGCGTGAAGTGCGATGGCCGCTATTGAAGCGCAGACCGGCTCGATAACCAAGGCTTGGTGGTAATCTGCGGCCAATAAAAAACCCGCAGGGCGCGGGTTTTGATTTGCGGGTGTTACCAGGCCGTCATCGCTTGCCCGGTTTTGCAAACGCTTCAGCTTCGTCTATGCGCGTGGCGAACATGTTGACGGCCTCTACCGCGTCGCTCGCGCCGTCACGGATCTGCACGATGACCTGTCCGGCTTGATCGGCCAGTATCACACCACGAATGGCACCTTCCTGCGTGGCATCCATGCTGGCCACGGCTTCGCGTGTTTCGGCGAGGATCTTGCCGATCATCTCGGCAATCTCGGTGGTAGAGCCGCTGGTACGGCCCGCCAGTTGTCGCACTTCGTCTGCTACCACGGCAAACCCGCGACCCTGATCACCGGCACGCGCTGCTTCGATGGCGGCGTTAAGCGCCAGCAGGTTGGTCTGGTCGGCGATGCCGCGGATGGTGTTGACGATGGCAGTGATCTGCTCGGAGCGATCCCCGAGTTGCCCGACCAGCTTCGCCGACGCGCCGATGTTTTCAGCGATCTGACGCATTTCCCGCGCGGTTTCCTGAATGACCAGCGTGCCTTGTTCGGCCACTTTCTCGGTTTCTGCCGAGATATGGTAAGCGCGTGAGGCGCCGTGCGCGTCGGCTTCCTGCTTTTCGACCCGAGCGGTAATGTCGCTGGCAAACTTGACGATCTTGTAGAGCTTGCCGTCGACATCGAAGACCGGGTTGTAGGTGGCTTCAAGCCAGACGACCCGGCCATGCTTGCCAAGGCGCTTGAACTGATCGCCAATGAACTCGCCATTGTTCAGCTTGCGCCAGAACTCGGAATACTCCGGGCTGTTGACCAGTGACGGCTCGCAGAACGACCTGTGGTGCTTGCCTTTGATCTCGGCCAGCGCATAACCCATGACGTGCAGGAAGTTGGCGTTGGCGGTGATCACATTGCCGTTGGGCTCGAATTCGCAGACCGCCATGGCCCGGTCTACTGCAGCGAGCTTGCTGTTGGTCTCGTTCTCCAGCATCACGCGCCGGGTGACGTCCAGTGCGTACTTGACCACCTTGACGACTTTGCCCTGAGTGTCGGTCACCGGGTTGTAGCTGGCTTCAAGCCAGACACTCTGGCCGTTCTTGTTGATGCGCTTGAATGTCCCGGAGATGAACTTGCCGGCCTTGAGGGATGCCCACAGATCCGCGTACTCGCGGCTGCGAAGTACTTCCGGTTCGCAGAAGTCGCGGTGCGTCTTGTTGGCCAGCTCATCGGCCCGGTAGCCCATCGTGGCGAGAAAGTTATCGTTGGCCCGAAGGATCTTGCCGTCGAGACCAAGCTCGACCACAGCCATTGATTTTTCCAGCGCGCTTGTCAGTCCTTTGAGTCCATCTACCTCGGCCTTCATGACTGTTAGTTCAGCTTTGTTCTTGTTTCCGAACATAACCTGCCCCTTGGTGTATTTGTGGACTTGCTGTGATTAGAGTATCGGCTCGAAAAGCTGCGGCATGAACGGGTCATTGCAACAATTGGCTGGATAAATCAAGAGATTTTCTGGCGTCAAAAAAGTGCAGTTTTTTATAAAAAAATACGCTGACTATAGGTGCACAGATATCTGAAAAAAGCGGTCTGCCCGCCAAATTCCGGACAAAGAAAAGCCCGCGATGGGGGAGCGGGCTTAAGGATTCACACTTGGGAGCAGCTCTACAATGCCCTGTCGGCTGTGAAAAGTTTGTGAAGGGTTTTCACTGTTTTCACTTTTTTTCCGGCTGAATGGTTTTGGTCACTTCGGAGGTCGGCACGAAGGTTTTCGACTCTTCAGCAGCGGCTTCCCTGGACGCAGCCTTGTCCTTGGCCGCTTCGGTGTTTTCTTTGGCAGCCTCGTTCACCTTGTCCTGAGCCGATTCCATCTTCTCCTGGGATTTTTCCTGATGAGCCTGAGCATCCTGTGCTTTCTGTTCGGACTTGCTGTCGCAGGCAGCCAGACCCAGAGTGGCGACGATGAGGAGGGCGGAGGCAGTAAACTTGAGCACGGAATTTTCCTTGTGGAAGCAAATGTATGGCTTCGAGGGCGGGCGGGGAAAATTAGTTCAATGGGATGGGGTGTTCACAGCTCTGGATGGCGCGTCTTGATGCCGAATTTAGTCTCGATCAGAGGCCCAATGGCTGTTCGGAAAGCAGTGGATTCAAACGATGATGGTGTGAGGGTAGGCGTGCATGGCGCTGTCATGCGTGACCAGAGTTATACCCTCTGCAAGTGCCTGAGCAACCATAATTCGGTCAAATGGATCGCGATGATGGTTTGGCAGGCTGGCAACGGCCAGTCCGTGAGTCGAGGTGATGGGTAGCTCCAGATAACCTGCGTCTATCAGTTCCTTGCGCAGCAGTGCGGGGTTCACGCCTGTGCGCTCTGCACCTTTTATTGTCAGTTCCCATATGCTCGCGGCACTGAAATATAAGGTGTTGGCCTCATCGTCAATTAGTTGGGCTGCCGCCGCGGGGAGCTTGGTATCGCCGGTTGCAGCCCATAATAGAATGTGCGTATCGAGCAGCAGCTTCATTCCTTGCCCTCAAAAAGCTCTGTAATTTCTGCGTCCATGGCATCCGAGGCTTCTGCGTCAAACGTCACGTGGCTCAACATTCCTCTGCGCTTGGGTGCAGAAATGGGCACCAGCTTGGCAACCGGTATGCCTGCTTTGGCGATAATAATCGTTTCGCCGCCCGCCGCTGCGTCGACCAGCTGCGAGAAGTGGGTTTTGGCTGCGTGGATGTTGTGGGTTTGCATGGTATAGCCTCCCGTTTACGTAAGGCCCTATCTTGGTCCAGTGGGTGGACTAAGTAAAGGGCGTTACATCCGAAGGCGATGGATTTATCGACTGGGGCCGGTCGCGCCAAAGAAGAGTGCAGGGCTTAGCTCCAGACAACAAAAAGCCCGCACGAGGCGGGCTTCTTGTGTGCTTTCAGGTGTGCTTGGCATCACCTGAAAACGAAAGGTGGTGCCCAGAGACGGAATCGAACCGCCGACACGGGGATTTTCAATCCCCTGCTCTACCGACTGAGCTATCTGGGCAACGGGGCGCATTAAACGTGTTTTTCAGGAGGTCGTCAAGCGTGTTTTTTAAAAAAATTGAATTATTACCGACGCTTACGACCTTCACTGCGTGAAACGCTTTATTTTTCGGGGGGAACGTAGCCTTCGGCCTGGGCGTATTCTTCGCCGGAGAGGAACTTGTCCATCTCGGTCTGGAGGAATTTGCGGTCTTCGGCGTTCATCATGTTCAGGCGACGTTCGTTGATCAGCAGGGTCTGGTGTTTCTGCCAGTCGGCCCAGGCTTTCTGCGAGACGTGGTTGAAGATGTCTTCGCCCTTGGCGCCAGGGTACGGGGCGCGTTCCAGGCCGGGCAGTTCTTCTTTGTATTTGCGGCACATTACGGTGCGGGTCATGACGACTCTCCTGCGTTCAATACGTCAGCTGCGCGTTTGAGCAGCTTTTTCACCGGGGCCGCAAGGCCCAGGCGTGGCGGGGTGGCGAGGTTATACCAGAGCCAGTCGGCCTCGGCCACGTGATCGGCGGACTCCTGGACTTTGACCAGCCAGGGTTCGATGCTCAACTGAAAGTGGCTGAAGGTGTGGACCAGCCCCGGCAGTTCGTGATGCTCGCCCAGTTGCAGCGCGTGCTGCGTGGCCAGGTGCTGCAGGTCATCGAAGTCATCCAGCTCCGGCAGGCTCCACAAACCACCCCACAGGCCGCTGGAGGGGCGACGATAAAGCAGAATCGCGCCGTCTTCGTTGGCAAGCATGGGCATGAGTGTGCGTTTCTGTGGCACGGTCTTGCGCGGCTTGGGGATCGGGTAGCGGGTTTCCAGGCCCAGCATGTGCGCCTGGCAGGCTCGTTCCAGCGGGCAGAGCAGGCAACTGGGTTTGCTGCGGGTGCAGAGCGTGGCGCCGAGGTCCATCATCGCCTGGGTGTAGTTGTTGACCCGGCTGTGCGGCGTGAAGCGCTCGGCAGTGGCCCATAGCTGTTTGGCGACCCTGGGTTCGCCGGGGTAGCCTTCTTGCGCGGTAAAGCGCGCCAGCACGCGTTTGACGTTGCCGTCGAGGATCGGCGCGCGAAGGCCCATGCTCAGGCTGGCAATCGCGCCGGCGGTGGACAGGCCGATGCCCGGCAGCAAAATCAGTTTTTCGACGTCGCGGGGAAACTCGCCATCGTGATCGGCGACCACGATTTTGGCGGTCTTCTGCAGGTTGCGGGCGCGGGTGTAGTAACCCAGCCCGGTCCACAGGTGCAGCACTTCGTCTTCGGGTGCCTCAGCCAGCGCCTGCACGGTCGGCAGGGCCTCCATGAAACGGTCGAAGTAATTCAGGACGGTGCTGACCTGGGTCTGTTGCAGCATGATTTCCGATACCCAGACCCGGTAAGGCGTAATGCCTTGTTGCCAGGGCAGGTCATGCCGGCCATGACGGTCGTACCAGTCCAGCACGGCGCTGGAGAATTGTTCGGGTTGCATGGCCGGGTGGGCTCTCATAGTCGGGATGTGAAAAGTTTTTTGCCAGTGCAGGAGCGCCAAAGAATGGCGCTCCTGTGCTGCGCTTCAGCGCTTGAACAATCCCTTGAGCGCGTCCTTGAGTTCAGGGCTGACCTTGTCGCCCAGTTTCTCGTTCAGCTTGTCCTCAAGCTTCTCGCTGATTCGGTCGCCGGCCAGCTTCGCGGCGATCTGGCCAACGCCTTCCTTGTCCAGACGGCAGGCCTTGGCACCCAGTTCCAGCGGGCCACGGCACTGCACCGGCCATTCGATACCGACAAAGCGCGGGTTGATCTCGCAGGCCGGGTCCGGCATGTCGCTCTTGTCGCCTTCGACGATGATGCCGACGCGGTAGTTCATGCCCAGCACACGCAGGTCTACGTCACCGTTGCCGTTGACGGTCATGCCCGGAATGCGCATTTTCAGGTCGGGGTTGCTGGCGACGCCGTTGCGCATGACCAGCGTGCCGTTGAGTTGCTGGAACGGTGTGTCCTTGGCGCGCGGTTCGCCGCTGAGGGTTTTACGGTTGAGGATCGAAATGCCTCTGCACAGTTGCTGTTCCAGGTTGGCATTGACCAGCACGCCGTTGTTGAGCACGAAGCTGGCGGTGCCATTGAGGCCGTCGATCAGGGCTTTTTCGCTGTTGCCCTTGCCGGTCATGCTGCTGTCGAGGGTCAGCAGGCCGCGTACGGGAGGTGTCTGGCCCTGGCTTTCGAGAACGCGCTCGATAGGCACCTTGGCAATGCGCGTTTGTACGCTCGCAATCGGCACATCCGGACGTGCATCCAGATCACCCTTGACCTCGAAGTTGCCGTTGTAGAGATCGCCACTCAAAGTGTCGAGCTTGATCACGCCACCGCTGGCCTGTGTTCTGAGCGCAGCGTTGCCGATGGGCAGCTTGTTCAGGGTCAGCTTGCCGAAACTCAGGTCTGCTATGACATCCAGCGTGCGCAGACGCTCCAGTGGCAGCAGCTTTGCGCTGCTCCAGGCCGCCTTGGTCGGTTGCTCGGGCAGCGGCGAGTCACCTGCAACGGCGGCGGCTTCGCCCGATTGCACTTCGGATTTACGCGCAGCCTTGGCGCCTTTGCTTTCTTCGCTTTCAGCCGGGCGATAGCGGTCGGCGTCGAAGGTGTCAGCCTTGAGCTGGACGCGCAGCGCCTGTCTGGCGAAGTCGTCTACGGCAATGCGGCCGGTGAAGGTGCTGTCATCGACTTTCAGGTTGAGGTTTTCCAGCGCAAGGCTGGTGGGCGTGCCGCTGAGGCGCGTGACCATTTCAACCTTGCTCAGCGCACCTTCTGCCATTGCTGGCAGCGGCTGACCGATATTCTCGAAGAATGCGCGTAGATCAAGCGGGGCTATGGACAGGCCGCCGCTGATCTGCGGGGTTTTGTCCAGGTCGCGAGCACGCAATTCGCCCAGCGCGCGCAATTGGTTGGCCGAGATTTTGAGGCTGTTCCATTCGGCGATGTTCGCGGTGAGGTCCACCAGCAGTTGGCCCTGGGCCGAGAACGTCACAAGCTTGCCTTGCAGCGGCTCGCCTGCGACTTCGCCGGACAGGCGCATGTCTTCGAATTGATAGCGCTTGAGCACGCGATCCATGCGCAACTGGCCGACCAATTCGGTCTTGGTGCGCACCACCGGCTGGTTGGTGCTCAGGAACGCTGTCAGTTTGATCGGGATATCGGACGCTTCACGAATCGGCCCGGTGCTCAACTGGATGCTCTCAGCCGTGAAGGTTCGGCCCTTTCGGGCGTCGCTGTAATCAACGCGAGCGTTATTGACGGTCAGGCTGTCGATGTCCAGCCGGATGGGCTGAGAAGGGCGGTCGGGTTTTGCCGCGTCCGGCGCTGGCGCAGGGGTCGCTTCGCCGGGTGTGCCGGTGGTTGCGACAGCAGGCTTGCCGATGTCTTCCCAGTTGCCATGGCCATTTTCATCGCGGTGCAGCGTCAGGTTCAGACCTTCGACACGGATGTCGCTCATCTGTACCTGGCGGCGCAGCAGTGGCAGAACACGAACGGACAGGCCAAGCATCTGCACATCGGCAAACGGCTGATCGGGTGCGGTCAGGGTGGCGACACGGGCCTCGTGCAATTCCAGGCCGAGCCAAGGGAACAGGCTCCAGCCGATATCGCCGTCAAGCGTCAGCTCGACGTTTGCCTTGTCGCGTGCCAGCTGTCGAATCTCGTCTTTGTAGTCGTTGGGATCAAACAGGTGGGTCAGGGCGAAGCCCAGAGCCACGATGATCAGCAACAACCCGAGAATAAACAGCCCCAGGATTTTGCCGAACGCTTTCATGGGCGAGTCCTTGTGTCGATGTTCAAAAATAGCCCACGAGTATACCGCTCTGACGCACGGACCGGGCTGCGGATGCCGTCATTGCTCATGGATGTTCAGCTTGAACCGGTTGCCGTCCTCGATTCAGGTCGGGAAAGGACGAAAAAAAACGAGGGGGAGCGGGACGTCCCGCACTCTCTTTCAAGCATCTTCCAGGGGTTAAGCAGACCCGAAAGTTAGTAGCCCGACCCAGAGCAAAACAGGGATTTTTTTATTACTTAATTGAGTACATCTATGGGCTCATAGATGGCGCGGATTAACCTTTTGATATTGATAATAAAAAGCCTGCAACAAGATGCTTATTTGCCATCAGACAGTGATAGTCTCCGTTTTTGCTGGGGTAGGGTGCGTCTTTTTGTCACGTATCCGGATCACCTGCCGATAAAACAGACATGGCCGCACGGCATGGAGTCTGTGGCGGACCAGCGGACCATCTGCGAGCTTCACACATTGGGGTAATTATAATGAGCACAAGTACAGCCTTGGGCGGCGAAGCCGCTCAGCCTGCGTTCTTGTCCAAAGAGCGCATTATCGCCAAGCCCGGTTTCAACCGTTGGCTTGTTCCACCTGCAGCATTGGCAATCCATCTTTGCATCGGTATGGCTTATGGCTTCTCGGTGTTCTGGTTGCCACTGTCGAAGGCAGTCGGTGTAACTGCACCTGTTGCTTGCACTCCGGACATGGGTTTCTTCGCACAGATGTTCGCGTCGACCTGTGACTGGCAGATCTCCATGCTGGGCTGGATCTACACGCTGTTCTTCATCTTCCTGGGTTGCTCGGCTGCCATCTGGGGTGGCTGGCTGGAGCACGCAGGTCCACGCAAGGCGGGTGTTGTTTCAGCACTGTGCTGGTGTGGCGGTCTGCTGATTTCCGCGCTGGGTATCTACACGCACCAGATCTGGCTGATGTGGCTGGGCTCGGGCGTGATCGGCGGTATCGGTCTGGGGTTGGGCTATATCTCCCCGGTATCGACCCTGATCAAGTGGTTCCCGGACAAACGCGGCATGGCGACCGGCATGGCGATCATGGGCTTTGGTGGCGGCGCGATGGTTGGTGCACCCCTGGCCACTGCGTTGATGGGCCACTTCGCTTCGGCTGAAGGCGTGGGCGTCTGGCAGAGCTTTGTGGTGATGGCGGTGATTTACTTCATCTTCATGATCGGCGGCGCGCTGGGCTATCGCGTTCCGCCAACTGGCTGGAAACCTGAGGGCTGGACTGCTCCGGCTGCCAAGGCCAAGAACTCGATGATCACCAACCGTCACGTGCACGTCAGCGTGGCCTGGAAAACACCGCAGTTCCGTCTGGTCTGGCTGGTGCTGTGCCTTAACGTATCGGCCGGTATCGGCATCCTGGGCATGGCTTCGCCACTGTTGCAGGAAGTGTTCGCCGGCAAACTGCTGGGCAACGGTCTGACATTCAGCGAACTCAATGCTGATCAACTGAAGGCCATTGCTGCCATTGCAGCCGGCTTCACCGGTCTGTTGAGCCTGTTCAACATTGGCGGTCGTTTCTTCTGGGCGTCGTGCTCGGATTACATTGGCCGTAAAGCGACTTACTTTGTGTTCTTCGCGCTGGGCTTCCTGCTTTACGCGTCGGTTCCGACACTGGGCCATATGGGCAGCATTGCGCTGTTCGTGGCGGCTTTCTGTGTGGTGCTGTCGATGTACGGTGGCGGTTTCGCGACGGTTCCGGTTTATCTGGCTGACTTGTTCGGTACGCAGATGGTGGGTGCGATCCACGGTCGTCTGCTGACTGCATGGGCTGCGGCAGGTGTTCTGGGCCCGGTATTGGTCAACTACCTGCGCGAGTATCAACTCAGCCACGGTGTTGCACGTGCCGATGCCTACAACATCACCCTGTACATCCTCGCCGGGCTGCTGGTGCTGGGCTTTATCTGCAACCTGCTGATTCGTCCGGTTGCCGACAAGTACTTCATGACCGACGCCGAACTGGCTGCTGAGCAGGCCATCGGTCGCGACAAGGGCGCTAGCGCTGCTACTTCGCTGGAGTGGAAAGCATCCGACGGCAGCAAGCCGCTGGTGATCGCTGCCTGGCTGGCGGTCGGCATCCCGCTGGCATGGGGCGTCTGGATTACCCTGCAAAAGACTGCAGTGCTGTTTCACTAAAAGCCTGTAGGTAACTAAAAGCGCTTGCACCTCGGTGCCGGCGCTTTTTTTTGCCTGGGTTTTTGGTGCGCTGCGCTTTTGACTATCGTGCCAATGCGGAGCATGGGAACGATGACCACTGTGTTCGTCGCGATAGCGATATTCAGTTGACCCGATGTACTCGATGCACTGCCCGTTCCCCCGCAGACGCTGCTACATTAGCAGCCCCTGTTTTTATTGCCTGAAGGAGTTGTTTGCATGCTAGCCCACGTGGAGTCATACGCCGGTGATCCGATCCTTTCGCTGATGGAAGCCTTTGGCAAGGATCCACGCGCAGACAAGGTCAATCTGAGCATCGGTTTGTATTACGACGCGCAGGGTCGTATCCCGCAGTTGGCATGCGTGGCAACAGCGCAACAACAATTGGCCGAAGGTGAGCAGGCAGCCTCTGTCTATTTGCCGATGGAGGGCTTGGCGGCTTACCGGCAGGCGGTGCAAACCCTGTTGTTCGGGGCCGACCATCCGCTGGTGCAGGCCGGTCGCGTGGCGACTATCCAGACCGTGGGTGGCTCGGGCGCGCTCAAAGTGGGGGCCGACTTCCTCAAATATGCATTCCCTGATTCTCAAGTGTGGGTCAGTGATCCGACCTGGGAAAACCACCTTGCGCTGTTCGGCGGGGCGGGCTTCAAGGTCAATACTTACCCTTACTTCGATGCCCAGACTGGCGGCGTCAGGTTCGATGCCATGCTCGACACCGTGCAGGGTCTGCCGGCGCAAAGCATCCTTTTGCTGCACCCGTGCTGCCATAACCCGACCGGCACCGATTTGTCCGTCGAGCAGTGGGACCGGTTGATCGAAGTGATCAAGGATCGCCAGCTCATCGCGTTTCTGGATATCGCCTATCAGGGCTTCGGCAAAGGCATCGACGAAGACGCCTACGCCATCCGTGCGATGGCCGACGCGGGCATCACCACGCTGGTCAGCAACTCGTTCTCGAAAATCTTCTCGCTGTATGGCGAGCGGGTCGGCGGGCTCTCGGTAGTCTGCGAAGACACCGCATCGGCCGCCAACGTATTTGGCCAGCTCAAGGCCACGGTGCGCCGCAACTATTCCAGCCCGCCTGCGCATGGCGCGTTTCTGGTGTCCAAAGTGCTCAACACACCGCCATTGCGTGACCAGTGGCTGAGCGAAGTCGAAGCCATGCGCCTGCGTATCATCGACATGCGCAGCCGTCTGGTTTCGGTGCTGGCGCAGAAAGTTGCCGGGCGCGATTTCAGCTTTATCCTCAGGCAAAGCGGCATGTTCAGCTACACCGGACTAACGCCGCAGCAGGTTGACGAGCTGAAAGATGTTCACGGTATCTACATGCTGCGCAGTGGCCGGGTGTGCATGGCGGGCTTGAATGAAGGGAATATAGACAAGGTGTGTGACGCGATTGCGAGCCTCTTTGCCCACTAAATGCCCTGCTGGTCGTCTGTTTGCTTCATGGCGAGCGCTTCTGAGCCTATAATGCTCGCCTTTTTTCGCCCAATGATTTTGCGGAGCTGGTGATGGCCGAACGTAAGGCGTACGTCGAGCGCAATACTCTGGAAACCCAGATCAAAGCCTCGATCAACCTGGATGGCACCGGAAAGGCCCGATTCGATATCGGCGTGCCTTTCCTTGAGCACATGCTCGACCAGATCGCCCGGCACGGGCTGATCGACCTGGACATCGAATGCAAGGGCGACCTGGCAATCGACGACCACCATACGGTAGAAGACGTCGGGATCACCGTCGGCCAGGCGTTCAGCCAGGCCATCGGCGACAAGAAGGGCATTCGTCGTTACGGCCACGCCTATGTGCCGCTCGACGAAGCGCTGTCGCGTGTGGTCATCGACTTTTCGGGTCGTCCGGGCCTGCAGATGCATGTGCCGTACACCCGCGCCACGGTTGGCGGCTTTGATGTGGACCTGTTTCAGGAGTTCTTTCAGGGCTTCGTCAATCACGCGAACGTGACGCTGCACATCGACAACCTGCGTGGCACCAACACTCACCACCAGATCGAAACTGTGTTCAAGGCTTTCGGTCGTGCACTGCGCATGGCGGTCGAGCTGGATGAGCGCATGGCCGGGCAAATGCCATCCACCAAGGGTGTGCTCTGATGCAGACGGTTGCGGTCATCGATTACGGCATGGGCAACCTGCACTCGGTCGCCAAGGCGCTGGAACATGTGGGCGCAGGCCGTGTTCTGATTACCAGTGACGCCAAGGTGATTCGCGAAGCCGACCGTGTGGTGTTCCCGGGTGTGGGCGCGATTCGCGACTGCATGGCCGAGATCCGCCGTCTGGGTTTTGATTCGCTGGTCAGGGAAGTGAGCCAGGATCGTCCGTTTCTGGGCATCTGCGTCGGCATGCAGGCGTTGCTCGACAGAAGTGAAGAGAGCGGTGGCGTGGACTGCATTGGTTTGTTCCCCGGCCAGGTGAAGTTCTTCGGCAAGAACCTGCATGAAGAAGGCGAGCACCTGAAAGTGCCGCACATGGGCTGGAATCAGGTAACTCAGTCGGTGGATCACCCGCTGTGGCACGATATTCCGGACCTGGCGCGCTTCTACTTCGTGCACAGCTTCTACATCGATGCCGCCAACCAGCGTCAGGTGGTCGGGCGTGGTCATTACGGCCTCGATTTTGCCGCAGCACTGGCCGATGGTTCGCGTTTCGCCGTGCAGTTCCACCCGGAGAAGAGCCACACCCACGGCCTGCAATTGCTGCAGAACTTCGCCGCCTGGGATGGTCGCTGGTAAGCGCATGAGCAAAGCCAAGGGCAAGCCGCCCATTCTGACCCTCTCGCCCGAGCATGAGCAGCAGGCGATCGACAAGCTCAAGCGTCTGTTCGCCGACCGTTTCGAGCTGGACCTGGGGTCGTTTGAGGTGGCAGAGGTGCTTGAGCTGTTCACTCGCGAGATCGCACCGCATTACTACAATCGCGCTATTTTCGATGTTCAGCAGCACCTCAAAGAGCGCTTCGAGAGCATCGAAAGTGATCTCTGGTCACTCGAAAAGAACTAGATAAAGCAGCTTCAAGCGTTGAGCTTCAAGCTGCAAGAATTGGTGAGTACGCATACTTGCAGCTAATCGCTTGCAGCTTGCCGCTCTTTTGACGAAGGAATAAGCATGCTGATTATCCCCGCTATCGACCTCAAGGACGGCGCCTGCGTCCGTCTGCGTCAGGGCCGGATGGAAGATTCCACGGTGTTCTCCGACGACCCGGTGGCCATGGCTGCCAAGTGGGTCGACGGTGGCTGCCGCCGTCTGCATCTGGTCGACCTGAACGGCGCGTTCGAAGGTCAGCCGGTCAACGGTGATGTGGTCACGGCCATCGCCAAGCGCTACCCGAACCTGCCGATCCAGATTGGCGGCGGCATCCGCTCGCTGGAAACCATCGAGCACTACATCAAGGCCGGTGTGAGCTACGTCATCATCGGCACCAAGGCTGTCAAAGAACCGGAGTTCGTGGCGCAAGCGTGCCGTGCGTTCCCCGGCAAGGTGATCGTCGGCCTGGATGCCAAGGACGGTTTTGTCGCCACCGACGGCTGGGCTGAAGTCAGCACTGTGCAGGTCATTGATCTGGCCAAGCGCTTTGAAGCCGACGGCGTGTCCGCCATCGTGTACACCGACATCGCCAAAGACGGCATGATGCAGGGCTGCAACATCCCGTTCACCGCAGCATTGGCCGCCGCCACGCGGATCCCGGTGATCGCTTCGGGCGGCATTCACAACCTGGGCGACATTCAGGCGCTGTTGAATGCCAAGGCTCCGGGAATCATCGGCGCAATCACCGGTCGTGCGATCTACGAAGGCACGCTGGATGTGGCTGAAGCGCAGGCGCTCTGCGACCGCGAACAACGCTGAATAGCTGGAGACTGACCCTGTGGCCCTAGCCAAACGCATCATTCCTTGCCTGGACGTCGACAACGGTCGAGTGGTCAAGGGCGTCAAGTTCGAGAACATCCGTGATGCTGGCGACCCGGTGGAAATCGCACGTCGTTACGATGAGCAGGGTGCCGACGAAATCACCTTTCTCGACATCACCGCCAGCGTCGATGGCCGTGACACCACGCTGCATACCGTCGAGCGCATGGCCAGTCAGGTGTTCATTCCGCTGACTGTCGGCGGCGGCGTGCGCACCGTGCAGGATATCCGCAACCTGCTCAACGCAGGCGCCGACAAGGTCTCGATCAACACCGCCGCAGTCTTCAACCCGGAATTTGTCGGTGAAGCCGCCGCCCGTTTCGGTTCGCAGTGCATCGTGGTCGCCATCGACGCCAAGAAGGTCTCCGGCCCGGGCGAAACCCCGCGCTGGGAAATCTTCACCCATGGTGGGCGCAAGCCTACCGGGCTGGATGCGGTGCTCTGGGCGAGGAAGATGGAAGATCTGGGCGCTGGCGAGATCCTGCTGACCAGCATGGATCAGGACGGCATGAAAAACGGCTTCGACCTGGGCGTCACTCGCGCCATCAGCGATGCGCTAGGCATCCCGGTCATCGCTTCAGGCGGCGTCGGTAACCTTGAGCATCTGGCGGCGGGTGTGATTGAAGGCCACGCCAGTGCAGTGCTGGCGGCGAGTATTTTCCACTTTGGCGAATACACCGTTCCCGAGGCCAAGGCGTACATGGCCAGCCGCGGTATTGTGGTGCGCTGAGTGACATTGTCCCGAGACGCGAGCGCAGCCTTTCACGAGGGCTGCGCTCGCGTTGTTTCAGCCTGCCGATTCGGGTTCCAGCAGCACATCCGTACGGGGTTCTGACGGATGGCCCGCGGCGTCTTTTACTAGCGTACAGAGCTTGACCGGGAGCAGTTTCGGGCTGATGTTGAAATTGTAATAAACCGTTTTGTAACCCTCGGCGGCATCACAATCGGTGAGTTCGGGAGCGCCGAATTTATAGGCATGACTGGCACGGTCTGGCAGCCTTGGGGTAAAGACCACCTGATGCTTGCCGTTTTCCAGTCGTTCAATGGCCACATCAGGCGCCGGCGTCTCACTTGCTTCTACGAGCTCGACGGTGTGGATGAATGCGTTTTCCCTGACCCCCGGTGCTGACCCCTGATTACCATTGTGACCGGCAATACACAGCGAATAAATACCGGGCTCCGTACCAATCACAGCATTGATATGCGCGGTACGGGCATCTCTGGAGCTTTTGTAACCGTCCGGGTCGCGGCACTCAGCGGGATTTCGCGTGGCCTTGAACTTGAACATCGAGGTGTTGACGGTGAACGCCATGTTCCAGCGCGGGGCAATCACGTCCCCGTTTTTGTCGCGTTCCAGCCTGATGTAATGCTTGCGATAATCCGGATTTGCCAGTGTCAGTTGCGCCGCAGACTGTAGCGTGCACGCAGGGCGGGCGATGTCGAAAACGCCGTCGACAAAGCAGGCAGGCAGCGCGTCTACAGGGCTCGCGTAGTTGGTATCAGCATGCCATGAGGCCTGCCCGTCATTGACCTCGCAGGGCGAGTCGGTGAAGCAACGGCTTTGCTCCGTAGCACCTCGGGTGGTGGTGCCCATGATGCCGATGATCCTGTTTGTATAGCGGTCTACGAGGGGACTGCCCGAGCTTCCCGGCAATACATCTTCGCAGCGATTGCTCTGGTTGGCGTTCCATGAGTAAGGATGTTCGACAATGTTCACCACCGACTCCAGTTTGCAGGCGGACACGCGCAGTGTGTAGCCGGTGGCTGTCATCGGGGCGCTGACAGACAGTATGTCCATGCCTATGTCGGGCATGTCTTGCGCCAGTGCCATCGGCTTTATGCCGTCCTTGAGCAGGCTGGACAAGGTGGTGTCCAGTTCCAGTAAAGCGAGGTCCGTGCCGCGCAGGCTGCTCCACTTGATTCTCTTCAGCGCGTAGCTTTTGCGATTCCTGGAGAGGTCCTTGAAGTAATTGAATTCGACCTGCCCTTCTATTTCCAGATCGACACCCAGCTGGCCTGACTGGGTGTAAGCACAATGGCCGCTGCTCAATATGTAGGCCGGTACGTCAGGGCTGTCGACCTGAGGATTGGTACGAGGGTCGATGAGCACCGCAGTGCACATTCGGTTACCGCGACTTTCCATACGGCCTATGCCATTCCAGTGATCGAACCTGCCATCCTTGTTTTCCAGCAACAGCGAGGGGGTGAAGGGCGGCATGCCTTCACCATAGTCGTGCTGCTGTGCTGACGCGGCGGTTGCCATCGAGGTTGCAAACAGCGCTAGCAAAACCTGTTTCTTGATATCCATCATCATTCCTTGATAAGTGGTGTGGGTGCCCGTCATTAAACGGGATGCTGCCAGGCTGCGTGAGGTAAATAGTTAGTGAGCCTGATGGTATTCACGGTGAGGCGCGGGCAGCGTTTATTTTAAAGTTGTCTGTAAGCGACATCGCAGAGTACCGGGCTAGACAGTACACCGGGTTCACGGCACTCTGCATGCGTCGTTCACGATCGAGTGCCGGAACATGTTCAAACGTTTTTTCCTTGCCCTGATCGGGGTCGGCATCCTGTTGAGCGAAAGCGCCCAGGCCGGTGAGTCACCGCCTTATTCCATGGTCTTGCTGACCGAGAATTTCCCGCCGTTCAACATGGCGGTCGATGGCAAGAACTTCGCTCAGGAAAACAACATCGACGGCGTTGCCGCTGAAGTGGTGCGCGAGATGTTCAAGCGCGCGAACATCGGCTACAGCATGACCCTGCGCTTTCCGTGGGATCGCGTTTACAAGCTTGCCCTCGACAAACCTGGCTATGGCGTGTTTTCCACCACCCGACTGCCCGAGCGGGAGAAGCTGTTCAAGTGGGTTGGCCCGGTGGGTTCCTATGACTGGATCATGCTCACCCGCGGTGACAGCCCCATCACGTTAACATCGCTGGAACAGGCCAAGGATTACCGGATTGGTGCCTATAAAGGCGATGCCATCGGCGAGCGCCTGAACGCCATGGGGCTCAATCCAATCCTGATGCTGCGTGATCGGGACAACGTTAAAAAGCTGGCCAACGGTCAGATCGACTTGTGGGCGGTGGGCGATCCTGTAGGCCGCTATCTGGCGAAGCTTGAAGGTGTCAGCGGGTTCAAGACAGCGCTGCGTTTCAACAGCGCCGAGTTGTACTTGGCCGTCAACAAAAGCACGCCTGACGAGATCGTCAGCCGCTTGCAAGAAGCGCTTGATCAGATGCGCGCTGAAGGCTGGGTTGACGCTGTCAAGGCGCGCTATCAATAACCGTTCAACCTGCCGCGGCAACGATGTCTTCGCGTAAGGCGGAAGGCTGCCCATTGATATCGTGGGCGTAGGTGCAGATCTTCAACGGCAGCGACTTCGCGCGCAATGTCAGGTCGCGGAACTGGGTTTTGAAACCTTCAGGCTCCGAACAGTCAGTAGTGTCCGGTGGACCCATCTTGACCGTGTAGTGGTCTATCAAGCGATGCTCATAGGACCAACTGACCGATGATGCGCCAAAGCGGTTTTTGCCGATCTTCACCTGCGGCTCAGGTGTTAGCCCTGCCGCTTGCAGTTCCATGGCTAAAGTCAGTGCATTGCGCATCAGGCCGATGCTGGGCTGCTCGTCGGCGGATGAAACGCCGATGATGCATAGCCAGTTAATGCCAATGTGCCCGTCGACAGGTTCATTGATGGCTGCGGCCTGCGAGGCGTAAGCCTGGCTGTAATCCACCGGGTCTTCACATTGCATGGCCGATGTGACCTTCCTGTAGCGGTAGAAGGGCGTGTCCACCTGAAACAGCAGGTCCCATGCGGGATAGACATCGTTACCTTCGGCATCCAGTTGCACCCTCGCACGTTGCCCGGGTTGTCTGCCAAGGGTGTCGAAATTGACCGAAAACGTCGGGAAGAGCTCGCAGACTGCTGGGTCTGTACTGAAGGTGCCGCTGACAAAGCACCTGTTCAGCGCCGTGAACGGGCTGCCATAGTTGCTGTCAGGTGCCATGGGCGGGAAGCCGGGTATTTCATTATTGAAGTCTTCGGTCGCGTCTTCCGATTCGGGCTGGTTGGTGAGGTTCAGGACTGCGTAGATTTCGCTGTTGTCACGGATCAGCAGAGGGCTGCCGGATGCGCCGACATCCACATCCCTGCATTGATTGCTAACGGTGTGACGCCAGACCCATGGCTGCTCCATGATCTCCTGCGATGCCTTGTGAGCGCATGCTGCCAGGCGCAAATGGCCAGTGTCTTTAGTGAGCGGGGCGCCTACCCAAAGAATTTCGCGGTCCTGCTCCGGCATCTCGCTGGCCAGTGCAAGCGGCTGTATGCCGTCGTCGATCAGCGACTTGAGCGTTGGCTGCAACTCGACAACGGCGAGGTCCACACCCTGCATGCTGCTCCAGTTGATGCGTTTCAGCGGATAGCTGCGCGCCGTGCTGTCAGTGAAGAAGTTGAACTGGATACTGCCTTCGACCTCACGGTCGGTGATGATCACGCCGTTCTGTCGGCTGATGCAGTGGCCGCTGGTGACTACATAGGCCGGGGCGTCAGGCGGGCTGTCCGGGCCTCGGGTGTCGATCAGCGTAGCAGTGCAGCTCGACCCGCCCCTGCTTTTGATACGACCGATGCCGTTCCAGTGGTCGCGTGAGCCGTCGGCGTTAAGCAAAACTCTGGACGGGGCAAGGGAAAGCATTCCTTCGCCCAGGTCGGTGGTCGCAGCATGAGTGGAGAAGGGCAGCAATGCGGCGATACAGCACGCACCCGTAATCGTTGGTAATTTCATCATCATCCTTGATAGCAGTGTCTTGGCCTCCGTCATGGAGACACCTTCCTTTAAGTCGGAATTGACACCGTTATCAAGGCTGAAAAGGTGGTGTGCAAGGAATACAGATTTGGCCTACTCCGCTTTTAGAAAGTGCTGACGCGAACCTGGGGAGTGTGTCCGTTGGTTCGCGCTGTGTGACAAGTGTCGGTCTACAACCAGCCGCAACCGAACGCTGCTTAATCCCTATAAGGCCTGATCGCGCTCAGTTGCTGTGACGGGTAGGGAAAGCCAAGTGCGCTTACAGCGATCCACACTTCGGTGTCTGTGACTTTGAGCAAGCCCCAATCAGCGAAAAACTCAGTGAGGTTACGTTTAGCCGCAATGCACGCCGACAGCACAAAGTATTTTAGGCCTGGCGCCTCGACTGGGTTTTCTCTGATGTAACGGTGCCATGCGGGCATAAAACCCGCACCCAGCCCCTTGCGCAGTTGTTCAAGTATTGCCTGCGGGTCAGATTCGGGCGCCCCGTAGGTTTTCGCAGTGCGTGGTAATGCCAGCCAATTCACAGTGCCAGACCAGCGATCAGGGAAGACGTATGTGTATTCGTTTATGTAGTGCAGACTGACTGCAAGGGCATATAAATTGACGGTGATTTCGCCAAAAGGACCGTACGAGTTGTAAGAGGTCTGATAATGATGGCCATATTCGTGCAATGTAACCCATCGCTCGGCTGCCAGCCCCCCAAGTAGGGCCTCGTTATACTGGCTGATATGGTCCGTGTGGGGCAGGGCGATGTAACCTGTGGATGCATGGGGGCTTGCAGTGCCTGAACCTTCCACTGCATAGATCAACAAAGCAGGCCTGGTATGAATAGGCGCAGAGCCATCCAGCCCGCTGACCTCTGCTTCCAGTCGCATCACTTCTTCATGAGAGTGCATCACCGCTTGAGCGTCGACATTCGAGAACTTGAGCGCCGTCTCTTTAAGCGCCGCAACGACTATGCGTGCACCCACCAACTCCACTTCGGGCGCTTCTGTCAGCAGCAGCATTAATAGCCATTGTAGTTGGGCAGTGGCACCACTGACATAGTAGGGCATCGGTATCGCCCCACGCATAAACACAATCCGAGCTGCGCCGGACGTGTTTCCGATTAATTTACGGATGTGAACCGCGCCTCCCAAGGGATCTCGGATAATGTTCTTTCCTTTGAATAGCGGTGTCTCCCGCATGTTTTCGGATTGCCTGAGCGGGTTGTTTCGGTCCGCCATGCCTTGTGTGCCGACCAGCACGGTCAAGTTCTCAGTATTGCCCGATACCCATAGTTCAACGTCTGTTCCCGCCGGCGCAAAATATCCTGTCGGCTGATAATCGGCCCACCTTAATCGCCAGGACATCGCCGCCTGCTCTGCAGCAGCAGATTGCAGCGGTTGAATAAGCACCGACCGTGGATGAGGGAACTCAAGCGTTGAATCAAGCGCGCCGGAGGCTACAACTCCATCGTTGTAACGCACGCGAACCCGCATTGTATTAGCGTTATACAGATAGGCAGACGGGACTGCCGTGTTGGAGAAGACGCCTTCGGTGACAACACCGATGCCTTTCCAGGCGTTGTTGGAAAACGCATCCACAAACCCTGACCGCATCGTGGTAGATCCGGTCACCGAGATACTGCCATCGTTGTTTTTGTGTGATGACAAGCGGGTCAGTATCGGATGGACGTAATACGTAACCTGAGTGCCTGGAAAGCCGGCTATACGTAGACTAATGCGCTCAGCGTCCATAAGATAGCTTGAAGGTACATCCGGGTTGGACAGCTGAGGCCCGACCACCGAGCCGATAGAGGCCCAGCTGCCGTCCGCTCTGAACGCCTCAACTGTCGCCCCAGGCGCTGCTCCTCTGACGCCGACGATAACCTCGACCCGATCATCTGAAATGGCCGCTATGCTGGTTGCGGCAATTGAAATTATACGCGTTGATTGTTCTTCAGAGTATGAAGTGTCGGTGCCGCAGATAAATTCTTGCGCACCCTTTGCTCCTGCATTGACTGTCGTAAAGTCGTCCATCGAATCATTACCTCTTGCTGCCCGAATACGTTGTATCCAGGAGAAACAGTCGGGTAGGGTAAGCATCGCGGGTGAGACACCGTGCGCTCGCGCCTACAATCGTCTGGTACAGCAAGGGTGAGTGACGGGTGCAACAGTATGCTGCCTACCGCGCTGTTACCGCCATGTCCAAACCAGTTCAACGCAGTATGAGTCGGCTCTTGGCAGAAGATTACTAGCAGAACTGATAGGTGCGTTTCGTCGTTTGCAGAATCAGCGATACACCCCATCCCTTCCATGCGCCGCGCTCGCCTGATTACCGCGTTCGCTGATCATGCTGCGCAGGTCGATCCACTCAACGCCCTGAGCCTTGAGTTTGGGCAGCTCGCGCTCCAGCACGTCCAGCGTGACCGGGTAGGGGTGACCGATAACCACCGCCGAACCCTGCTTTTGGGCCAGCTTGATAGCCGTTTGTAGCTGGCGGGTGATGGCCTCGGCGGTGCGCTCGTCGTCCAGAAACACATCGCGCGAAACGCTGGCCAGACCGATGCGCTGCGCCTCGGCGGCGGCCACGGTTTTTGCGCTGGTGCGGCTGTCGACGAAAAACAGATGGCGTCGCTGCAGTTCGGCCATCAGCCAGGTCATGGCGACCGGCTCGGCGGTCATGCGGCTGCCCATGTGGTTATTGATACCGGCGGCATACGGCACTTTCAGCAGCGCGGCATTCAGACGGCTTTCCAGTTCCGGCAGGGGCAGTTCGGGGTGCCAGGCGTAAGGACCGGTCGCGGGGTCCATTGGCATGTGCAGAATCACCGTTTTACCGGCGCGGTGAGCCTCGCGGGCAAACTCGGTGGCGTGTGGCGTGTCCGGCATGATCGCCAGCGTGACCGGGCCTGGGAGCGCCAGGGTACGGCTGTCGCGCACCGGGTTCTGACCCAGATCGTCGATGATCAGGGTGAGGTAGGCTTTCGAAGGTTTTTCAGCGTGATCGACCGGCGCTGCATGCGCAGCGCCAGTGATCGAGAGTGCCAACAGAAGCGAGCCGAGAACGCGCATCCGTCAGTTACCGCGGGTTATACTCAGCCCCTTCAGCAGGCTAAGCGCCTGGCTGAGCTGGAAGTCGTCATCCTGCGGACGCGCCTTGGCCGCTGCACTGCCTTTGACGGTCGGTTTGTCCGCGCCGCCATTGCCGTTGCCCAAGTGACCCATCAGGTCGGCTTCCTTGTAGTTCTCGCCGTCTGCTTCGCTGGTGACCTTGGCCCGACGTACCACGATGTCCGGGTTGATACCCTGCGCCTGAATAGAGCGACCGTTCGGCGTGTAATACAGCGCCGTGGTGATCTTCAGTGCGCGATCGTTGTTCAGCGGCAGAACGGTTTGCACCGAGCCTTTGCCGAAGGTATCGTTACCCATCAGGATGCCGCGTTTCTGGTCTTGCAGGGCACCGGCGACGATTTCCGACGCAGAGGCGCTGCCGCCGTTGATCAGCACCACCAGTGGCACGCCTTCGCTGGCGTCTGCCGGGTCGGCCGAGAAGCGCAGTTCAGAGTTGGCGATGCGGCCTTTGGTGTAGACGATCAGGCCCTTGGTGAGGAAGTGATCCGCCACTTGCACAGCCGCTTGCAGCACGCCGCCCGGGTTGTTGCGCAGGTCGAGAATCAGGCCGCTCATCTTCTTGCCGTTATCCTTGCGGAATTTGGCCAGCGCCTTGCCGACCTCGTCACCGGTCTTGACCTGGAACTGGGTGATGCGGATATAGCCGTAGCCGTTTTCCAGCATCTGCGCCTTGACGCTCTTGACCTGAATGGTCGCCCGCGCCAACGTTACGTCAAACGGCGTGCCGCCATCGCGCACCAATGTCAGCGTTATTTTCTCGCCGATCTTGCCGTGCATCTTGTCGACCGCTTCCTGCATGTTCTGGCCCTGGGTCGGCGTGCCATTGATCTTCACGATCAGGTCGCCTGCCTCAATGCCAGCCTTGGAGGCGGGAGTGTCGTCGATGGGCGAAACCACCTTGACCAGGCCGTCTTCGACGCCCACTTCGATGCCCAGACCACCGAATTCGCCGCTGGTGCTTTCCTGCAACGCCTGGAAATCTTCCGGGCCGAGGTAGGCCGAGTGCGGATCAAGGTTGCTGAGCATGCCCTTGATCGCGTTTTCCAGCAGCGTTTTGTCGTCCACCGGCTCGACGTAGGCCGCTTTGACCCGATCCATGACCTCGGCAAAGGTCCGCAACTCGTCAAGCGGCAGCGGCGGCCTGGCGTTGGCATTGGGTTTGGCGGGTGCGACTGCTGCAGGCGTGGCTGGCGCGGTTTTTTCGGCAGCTTGCGCCAGGGGCGCGCCGATAACGATGGCAATTGCCAGGGCCAGCGAGGTGAGGCGGGACAAATGCAGCATGTCTAACGAACTCCTACAGATATTGACGCCGACTTATCCTTGAGTGCGGCACCATTGGGCCGGATCGCTGGGGCGACCCTGCTGACGAATAGCAAAGTACAACGCTGCCGTGTCCTGACCACCACTATTGCCGACCGTGGAAATCGCTTCACCGGCTTTTACAATGTCACCTGCCGACTTGAGCAGGCTCTGGTTGTGCCCATACAGGGTCAAATAGCCGTTGCCGTGGTCCAGAATGACCAGAAGCCCCGCACCGCGCAACCAGTCGGCAAACACCACTCGTCCGCCATGTACGGCATGGACCTGGCTGCCGGCTGTGGCGCTGATCATGACGCCGTCCCACTTGGTCCGCTCGTCATCACCGCGTGCTTCACCAAAACGTGCAAGCAGTCGACCATCGATTGGCCATGGAAGTTTTCCCCTGGCCTCTGCAAAAGGTCCACCGTAGGACACGCCGGCACTGGAAACGACTGTGCCGGGGGCTTTGACCGGGCGATGCGGTGCGGGTTCATCAGCGCTTTTACTGCTGCTTGTGCTGTTGTTACGAGCGAGGGCCTCAGCTTCGCGCTGACGTTTCTCTTCGGCCTCGCGGGCGGCGACCAGCGCTTTCTGGCGGGCCTCTTCGGCTTCGCGCGCCTGACGCGCCAGGGTTTCTTCGATGGTCTTGAGGACTTTGGCCAGGTCAGCCTGATCCTGCTGACGGGCCTGCAGTTTCTGATCGCGAGCCTTGTAGTCCTGATTCAGCTTGGCCAGCGCCTGTTGACGCTCCTGGCGGACTTTGGCCAGTTCTTCGCTCTGGCTGTCCAGGTTGCTCTTCTGCACCAGTAGCTGTGCCTGTTGCAGGTCGATGTCTTTTCCGACGTTGGCCAACTGGCGCAGGGTTTCATTGAAGTTGCGTAGCTGCTCCAGGCGCGCCTGGCTCAGGTAGTCGTAATAGGTGAGGGTGCGGGCGAACTTCTCGGGGTGCTGCTGATTGAGCAACAGCTTGAGGTACTCCTGGCGGCCACTCTGATAGGCGGCGCGGGCCTGGATTGCAATCAGACGCTGTTGTTCGACGCGAGCGCTGTTGAGTTTTTTCTTCTCACTGTCGAGCTTTTGCAGCTCGGCTTCCGTCTTTTTTAGTTCCTTTTGCAGGACCTCGACCTGCTTTTCCAACTTGCCCATTTCGGTTTCAGTGGTGCGCAGGTCCTTCTGGACGCCTGTGCGTTCTTCCTGAAGTTTGCTCAGGACCTTTTGCAGCTCCGTCACATCCTGACGCGCAGCATCTATCTGTTTTTGGGTTTGCACACGCTCGTCTTCGGCAAACGCCGGATTGAGCAGGCAGATCAGAGCAAGGGCGATCAAGGCGCGAAGCATGTGGGTGGGCGATACCGGGCAATGGTGAGAAAAATGTCAGGCCTAGTATGCCCGCCATGCGCTGCAAAAAAAACGCCCCGCAGCCACTGCTTTAGGGCTTGAAGCATAAAAACCCGGCCTTGCCTGATGGCTATAGGCCGGTTTTCAACGGTTACTCTTTCACCAGGATCGAGTGGCCGGTCATCTCTTGCGGTTTTTCCATGCCCAACAGATGCAGCATGGTTGGCGCCACGTCGGCCAGAACGCCGCCTTCGCGGACCTTCAACTGACGTTTGCCGACGTACACAAAAGGTACAGGCTCGGACGTGTGCGCAGTGTGCGCCTGGCCTGTGGCGTCATCGGTCATCTGCTCGACGTTGCCGTGGTCGGCGGTGATCAGCGCTTCACCGCCGACTTTCTCCAGCGCTTCGGTAATCCGTCCGACACACACGTCGAGGTATTCCACGGCCTTGATCGCCGCTTCCATGATGCCGCTATGGCCAACCATGTCGCCGTTGGCGTAGTTGACGATGATGACGTCGTAACGCTGATGCTCGATGGCGTCGACGATCTTGTCGGTCACTTCCGGCGCGCTCATTTCCGGCTGCAGGTCGTAGGTCGCGACTTTCGGCGACGGGATCAGAATGCGCTCTTCGCCCGGAAACGGTTCTTCACGACCGCCCGAGAAGAAGAAAGTGACGTGGGCGTATTTTTCAGTCTCGGCAATGCGCAGTTGAGTCTTGCCATTGTCTGCCAGGTATTCGCCCAGCACGTTTTTCAGGCTGCCGGCGGCGAACGCCGAGGGCGCGGGAATGCTGGCCGCGTACTGGGTCAGCATCACGTAATTGACCTTGGGCTGACGGGCGCGCTCGAAGTCCTTGAAATCGTCTTCGACGAACACGCGGGTCAGTTCACGGGCGCGGTCGGCGCGGAAGTTCATGAACACCACGGCGTCGCCGTCTTCTACTTTGGCAGGCTCGCCGATGCGCGTGGCTTTGACGAACTCGTCGTTCTCGTCGCGCGCGTAAGCGGCTTCAAGCCCGGCGACGCCGGTAGCTGCGTGAAATTCGGCGCTGCTGTCGACGATCAGGTTGTAGGCCGTCGATACACGGTCCCAGCGGTTATCGCGGTCCATGGCGAAGTAGCGGCCGATGATCGTTGCGGTGCGGCCCTTGCCCAGGCGGGCGAAGGTTTCGTCCATCAGCTCGAGGGATTTCTTCGCGCTGCGCGGTGGTGTGTCGCGACCGTCGAGAAACGCATGCAGATAGATTTTATCGGCGCCACGTTTTACCGCCAGCTCGGCCATGGCCACCAGGTGATCCTGATGGCTGTGCACGCCGCCATCGGACAGCAGGCCCATGATGTGCACTGCCTTGCCGGCGCTCACGGCTTTATCCACAGCGGCGCAGATGGTCGGGTTCTCGAAAAACTCGCCGTCACGAATCGCCTTGGTCACCCGGGTGAAATCCTGATACACCACACGACCGGCACCCAGGTTCATGTGCCCGACTTCGGAGTTGCCCATCTGCCCGTCCGGCAGACCGACGTCCATGCCCGAGCCGGAAATCAGGCCGTTGGGCATGGTTTTGTAGAGACGATCCATGACGGGCATTTTCGCCGCCAGGATGGCATTGCCTTCGTGGCTTTCGCTGTGTCCGAAGCCATCGAGGATGATAAGGACCAGAGGTTTTGGCGTGGCAGTCATAGAACCCACTCGATGCTGGTTGAATAAAGAGAGTAACAAAGTACAAGGGAACGGCATTTTAGGGACAAGTTCCAACGGCGTCACTGCCGTACGGACTTTGGCCGACCTTGGCTGCTGTGTATACTGGCCGACATTTTAACGCCCTGGAACCTACTGATGGTTGCTCACCTGCTTGAATTCGCCACTACCCACTATTTGATCACCGGTGCCTTCGTCATTCTGCTGGGCCTGCTGATCGCTTACGAACTGAGCAAGGGCGGCGCCAGCCTGAGCACTCGCGAGCTGACCGCACTGGTCAACAGCGATCAGGGCGTGGTCATCGACGTGCGCTCGAAAAAGGACTTCACCGCCGGCCACATCGTTGGCTCCCTGAATTTTCCGCAGGACAAGGTGCTGACCCGCACCGCCGAACTGCAGAAATACAAGGACAAGACGTTGATCATAGTCGATGCAATGGGGCAGCATGCGGGCTCTACCGCCCGCGAGCTGCTCAAAACCGGCTTCAAGGCGGCCAAGCTGTCCGGCGGCATTTCCAGCTGGCGCGGCGATAATCTTCCTCTGGTGAAGTGAACATGGCTCAAGTCATAGTCTATTCCAGCGACTACTGCCCGTATTGCATACGGGCCAAGCAGCTGTTGCAGAGCAAGAGCGTGGCCTTCGAAGAAATCCGGGTCGACGGCAAGCCGCAATTGCGCGCCGAAATGACCAAGAAGGCCGGTCGTACTTCTGTACCGCAGATCTGGATCGGCCCGACCCACGTGGGCGGCTGCGATGACCTGTTTGCTCTGGAGCGTGCCGGCAAGCTTGATGCCCTGCTGGCCTGATTCCCTTTAATCTTTCAGCCCTATCTGACAAGGATCCGAGATGACCGATCAACCGAACAACGGCGCTGTTGCCAACGAAGAAAACGGCCCGCAATTTTCCCTGCAGCGTATCTACGTTCGCGACCTGTCGTTTGAAGCGCCAAAAAGCCCGGCAATCTTCCGCCAGGAGTGGACGCCGACCGTCAGCCTGGACCTGAACACTCGTCAGAAGCCGCTGGAAGGTGATTTCTACGAAGTCGTGCTGACCCTGTCCGTGACCGTCAACAATGGCGAAGAAGTTGCGTTCATCGTTGAAGTGCAACAGGCCGGTATCTTCCTGATCAAGGGTCTGGACGACGCTGCAATGAGCCACACACTGGGCGCGTTCTGCCCTAACATCCTGTTCCCGTACGCTCGCGAAGCCATCGACAATCTGGTCGTACGTGGCTCGTTCCCTGCGCTGATGCTGGCCCCGGTGAACTTCGACGCCCTGTACGCGCAAGAGCTGCAACGCATGCAGGAAGCTGGCGAAACGCCAATGCCGACTGTGCAGTAAGCATTACGGCTATTAAAGCGATAAAAAAAAGCGCCTTTCGGGGCGCTTTTTTGTGTCTGGCGGCGCGCTATCAGGCAAACCCGTGCTGGCGCCATGCTTCATAGACGGCCACCGCCACGGTGTTGGACAGGTTCAGGCTGCGGCAGCCTTCACGCATGGGCAGTCGCAGGCGCTGGTCGCTGCTCAGCGAGTCGAGAATGTCGGCGGGCAGGCCACGGCTTTCAGGGCCGAACAGAAACGCATCGCCCGGCGCAAAGCTCGCATCATGAAACGGCCGCGCGCCTTTGGTTGTTAAGGCGAACAGTCGAGGGTTGCCGATCTTCTCCAGGCAGCTTGCCAGGTCTGCGTGCGTCTGCAGCGTGGCATACTCATGGTAATCGAGACCGGCACGGCGTAGGCGCTTGTCGTCCAGCTCGAAACCCAACGGCTCGATCAAATGCAGGGTGCAGCCACTGTTGGCGCACAGCCTGATGACATTGCCGGTATTCGGCGGAATTTCTGGTTGAAAAAGGATGACGTGAAACATGCACGGCTCCGGACAAAAGGACGGGATGCATTCTACCCCTGAAGAGGACCCGAGACCGAAGCTCTGGCCACGTGTTCTTGGCTCGATGGCGATTGTCGGCTTCACTGTGGGCACGATTATCGGTCGCTTGCAGCAGCCAGACCCCTTCGAACTCGAGCAGATCGAGGAATTGCCCACGGGGCTTGCGCTGTGGTTCAACGAAGAGCCCAGGTATCGGGGGGCAACGGTCGATGGCGCGGTAGTGCTCAACGTCGATGCGTCTGGCCGACCGTGGACGGGCCAGTTGAGGTTCGACAACAAGATTGCACGCTGGAAGGTGGAGCAAGGGGAGAGAGGCTTGGTGCTGACGCTCCTGGCAGCCCGTCCGCTTCATGGCGACTGGCGCACTGAGAAGGTGGACGGGCGCTGGAGACTGGAGGTCAGTCTCCGGGAGGAATAAAAGAGGGGAATCCCCGGCCTGCCTGTACCAAGGTCCCCAAAACTGGTGATACAAGACCTATTGCAGAGTGCGTGCCAGTTTTGAGAATTAATCCGAAAGAACGCATTTTTATAGTCATATCGGATTACATATTGCTTGGTTGTAGCGTCTTTAAAATCCATAAGCCGTTGAATAGGATGGGTTTATTCTGCTGCTCTGCTGCCGGGGAAACATTTTTGAAAAACACTTGGCACGCCTGCCACTTTAGCCTCTCGAATTCTGAGCGGTGCCTTTCGCTTGATTGCGCAGCCCCGGCAGATGCACTCAATTTGCGCACCGTCACGAGGCAAACACCCATACTGATGCATTAATGATGCTGACCATGCCACGGAACCAGTTTGTGTTGCAGCGCGCGCAGGCCCAGTTCCATGGCAAAAGCGATGATGGCTATGACCAGAATCCCCAGCACCACCACATCAGTCACCAGAAACTGCGCAGCGGACTGGACCATGAAGCCAAGCCCGCTGGTCGCGGCGATGAGTTCTGCGGCCACCAGTGTCGACCAGCCCACACCCAGGCCGATGCGAATGCCGGTGAGGATGTCCGGGAGCGCGCTGGGCACAATGATATGACGAATCAGTTGCCAGCGCGTGGCCCCCAGCGATTGCGCAGCCCGGACTCTGGTTGGGTCTACGGTGCGCACACCGGTTGCTGTAGCGATGGCAATCGGCGCGAAGATCGCCAGGTAGATCAACAGCACCTTGGAAAACTCGCCGATGCCGAACCAGATCACGATCAGCGGCAGGTAGGCCAATGGCGGTATGGGGCGGTAGAACTCGATCAGCGGGTCGAAAATCCCGCGAGCTATGCGGTTCTGTCCGATGGCAATGCCGACCGGAATCGCTGTGAGAGTCGCTGCGCCCAAGGCCAGGCCGATGCGTTGCAGGCTGGCGCCCAGATGCTGCCAGAGCGTGGAGTCCATGTAACCCTTGGTCATCAGCAGCCAGCCTTTGCCGAGTACATCCGCTGGCGGCGGCAGGAACAGCGGCTCGATCCAGCCTCCGGCCGTTACCGCCCACCACAGGGCCAGCAGCGTGACGAGGGTCAGAGCGCTGATGGTCCGGGTGCTCGGATACACCCGCGGCCTGCGGGCCACAGGTGGTTTATCTGCAAGGTTGGTGATGCCTGTCAGTTCATGGCTGCTTATCGGCTCATGGCTGCTCATGCGCGCTGTTCTCCGGCACGTTGGGCAAACACGTTGGCCAGCACCTGTTCGCGGGTTTCGATAAAGCGTGGGTCAGACTTGATCGCACGCGCCGACTCGCCAGCGCTGTAGCGGCGGCCGAAGTCCAGTTGCAGGTGCTCGGCGATACGGCCTGGGTTGGGTGCCAGCAGAATCAGGTCAGTGGCGAGAAAAACCGCTTCTTCTATATCGTGAGTAATCAGAAACACCGGTTTGGCGGTGCGTTGCCAGACTTGCAGCAACAATTCCTGCATCTGTTCGCGGGTGAAAGCGTCCAGTGCGCCAAAGGGCTCGTCCATCAACAGAATGCGCGGGTCTGCCGCCAGCGCCCTGGCCAGACCGACGCGTTGCCGTTGCCCGCCGGACAGCTGCCAGATACGCCGCTGTTCAAAGCCGACGAGGTCCACCAGCGCCAGCATCTCCCGCGCACGGGCTTCGCGGTCGCTGCGGCTGACCCCGGCCAGCTCCAGGCCAAATGCAACATTGGCCAGTACGTCCTGCCAGGGCAACAGCGCATCGTCCTGAAACACCACGCCGCGCTCGGCACCTGGCCCCTCGACGGCGCTGCCGTCCAGCGTGATGCGCCCGCCGCTGGGTGTGACGAAACCGGCAATCAGATTCAGCAGCGAGGTCTTGCCGCTGCCGGACGGCCCGAGCGCCACCAGCAGTTGCTGCGGCCCCAGGCTCAGGTTGATGTTCTCCAGCACGGGTGCTGCTGCACCGGGGTAGTGAGCGCTGATGCCCTCCAGTTGCAACACAGCCATGGGGTATTTCCTCGAGCCAGTCAGGGCGTTTATTGCGGGATGAATGTATTGCTGACATACGGCGAGTAATCAGATAGCACCGCATCGACCTTGCCCTGTTCTTTAAGGAACGCTGCAGTTTTGGTGACCGCTTCGATGGTCGGTGCGCCCAACAGTACGCTCTGCTCGGTGGCCAGCGGATAGACATTGCCTTGCAGCAGTTCTGGTACGTCAGACGCCTTGGCACCGGAAAGCAGGGTCAACTTGTCGACGTTCGCCGGGTTGGCGATCCAGGCCGCTGGGTCCTGGCGATACTGGGCGTAGGCATCCAGCGTTACTTTGGCGAACGCTTTGACAACTTCCGGGTGTTTGCTGGCGAAGTCCTTGCGCACGATCCAGGCGTCGAACGTCGGCGCGCCAACTTTGGCCAGTTCGCCGGAAGTGATCAGCACCTTGCCGGTTTCCTTGGCGACACCCAGCGCCGGGTCCCAGACGTAGGTCGCGTCGATGTCACCGCGTTTCCACGCGGCGGCAATGGCCGGCGGCGCGAGGTTCAGAATCGTGACCCTGGTCGGGTCGATGTTCCAGTGCTTGAGTGCCGCGAGCAGGCTGTAGTGGCCGGTGGAAACGAACGGCACGGCAATCTTCTTGCCGATCAGGTCCTGGGGGGCATTGATTCCCGAGCCATTGCGCGCAACCAGTGCCTCGGCAGCGCCGATCTGAGTGGCGATCAGGAAAGTCTCTACCGGCAGTTTGCGCGTGGCGGCTGCAGTGAAAGGGCTTGAGCCGAGATACCCGATCTGTACGTCGCCCGACGCGATAGCGGTGATGACGTCGGCCCCGTTGTCGAATTTGCGCCAGGCGATTTTCGAGTCAGTGGCTTTCTCGTAGGCGTTGTCGGCCTGCGCCACCTTGGCCGGATCGACAGTGGTCTGGTAGGCAACCGTAAAATCGGCTGCTTGTGCGAGGAAGGTTGCGCCAGTCAACGACAGCGCCGTCAGCAAGCGCAGGGAAAAATGCAGTTTCATGATGAAGCTCCGAATCAGGCGGGCCGGGGACAAGCTGGAAATGGAGACTAAGTGATCTAAGAATCCTCAAATAAATAACTTTTAAGCATTAGCTTATGAGGTGTTCTGCTGCATGCATGCACATGAACGCCAGGTTTCGCATCGGCCAATCGGCCCGCGCAAGTGGCGCACGACACTGAAATTGCTTTTTTGTTCATCTGGACTACAGTCGAAGACGTGTTTTGAACGGCAAAAAGTGCCCAAAAAGCCTGTTTGGAGCGGATTTTCGAAATTATTTTGCGATAGCACAACGCCTGCCGTCAAAGTGATGACAACTGTCACATTAACCGCTTAATCTCTTCGAAGTGCCCGTTTTACAAGGCTTTTGCTGGCTTGCCAGTAACGCAGTGCCGTGGGGGGCTGCGACTGTTCAATCTCAATTTGGGCAGTCTGGTGCACAAAACCAAACGATCTGACGAATGGTCCCAAAATAAATTTTGGGAATTACACAATTAGGTCGATACACTCCGTGACGTCCTGGTTGACACGAGTTGTGACATATAACTGAATGTTCTTGATAGCTGTGGGATGGTTATTTTTGAGCATGAAGAAAACACACTCCCGTGCGGCCATCGACATACGCGGTCTAGTCAAAAGTCGGGGTGTACAGAATCCATTGACCTCCAGGTCGGGACTGTCACCTTTCGCGAAATCCTTGGGTCAGGGCAAAGCTCGGCACCAGGGACATAAAAAATTAGATTCACGAGGAGCGTAGTAATGAAGAAGTCCACCCTGGCCTTGGCCGTAACCGTCGCGGCATTGGCTCAGCAGGCCGGTGCAGCTGGTTTCCTTGAAGACAGCAAAGCGTCCGTCAGTTCTCGTACCCTGTATTTTGACAACGATTACCGCGAAGGCACTACCCACAACAGCCGTGAGACGGCCACTGGCCTGAAATTCGACTACCTGTCGGGCTTCACTCAAGGCACTGTCGGTTTCGGTCTGGACCTGCAAGGTCTGGTTGGTGTTCACCTTGACGGCGGCCGTGGCGCCCACTCAGGTGCATTGAACGGCGGCGTTCTGCCTACCGACAGTGACGGTTCTGCTGTTAATGAGTGGAGTCGTCTGGGCGCCAACGGCAAGGTACGCTTCTCGAAGACCGAGCTGAAAGTCGGTAACGCCTTGGCTCCTAACCTGCCAATTCTGGTCAGCAACGACGGTCGTCTTCTTCCTCAGGCTTTCCAGGGCGGCATCCTGACCTCCAAGGATCTGGACACCGTAACTTTCACTGCTGGTCAACTGAACAAGTCGATCGGCCGTGCGTCGAGCAACTGGACCGATCTGTCCGTTGCTGGCGCTTCGCAGACCAGCGACCAATTCCGCTTCGCCGGTGCTGACTGGAAAGTCACCAAAGACCTGACGTTGCAGTACTACTACGCCAACCTGGAAGACTTCTACAAGCAACACTTCCTGGGTCTGGTTCACGTCTACCCGATCAGCGACAACCAGTCCTTCAAGACTGACCTGCGTTATTTCAACAGCAGCTCTGACGGCAAAAACAGCGACGCGGCGACTGGCTACCGTTTCAACAACAACGGTTATGCCAAGAACACCGGCGAAGTGGATAACTCCACCTGGTCTGCCATGTTCACCTATTCGTTGGGTGGTCATGCGTTGATGGTTGGTCATCAACAAGTGGGCGACAACGGCGGTATGGTTTTCCTGGGCCAGGGTAGCGTCACCAAAGACGGCACCACACGTTCGAGCCTTGAAGGCAACGGCGGTTCGAGCTTCTACCTGTTCACTGACTCGATGATCAACGGCTTCAACCGCGCGGGTGAGAACACCACCTTCGGTCAGTACTCGTATGACTTCGCCAAGGTCGGTGTTCCAGGCCTGAAAGCAGCAATTGCTTACCTGAATGCTGATGACATCCGCGGCAATACTGCGGCTACTCGCAATAACAGTTATTCCGAGTGGGAAACCGACATGCGCGTTGACTACGTGATTCAGAGCGGTCCGATGAAAGGCTTCGGTACTACCCTGCGTCACGGTACCTACCGTGCCGATGGCGACCTGAACAACTCGACCAACACCGATCAAACCCGCCTGATCTTCAACTACACCTACAACTTCATGTAAGTGTACTGAAGCGTGAAGAAACCCCGCCAAGTGCGGGGTTTCTTTTACCTGTTTTTTTCATATTCCCTATGGGTATATGCAAGTCGTTATTTATTCTTTTTAGTTTCCTTTCGCAGGGCACACAGTCAGGCTATACCCATGCCTACCGACTATGACGAGGAGCAACACCATGACACTGCGACTTGGCGACATCGCCCCTGACTTCGAGCAGGAATCCAGCGAAGGTCGTATCCGTTTCCATGAATGGCTCGGCAACAGCTGGGGTGTGTTGTTTTCTCATCCGGCAGACTTCACGCCTGTCTGCACCACAGAGCTGGGCTTCACTGCCAAATTGAAAGATGAGTTCGCCAAGCGCGGCGTCAAGGCCATCGCGCTATCCGTTGACCCGGTTGATTCGCACATCAAGTGGATCGACGACATCAACACCACGCAAAACACCCAGGTCAACTTTCCGATTCTGGCCGATGCCGACCGCAAGGTTTCCGACCTGTATGACCTGATCCACGCCAATGCCAACGACACACTGACCGTGCGCTCGCTGTTCGTGATCGACCCGAACAAGAAAGTGCGCCTGACCATCACCTATCCGGCCAGCACCGGACGCAATTTCCACGAGATTCTGCGGGTCATCGACTCCCTGCAACTGACCGACAACTACAAAGTCGCCACGCCTGCCAACTGGGTGGATGGTGATGATGTAGTGATCGTGCCGTCGATCAAGGACGAAGCCGAGATCAAAGAACGCTTTCCCAAAGGCTACAAGGCCGTCACGCCCTACCTGCGACTGACGCCACAGCCAAACCGCTGATTTTCGATTTACCAAGCGTGGGGTTACTTGGGCCGATTTATCGGCCCTTTTTTATTGCACCTGCACACCACCCGTTCACTTCCGCGCAGGGCCAGCAAGACCGGACGCAGAGCGTCCAGAACGGCATGCGACACAGAGCGTCGCACGATAGTCGAGGTCATCGTTCCTCACGCTCCAGCGTGGGAATGCCGT
>NZ_ATDK01000568.1 GCF_000444135.1 Pseudomonas avellanae BPIC 631
GGGCTATAAGGCAAAGACAGTGCCTATACGCTGGCCTTTTTACGGGCTGCGCAGTTGAGCATTGCCTGTCGGTCGCCCGGCACATTCAATTTGCGGGTCGCCAATCGGCGTCACGCGGGTATGACGCCGGCGGTGATGGGCAACATCAACCGCACCTATTCAGCGTTGTTTCTGTATGACGACCCTCGCGTCGAAATGCTGGTCATCGACAACCAGTACACCCAGGCTTTCGAGCCGGACCTGCCTTTTTCCAGCGCAGGCCGTGAGCAGAACCGTCTGGACATGCTGCTCGGTGGTCATCTGTCCGCTGGAGACGCACGCACGACGTTTTGCAATACCTGCTACCTCGGGCTGGCGGAGTTTCTCGGCCGGGCCCTGAGCTGGGGCAACGGTGTCGATGCAGTGGTCAGCGGCGACTCGAGAAAGGAGCAGAGGCAATACATTACCTGGATCATGCGTCTGGCCCAGCGTACCGGGCAGCACTCGGGTCGCTGGGGCAACCAGACCCTGAATGGGGTGCTCAAGGTGATCGACACGATTGGCCAGGCCTACTACAACGAACTGTATGGGGAGGGCGATGACGCCCCGCGTGTCATGCGCCCCATTACCTGCCCTGACAAAGCCACCGCGCCCGCTTTTATCAGCATTGCCGACCTGATCAGTTGCACGGCGGACGAGCACTGGAACCTGCTCACCGAGTTTCTGGATTTTCGCTTCGACGATCTGGCGTTCAGCTTCAGCGAGTCCGATTGCGCCAACCCGGTGCTGATGGCCCACATGCGCGGCCTGACCGCGGAGTATCTGCAAGGGCGCAGTTATGCTGACGGAATAGCCGAGTACCTGGAGCTGGCCACGTCACTGATGCGCAGAAAGCAGATGCCGCCGCGGTTGATCGACCAGGCGCTCAGCGCCTATGCCGGCCGTGAGCGTATCGATACGCGCCGCGAACTGGCCGCAAGCTTCGCTCAGGACGGCTTTGGCCTGAACGAAACACAACTGGTCTGCCTGTTGTTCTCACCGTTCGTGAACCAGGGCGATGGCCTGGAAGATTTTCTGCGCCGCTGCCATTCCGGCATGCTGGTAGCGCTGCCGGATCTGCACAAGGTGCTGTCAGGCTCGACGGCGCCTGATCAGGTCGTGCAGTGGCTGGTGGAAATCAGCGGCTTGAGCCTCAGGGAACTGCAGAACCTCTACCGCAAGCACCGTGTGGACTTCGACGACGAGCACTCGATCATCGCCAGAATCCGCGCCGCAGACCCTGACAAGCGCCGGATCATGACCGTCGATCCGATGACCGGGCAGGCGGTGGTGCAAGTGCTCTCCGGGCGTTGAACATGAAAAACAACGCCGATTTCGCCTATCAGGCGGTCTATCGCTACCTTGTGCAGTTGGTTGATCAGGGGCAGGGCGAGTCGGCGCTCAAGATGCCGTCGCTGCGTCATCTGGCCCGGCGCCTGCGCGTATCGATATCCACGGTACAAAGTGCCTATTCGCTGCTGGAAAAAGAGGGGCGTATTTATTCCGTTGCCAAGTCGGGTTATTACTCGGCACCGCGCAGCGCAGCTATTGAAGTGCGGGCACGCTGTGACAGCGACGGCGATCTTTTGCAGATGTACCATTACTACGCTCGACGTTCTGGCATGTCGTTGTTGGGCAGCGATGCGCCGACACTGTTGCAGGCGCAGGAAAGCCCGCTGCTGGCGATGGAACACGAGCTGGTCCGGAATTATCCGCGCCCGCGGCAAGCGGATTTTCAGCCTTTCGGCGAACTGCAATTGCGCATCGCGCTGGCAGCCCGTTACACCCGCGGTGCCGAGCATTGCTGGCACGCCGACAATGTTCATGTCGCCCCCGACTTGCATGGCGCATTCAACGCCGTTCTCGAAACCCTGGGGTTGCGCGGTGGCGCAGTACTGGTCGAGTCGCCTTGCGCCTGGAGCTTGCTGAGGTTGCTGCGGTCATTCGATATCCGGGTCATCGAGTTGCCGCTGGACGAGGCCGGCGGCCTTGATCCGATACAGCTTGAACGGCTGTTGCTGGAAAATAACGTCGGCCTTGTTGTGTTGCCTTCAATGTTCAATTCCATACGAGGCAGCGTACGGCCGCTGTGCAACAGTCGGGCAGTGGCCGAAGTGCTTGACCGCCATCAGGTCTGGGTGCTGGAAAACGACAGCCACGGTGGCTTGCAGTTTGTTGACGATCACGTCTGCCTGCGGCACCTGGTTGACCCGCAGCGTCTGATCATCATCGGTACGTTCGAGAAAAGCCTTGGGCCGGAAGCGCCTTACGGTTATCTGCTGTGCAGGAATCTGGATGCACAGTGGCAGGCGTATTTCCTGCTGCGCGCCTTTGAACTGCCGCCCATTCGTCAGCGCGCCATCGCCCGGTTGTGCAGCGGCGGGCGTCTGGACAAGCACTTGGCTCAGTTACGAGAGGCGCTGGCTGGACGCATGCAATTGATGATGCAGCACCTGAATGAGCACACGGAAGGATTGCTGCGTTACGAGGTGCCCGAGGGTGGCTGCGGGATCTGGGCCCGAAGCGTGCATCCGGTGGACATGCGCCAGGTCTTCAACAGGCTGCTGGCCAAACGCATCGTCATCACGCCCGGTGAGCTGTTCAGCCTGGAGAGCCTCTATGGGCAACATCTATGGATCAGCTACGCGATTGACTGGAGTCGGGATCCGGGCGAACTGTTGAGCGCACTGGCGCAGGCATTACAGCTGGCACGTCGGCCTTGAGCGCTGGCATGGCGGGCCGTCGATCCATTTGTGTTTGCCAGACGTGATCCAAGGCTGTTAACTGTACGCCCGTCCAGTACCAACAACCAACGGCCCCCCAGCGCAGTGACCCCAATCGCCCCTGTCAATCCCGATCCCGCGCCAGCAACGGTCGGCGATCCGCCTGCACGTTATGCAGTGGCGGTGCGCGCGTTGTGCGAGTTCACGGCCAAGGTCGGTGATCTCGATCTGCGTTTCACGCCATCGCCAACGGCGCAGGAAGGGATTGCCGGGCATCGCACGGTCGCGTCGCGTCGCGGTGCCGATTATCAGGCCGAGCTGGCGCTGAGCGGCGATTACCACGAGCTGACCGTGAGGGGCAGGGCAGACGGCTACGACGCAGGCCGCAACCAGCTGGAAGAGGTGAAAACCTATCGCGGCGAGCTGGACGCCATGCCCGCCAACCACCGTCAGTTGCATTGGGCGCAGGTGAAGGTGTACGGCTGGCTGCTCTGCCAGCGCCTGCAACTTGAAGAAGTGACGCTGGCGCTGGTGTATTTCAACATTGTCAGCGAGCAGGAAACCCTGATCCGTGAGCCGTTCAGCGCTGCGACGCTGCAACGGTTTTTCGAGCAGCAGTGCACGATATTCCTCGGCTGGGCGCGGCAGGAGCTGGCGCACACTCAGGCGTTGCACCAGACGCTGGGCCGCCTGAAATTCCCCCATGCGTCGTTTCGTACCGGCCAGCGAGCGCTCGCCGAATCGGTTTACAAGGCGGTGAGCACCGGCTGTTGCCTGATGGCCCAGGCTCCGACCGGCATCGGCAAGACAGTGGGCACGCTGTTTCCATTGCTCAAGGCGGCCCCCGTCCAGAAGCTCGACAAGATTTTCTTCCTGACCGCCAAGACGCCGGGGCGGCGGCTGGCGCTGGATGCGCTGGAAGTCATCAGGCACAGTGCGCCTGAACTCAGGCTGCGGGTGCTGGAGTTGGTGGCGCGGGACAAAGCCTGCGAGCATCCGGACAAAGCCTGCAACGGAGATTCCTGCCCGCTGGCCCGTGGCTTTTACGACCGTCTGCCTGCCGCACGCTCGGCGGCACTGGAGTCGCCCTGGCTGAATCAGGCTGGCGTGCGCGAGGCCGCCTTGCTGCATCAGGTCTGTCCGTACTACCTGAGCCAGGAACTGGCGCGCTGGGCCGACGTGGTCATCGCCGACTACAACTATTATTTCGACTTGAGCGCGCTGTTGTTCGGCCTCGGTCAGCTCAATCAATGGCGGGTGGCGGTGCTGGTCGATGAAGCGCACAACATGGTCGAGCGGGCGCGGCAGATGTACAGCGCAAGCCTCGATCAGAGCCAACTGAAAGCCTTGATCCAGACCGCGCCCGACCCGGTGAAAAAAGCCCTGCAACGCGTGGACCGGCAATGGAATGCACTGCACAAGGCGCAGGCCGGTGTCTATCAGGCTTACCCGGCGGCACCGGACAAATTTCTCAACAGTCTGAACCTGTGCATCTCGACCATCGGTGACCATTTCAACGAGTATCCGCAGGCGGTGGATGGCACGTTGCAGGGGTTCTATCTGGAGGCCATCGGTTTTGCGCACATTGCCCAGCTGTTCGACGAACATTTCATTTTCGACATCACCCGGCGCGAGGCCGGTGGCAAGCGCATCCTGTCGCGCCTGAGCCTGCGCAACGTGGTGCCGGCACGCTTCATTCGCCCGCGCCTGAGCGCTGCACGCAGCACTGTGCTGTTTTCCGCGACACTCAACCCACGGCATTACTACACGGACTTGCTGGGGTTGCCAGCCAATACGGCCTGGATCGACGTCGAGTCGCCGTTCCATCACGATCAACTGGACGTGCGCATCGTCAGCCGCATCTCTACCCGTTTCACTCATCGGCAGGCGTCGCTGGCACCGATTGTCGAACTGATGGCTACGCAGTTCGCAGCGCGGCCGGGCAACTATCTGGCGTTTTTCAGCAGCTTTGATTACCTGTTACAGGTGGCCGAACTGATGGCACGCACGCATCCGCACATCACCCTCTGGCAGCAGGCGCGAGGCATGGCCGAAAGTGAGCGTCATGCGTTTCTCGAACGTTTCACCCTGAGCAGTCAGGGCATCGGCTTTGCGGTGCTGGGCGGCGCTTTTGGCGAAGGCATCGACTTGCCGGGTGCTCGTCTGATCGGTGCATTCATCGCCACCCTCGGGCTACCTCAGCTCAACCCGGTCAATGAGCAGTTCAAGCAACTCATGGCTGCGCTGTTCGGCGCGGGCTACGATTACACCTACCTTTACCCCGGCGTGCAGAAGGTCGTGCAGGCGGCGGGGCGGGTGATTCGCAGTCAAAATGATAGCGGCGTGGTGATGCTGATCGATGACCGTTTTGCCGAACGCAAGGTGGCGCAACTGTTCCCTGCGTGGTGGCGGCCTGAAACCGTTGACGGCTGAGGGATCGATACCCGAGCAACGCTGTCGAACTGCGAGTAAACTGCCGCGCTGATCATGGTTTTAGCCGTGGCAGCCTTTTTTCAGTGTTCATGGAGGTTGTATGAGTCTCAGTCCTTTCGCCGGCAAGCTGGCACCTGCGCAGTTACTGGTCGATATTCCGAGACTGGTCACCGCTTATTACACCGGCCAGCCTGATGCATCGGTGTCGACCCAGCGCGTTGCCTTCGGCACTTCCGGGCATCGCGGCACCTCGTTCGAGCTGGGCTTCAACGAATGGCACGTGCTGGCCATCAGTCAGGCCATCTGTCTATACCGCAAGGCCAACGGCATCGACGGCCCTTTGTTTCTGGGTGCCGACACCCACGCGCTGTCCACGCCAGCCGCTGCCACCGCGCTTGAAGTGCTGGCTGCCAATGGCGTGCAGGTGATGATCTCCGAAGGCGACGAGTACACGCCAACGCCTGCGGTGTCTCACGCGATCATCTGTTACAACCGTGGCCGCACGTCCGGGCTGGCTGACGGCATCGTCATTACCCCGTCGCACAACCCGCCGCAAAGCGGTGGCTTCAAGTACAACCCGCCCAACGGCGGCCCGGCCGACAGCGATGTCACCAAGTGGATCGAGAACAAGGCCAACGAGCTGCTGGCCGAGAAGGTCGTCGGCGTTTCGCGCATCAGCCATGAAAAAGCCTTGCGTGCCGACACCACGCACCGCCATGACTACGTTAATAGCTACGTCGCTGACCTGAAGAACGTCATCGATCTGGACGCCATCCGCGATTCAGGCTTGCGTCTGGGTGTCGACCCGCTGGGCGGGGCAGGGGTAAATTACTGGTCGGCGATCGGCGAGCATTACGGCCTGAATCTGGATGTGGTCAACAAATTTGTCGACCCCACGTTCCGTTTCATGACCGTGGACTGGGACGGCCAGATTCGTATGGACCCGTCCTCCAGCCATGCGATGCAGAGCCTGATCGGCCTCAAGGATCGTTATCAGGTGGCGTTTGCCTGTGACCCCGACCACGACCGCCACGGTATTGTGACCCCGACCGGCGGGCTGATGACGCCCAACAGCTACCTCGCGGTGTCCATCGACTATCTGTTTCAGAACCGCCCGGACTGGCGCGCTGATGCAGCGGTCGGCAAGACCGTGGTCAGCAGCGGCATGATTGACCGTGTGGCCGCACGTCTGGGCCGACGCCTGTACGAAGTGCCGGTCGGCTTCAAGTACTTCGCTCAGGGGCTGTTCGAGGGTTCGCTGGGCTTTGGCGGTGAAGAAAGTGCCGGTGCTTCGTTCCTGCGTCGCGATGGTTCGGTCTGGACCACCGACAAGGACGGCCTGATTCCGGCATTGCTGGCGGCAGAAATGACCGCGCGCACCGGTCGCGACCCGAGCCAGCTCTACAAGGCCATGACCGATGAGCTTGGCGAGCCGTTCTCGACCCGCGTCGATGCCAAGGCCAACCCGCAGCAGAAGGCGTTGCTGAGCAAGCTGTCGCCGGAGCAGGTCACGTCCACCGAATTGGCCGGCGAGCCGATCCAGCAGGTGCTCAGCAATGCGCCGGGCAATGATCAGGCGTTCGGCGGCGTGAAAGTCATGACCGAAAACGGCTGGTTTGCAGCGCGCCCGTCAGGCACCGAGGACATCTACAAGATCTACGCCGAAAGCTTTGTCAGCGAAGATCACCTCAAGCGCCTGGTGGCAGAGGCTCAGGTATTGGTGGACGGGGCAATTTCGCCGAAGTAATGACTGTTTTATTCAATACCCGAAAAACCTCGAACCGCAAAAAAGAGGACGCAGAGCGTCCAGAACTGCATGCGACGCGGAGCGTCGCACGATCGGTTCGGGGTTTTTCAGCTTTTGACGTGTGGGTCAGTCGCGATAGAAGACCTGCACCAGGTGGTAGCCGAATTTGCTTTTGATGGGGCCGTGCACCACGCGTAATGGCTTCTTGAAGATCACCTGATCGATCGCGCCGACCATCTGGCCGGGCCGCACTTCGCCCAGATCACCGCCACGTTTGCCCGACGGGCAGCTAGAATGTTTTTTAGCCAGCACATCGAATGCCTCACCCTTGGCGATGCGCTGCTTGAGCTGTTCGGCCTCTTCGGCGGTCTTCACCAGAATATGGCGGGCTTGGGCTTTCATGTCGCAATATCACCTGTCGCAAAAGGCTGCCATTATGCCAGTCCTTGGCTGCTGACGCCCGTACAGGTCTTGAGCGGCTGACAGCGTTGTCCTGCTGCACGCGTGCCGTCACTAAGGCCCATCGTTTTTCACTTCATTTTGTACGGTATTGATTATGGATTTCCCGGCGTTGTTGAAGATTCTGGCCAGTCAGGACGGATCGGACCTTTATCTTTCTACCGGAGCACCGCCGTGTGCCAAATTCAACGGCGTGCTCAAACCGCTGGGCAGCGAAACGCTCAAGCCCGGCGAAGTGGCGGTGGTTGCTCAAGGGCTTATGGACGAGGAACAGAAGCTCGAGTTTCTCCGGGAACTGGAGATGAACCTCGCGGTGTCATTGGCTGGCATCGGCCGGTTCCGGATCAATATCTTCATGCAGCGCAACGAAGTGTCCATTGTCGCGCGTAACATCAAGCTGGACATTCCGCGCTTTGAGGACCTGTTCCTGCCGCCGGTGTTGCTTGACGTGATCATGGAAAAACACGGTCTGGTGCTGTTTGTCGGCGCCACCGGCTCGGGTAAATCTACCTCGCTGGCGGCACTGATCGATTACCGTAACCGCAATGCCAGCGGGCACATCATCACCATTGAAGACCCGGTCGAATTTATCCATCGGCACAAGAAATCCATCGTCAATCAGCGGGAGGTCGGCGTCGACACCCGCAGCTTTCGCGCGGCACTGAAAAACACCTTGCGTCAGGCCCCGGATGTGATTCTGATCGGCGAGATTCGCGATCGCGAAACCATGGAGCACGCGCTGGCATTCGCCGACACCGGCCACCTGGCGATTTCGACCCTGCACGCCAACAACGCCAATCAGGCGCTGGACCGAATCATCAACTTCTTCCCGGAAGAGCGGCGCGCGCAGCTGTTGCACGACCTTGGCAACAACCTCAAGGCGTTCGTGTCTCAGCGGCTGGTAAAGACGCCTGATGGAAAACGGCGCGCGGCGGTGGAGGTGATGATGGGCACGCCGACCATCCGCGATCTGATCCAGCGCAACGAACTGACCGAGCTCAAGGGCATCATGGAAAAGTCTGGCAGCCTCGGGATGCAGACGTTCGATACCGCGCTGTTCAACCTGGCCGTCGAAGGTGCGATTAGCGAGGAAGAGGCGTTGAAGAATGCCGACTCGCAAAACAACGTGCGCCTGCGCCTCAAGCTGCACAGCGAGAACGGAGTGACCAGCCTGACCACGCCGCCCCCGGCACCGACCGGCAGCAGCACAGCCAGCACCGCCGAGTGGGGCCTGGTCGACGATGACGAGCCGGGGCCGCAGGCGTAAATCGGCTAACGTGTCGCTCGCCCGCGATCTATTAATGTAGGAGCGGACCGGGCGACGCTTCGCTTTTGTGTGGGACTTGTCCGCGAAGACGGTGTTTCAGACGGCGCATTTTCGGAGAATGCATAGGCCCTTTCGCGGACAAGCGAAGCGTCGCCCGGTCCGCTCCCACGCCCTGCTGGCAGAAGCCCCGTTGTGGGCCAGATAGACATACGTCCGCTTTTGATTCGGGCCGGAGGCCGTGGGAGCGAGCTTGCTCGCGAACTGCCGGGAACCTGCAGCAAAACCGATCGCCTCGGTGTGCCAGACACAGCCGAGGTGACTTGTTTCAGAGCCGCTTCGCAGCCCATCCGTTCTGGGCCGGATCACTCCGGGTGCGCAGCCGCCAGCAATTCCTGCGTATACGGATGCTGCGGCGATTCAAAAACATCGTGACTGGCGCCGCGCTCGACCACTTTGCCGTCCTTGACCACAATGACGTCGTGGGCCAGGGCCTGGACGACTGCCAGATCGTGGCTGATGAACAGGTACGTCAGCCCGTGCTTCTGCTGAAGATCGCGCAGCAGTGCAACCACCTGTTTCTGCACCGTGCGGTCCAGCGCTGACGTGGGCTCGTCGAGCAGTATAAGCGCCGGTTTCAACACCAGTGCTCGCGCAATGGCGATGCGCTGGCGTTGGCCGCCGGAGAACTCGTGCGGATAGCGATGGCGACACTGCGGGTCGATGCCGACCTCTTCCAGCGCCCGAATCACCTCGGCGTCGCATTGTGCCGGGTTGAACTGACTGTGCACTTCCAGACCTTCACTGATGATCTGTGCCACTGACATGCGTGGGCTGAGGCTGCCGTAAGGGTCCTGAAAGACCACCTGCATCTGCTTGCGCCACGGCCGCATCTGCTTCTGGCTGAGGCCGTCCAGCGCCTGCCCCCGGAAGCGGATGCTGCCTTGCGACTCCAGCAGACGCAGGATCGCCTGGCCTAGTGTCGACTTGCCGGAGCCCGACTCGCCGACGATGCCCAGCGTCTTGCCGCGCTGAATGCTAAGGCTGATGTCATCCACCGCTTTCAGGTATTCCTTGTGCCGCCGCAGAACGCCGCCGGTCAGGGAGAACCAGACTTTCAGGTTATCGACCTGCAGCACCGTTTCCCGGGTGTCGCGTGGCAGCGGTTCGCCCGCAGGTTCGGCGTCCAGCAGCAGGCGGCTGTAAGGATGTTGCGGTGATTTGAACAGCGACTTGCAGTCGGCCTGCTCGACAATCTCGCCCGCGCGCATCACGCACACCCGCTGTGCCACGCTGTGCACCAGATTCAGGTCGTGACTGATCAGCAGCAGCGACATGTTCAGGCGCTGCTGCAGCTCTTTGAGCAGCAGGAGAATCTTGCGCTGCACGGTGACGTCCAGCGCGGTGGTCGGCTCGTCGGCGATCAGCAGTTCCGGCTCGCAGGCCAGTGTCATGGCAATCATCACCCGCTGGCGTTGCCCGCCGGACAGTTCATGCGGATAGGCTTTGAGGCGCTTCTCCGGCTGTTGAATGCCGACCAGCTCCAGCAGCTCGATGATGCGCTTCTGCGCTTCACGGCCACTGATGCCACGATGCAGCAGCAAGGTCTCACCGATCTGTCGGGACACGCTGTGCAACGGGTTCAGCGACGTCATCGGTTCCTGAAAGATCATCGCGATGCGATTGCCGCGCAGCTCGCGCAAGGTGCGCTCGTCAGCGCCCACCAGTTGTTGACCACGGTAAGTGATGCTGCCGGTGGTCAATGTGCCACTGCGGGGCAGCAGTTGCAGGATCGAGTGCGCCGTGACGGACTTGCCGGAGCCCGATTCGCCGACCAGCGCCAGACACTCGCCACGCCGAACATCCAGGCTCAGGTGGCTGACCACTTGCTGCCCGTTGAAAGCGACGCTCAGGTCGCGAATTTCGATCAGGTTTTCCGCCATGTCAGGACCTCGGGTCGAAGGCATCGCGCAGCGCCTCGCCAATGAATACCAGCAGCGTGAGGATCAGCGCGAGGGCAAAGAACGCCGTCAGGCCCAGCCAGGGCGCTTGCAGGTTTTGTTTGCCCTGAGCGATCAGCTCGCCCAGCGAGGCGCTGCCGGCAGGCATGCCAAAGCCCAGAAAATCCAGCGCGGTCAGGGTGGAAATGGCACCGGTCAGAATGAACGGCAGGTAGCTCAGAGTGGCATTCATGGCATTGGGCAGGATGTGGCGCATGATCACTTTCCTGTCCCCCAGACCGAGTGCTCGGGCCGCTTTGACGTATTCCAGGTTGCGGCCGCGCAAGAACTCGGCGCGCACCACATCGACCAGGGTAAGCCAGGAAAACAGCGCCATGATGCCCAGCAACCACCAGAAATCAGGCTCGACAAAACCCGACAGAATGATCAGCAGGTAGAGCACCGGCAAGCCTGACCAGACCTCAAGCAGCCGCTGGCCGAACAGGTCGACCCAACCACCGTAATAGCCCTGCAGCGCACCGGCGCTGATGCCGATCAATGCGCTGACGAAGGTCAGCACCAGCGCGAACAGAATTGAAATGCGCGCACCGAAGATCACCCGCGCCAGTACATCGCGCGCCTGATCGTCTGTACCCAGCCAGTTGTTCGTCGAGGGCGGGCTGGGCGCGGGGGTCGTCAGTTCGTAGTTGGGCGTGTCGTCACTGAACGGGACGGGCGGAAACAGCATCCAGCCGTCGCCTTTGGTGATCAGCTGGCGCACGTAGTCACTGCGATAATCCGGCTGGAAGGGCAGTTCGCCGCCAAATTGCTGCTCGGTGTAGCGCTTGAATACCGGGAAATACAGCGAGTGCTGGTAACTGACCATCAACGGTTTGTCATTGGCGATCAGCTCGCCGCCCAGCGTCAGGGCGAACAGTCCGCAGAACAGCCATAACGACCACCAGCCTCGGCGATTGCTGCGAAAACGTTCCAGACGGCGACGCGCCAGTGGGGAGAGGTTGCGCATCAGGCATTCCTCGCGCTGAAGTCGATTCGCGGGTCAACCAGCGTGTAGCAGACATCACCGATCAGTTTTATCAGCAGGCCGAACACGGTGAAAATGAACAGCGAACCAAAGACCACCGGATAATCCCGCGAGACGGCCGCTTCGTAGCTCATGCGGCCCAGCCCGTCCAGCGAGAAAATCACCTCGATCAGCAACGAACCTGCAAAAAACACGCTGATGAATGCCTGCGGAATGCCTGAGACCACCAGCAGCATGGCGTTGCGAAACACATGCCCGTACAGCACACGTCGCTCGCTCATGCCCTTGGCGCGGGCCGTGGTCACGTACTGGCGGGTGATTTCATTGAGGAAAGAATGCTTGGTCAGCAGTGTCAGTGTGGCAAAGCCGCCAATCACCAGCGCTGAAACCGGCAGCACCAGGTGCCAGAAATAGTCGGCGACCTTGCCGAGCGTGCTCAGTTGCTCGAAGTTGTCCGACACCAGCCCGCGCACCGGGAACCAGTTCAGCGACGTGCCGCCGCAGAACACCACCACCAGCAGCATGGCGAACAGAAACGCCGGCGTGGCGTCGCCGATGATGATCGCGGTGCTGCTCCAGATATCGAACTGGCTGCCATGTTTGACCGCTTTGCGAATGCCCAGCGGAATCGACACAAGATAGGTCAACAGCGTCGCCCACAACCCCAGCGAGATGGAAACCGGCAGCTTTTGCAGAATAAGGTCGGTGACCGTCGCGCCGCGAAAAAAGCTGCTGCCGAAGTCCAGTCGTGCGTAGCTTTTCAGCATTAGCCACAGGCGTTCATGCAGCGGTTTATCAAAGCCGTATTGACGCTCGATTTGCTTTATCAGCACCGGGTCCAGCCCTCGGGATGCCCGAGAGTGCCCGGCGCCGGCCGATTCAGTGGCGCCCGCGCCGACGGTTGCGCCGCCAATGCCCTGCAAGCGCGCAATGGCTTGTTCGACAGGACCGCCCGGCGCGGCCTGGACGATGAAAAAGTTGACCAGCAGAATGCACAGCAGGGTAGGGATGATCAGCAGCAGGCGCCGCAGGATATAACCGAGCATTCAGTGCATCTCCGAAACAATGGCCGACGCACCGCGCTTCTCGGCGAACTGCTCGTTGGTCAGCGGCGTAGGGCTGATTTCCCACCACGTTTCAATCGCCTCGTTATTGCTGGCCTGGATTTTCGGGATGCCGAAACGGTTCCACCAGACTGTCGAGGAGCCGGGCGGGTAATAGTTGGGAATCCAGTAGTAATTCCATTGCAGCACGCGGTCCAGGCAGTGTGCGTAGTCGGTCATGGTCTGCTTGTTGTCGGCCTTGACCAGCCCGGCAATCAGCGTGTCGACGGCGGGGTCCTGAAGCGCCATGTAATTGCTGGAGCCGGGGTCCATGGCCACTTTCGAGCCAAAGCTGTTGTACAACTCGGCCCCGGGCGAGGTGGACACCGGGTAACCGGTGACAATCATGTCGTAATCGCGGGCCATGACACGATTCAGGTATTGCGCGGAGTCGATGCGGCGAATATCGAAATGAATACCGATCTGCGCCAGCGTGCGTTTGTAAGGCAGCAGCATTCGCTCGAAACCGCTCTGCGCATTGAGAAACGTAAAACTGAATGGCTCGCCCTGAGCATTCACCAGTTCATCACCTTTCGGCGTCCAGCCCGCTTCTTTCATCAGCGCCAGGGCTTGCAGTTGCTTGTCGCGAATCAAGCCGGTGCCGTCGGTCTTCGGCGTTTTGAACACCCTGTCGAACACCTCTTTGGGGACAGTGCCACGCAGTGGCTCAAGAATCTTCAGTTCGGCGGGAGTGGGCAACTGGCTGGCGGCCAGCTCGGAGTTCGAGAAGTAGCTGTCCTGGCGAATGTACATGTTGCGCATCATCTGCCGGTTGGTCCACTCGAAATCCCAAAGCAATGACAGCGCCTGGCGTACGCGGCGGTCCTGAAACATCGGTCGATTCAGGTTGAAGATAAAGCCTTGCGAGCTTTGCACCGCGCCGGTAGCCAGTTGTGCTTTTTGCAGGCGACCGTCGCTGAGCGCCGGGCCGTCGTAGCGGATCGAATAACCGGTGGCTGAAAATTCGCGGTTGTAGTCGTAGGCGCCGCCCTTGAGAACCGTGCGTGCCACGTCGATGTCGCCAAAATATTCAATGCTGAATGTGTCGAAGTTATACAGGCCTTTGCTGACTGGCAGGTCTTTGCCCCACCAGTTTGGGTCGCGCTCGAAGGTGATGGTGCGGCCCGGGTCGACATGGCTAATGGTGTAAGGGCCGCTGCCCGGCGGTATTTCAAACCCCGCGCCGCTGGCAAAGTCGCGGGTTTTCCACCAGTGTTCGGGAAAAACCGGCAGCGAGGCGAGATCGAGGGGCAGGGTGCGGCTGTCGCTGTGTTTGAAATCGAAGCGGATCTGCGTCGACGATTCGACTTCCAGGCCTTTGACCGCCTCGAACTGGGTGCGGTATTGCAGGTTGCCCTGGGTCATCAGCAGTTCGTAGGTGTATTTCACATCATTGGCGGTGATGGGTGTGCCGTCCGCGAAACGTGCCTTCGGGTTCAGGTAAAAGCGCAGTGAAAGGCCGTCCGCGCCACGCTCCATCTTCTCGGCGACCAGCCCGTAAACCGTATAGGGCTCATCCATCGAGCGTGTGGCCAGCGGCGCATAGAGCATGCCGTTGATTTGCGAGACACCCATGCCCTTGTCGATAAACGGCATCAGGTGATCGAACTGGCCGATCTCTATGGCCGAGCGACGCAGGCTGCCACCCTTGGGAGCATCGGGGTTCACGTAGTCGAAATGCCTGAAATCGGCGGGATAGCGCGGGGCCTCGCCATAGACGGTCAATGCGTGTTGCGGTGCCGCGGACAGGGTTTGAACGGCGCCGACCAGGGTCAGCGTCAAGGCGAGCAATGATGAACAGACAAAACGCATGACTCAAATCCTGACTGACGTCCGCAAGCGAATGTCAGGGTTAAAGGCGACTGGCGATAATAGGTATGACGAAATTCCCGGCAGAAATCATGTCTCTGCGTCGCGGTATCTTTTACAGACAAATGATCGCTTCGCCAAGCCGCTGCGAGCACGCAGGTGTATCAATGGCCGCACACAAAAACGGCCCATCCGAAGATGAGCCGTCTGGTGATCAGCGCAGCAGGATCAGTCCTGGCGGCTGGTCACTTCCAGCAGGTGGTAGCCAAACTGAGTCTTTACCGGCCCCTGAACGGTGTTGACTGGCGCGCTGAACACGACAGTGTCGAATTCCTTGACCATCTGGCCTGGACCGAACGAACCCAGATCACCGCCCTGACGGTTGGATGGGCAGCTGGAATTGGCCTTGGCGACTTCAGCGAAATCAGCGCCGCCTTCGATCTGAGCCTTGAGTTCGTTGCATTTATCTTCGCTCGAAACAAGGATGTGGCGGGCAGTTGCTTTAGGCATGGGAAACAATCTCCAGTGAAAAAAAGAAATAGCGTACCGGATTCAGTACGGTATTTCCCGACAAAGTTCCTTCGCCTTGTCTATCTGTAACGCAAGCGGTCGACCGCTTCACGCAACAACTGCTCGGTGGCGGTCCAGCCCAGGCAGCCGTCGGTAACCGACACCCCGTACTGCAGCGGTTCGCCCAGCGCCTGGCAGCCGTCGAACAGATGGCTCTCGATCATCATGCCAATCAGTGACGGGTTGCCGGACAGGCGCTGTTCAAGCACATCGTTGAACACGTGAGGCTGACGCGCCGGGTCCTTGCCGCTGTTGGCGTGGCTGCAATCGACCATGATTCGCGAAGCTATGGCGTTTTTGCTCAGGCCGGCCTGCACCTGAGCAACGCTCTGGCGATCGTAGTTGGGGCCGCTGTGCCCGCCGCGCAACACAATGTGCGTGTCCGGATTGCCCTGCGTCTCGATGATCGCCGGGTGACCGTGACCGTCCATGCCGAAGTGACGATGCGGGTGCGCCGCTGAGCGCATTGCGTCGCTGGCCACCGCTACGCCGCCATCCGTGCCGTTCTTGAAGCCGACCGCCATGGGCAGGCCGCTGGCCATTTCCCGGTGGATCTGCGATTCGGTGGTGCGAGCGCCAATAGCGACCCAACTGAGCAGGTCGTCGAAGTAGCCGGCGGCCATGGGCTGCAGTATTTCGGTGGCGATTGGCAGGCCCATGCCCAGCATGTCACGCATCAACTGCCGCGACAGCGTCAGGCCGCCGGCCATGTCGTCACTGCCATCCAGGTCGGGGTCGTACGCAAGGCCTTTCCAGCCCACGGTGGTGCGCGATTTCTCGACGTAGGCACGCATCACCAGCAGCATCTGATCGCTGACTTCTACGGCCAGGCTGGCGAGTCGCTCGGCGTATTCCAGCGCCGATTGCGGATCATGGATTGAGCAGGGGCCCACGATGACCAGCAGTCGTGAGTCTTCACCATTGAGAATGGCGCGCACGGCGCGGCGATGGGCTGCAACCTGTTCGGTCAGCGAGGCATTGAGTGGCAGGCGCATTTTCAGCTCAAGCGTGCTGGGCAGGCGTTTGGAAGCGGAGCTGTTGTCCGCCAATGCGATGGCATGGCTGGACAGGTCGGACGATTTGGCAACGGACGAATTCATGTTCTGGCTTCCTGGGCTGGCGGAGTTGACTCCGCGCAGGCCCTACTGGGGTGTTCGACAAAGGGCCGTATGGGCCGGACATTCAGAATTGCCACCTGGCAGTGACCGAACGGAGGCGGCAGGCTGTCCCGAACGGAGGTGGCTAAATCGCCAGGCGAAGTCGGTGTCGTTGCGGTAATAAGTGGCGTGGTTCATGTCGTAATCCTCAGTGTGCAGCGTGATTTTTATGAAGCTTGGAAAAAATACAGGGCCCTGAAAAAACAAAACCCCCGGTCGGGTAGCCGACCGGGGGTAGAGAATTCTCTGGTTGGCGTCCCCTTGAAGTGGGCGCCGGATGGGTATCAGGCGCGCCAGTGGCTAAACCAATACCCATAATAAGTGTTGAGCAGCGGACGTGTGCTCACCGATGCAATCCGCACAGCCACAGCGCGTACCAGGCGAGGAACGCCGGCAAGAGCTTGAAGCGCTGAGTGGATGGATTGCAGCATGGTGTGTCTCCGTAGAATGGCTGGTAGCTTACTTCAGGAAAGGAGGCGCGTTCAATTGGAAAATTCAATCACCCGGATTATCAAACGCTGTGAGTGAGCGGGGCCCATTCAGTGGTCAGGCGTCTAACCGCTCAACGGCTGATGACAGTGGGTGCCGAAGCGGGCTATCTTGCAGGTCGGACAACCGCTGCATGCGCGTGCATCAGTCTTCACCTCAGACAGTCTGGTCTTAACTCTCCACTTCCTCTTGCAGGGTTTCCGTCGTCGGGATCGTCCCGATCTTCATGCCCAGCAGCACCGCTACCTTATGTGCTTCGCCACGTCTTCCTTTCTTGCGCCCTGCCAGCACCTGGTAGGTTGTAGCCGGATCAATGCTGTTTTCACGAGCAAATTCCTGAACGGATTTTCCCTGTTGATCAAGCCAGGCCTTGGCTTGTGCAGCAGTGCGTATTCCGGGCATAGTTCAAAACCGTTCAAGTAGATTCAATTTTGCGGGATTCTAGCATTCGTTAGGATAGTTTCAACAAGGTTATACATTCAAATGAATGGAATTGGTTGCCGGTTACGAGAAGAACGAGAACGTCTGGGCATGTCCCAGCGAACTTTCGGTGAAATAGGAGGCGTCGAAGCTAACGCTCAGGGAAAGTATGAAAATGGTGACCGTGCCCCCAAGGCCGATTATCTGGCTGCTGTCGCGGCCAAGGGTGTAGATGTGCTTTACGTGCTGACCGGAAAACGCACACCGGTGCCGATTGACAATCTCAGCGTCATCGAGGAAACGATTCTGGGCAACTACCGGGTATTGGAGAAGGAAGACCAGGACGCTATCAGGCGCTTGACCACCTCTATCGCTGAACTTTCTGCGCCCTTTGTCGGTGTGGAAAAGCTTCCTTCGGGTCACTGACTCCGCAAGCAGGTAGCGGCTGTAGCGAGGTTTTTCAGGCTGTTTTGAAACGCGCACTGTCATGTTGTCGGGCGTCTGACTTCGCAGTGCTAGGTCTCACTCACCGTTTTTGTTATGGTGACTGGCATTCGTTATGACCGTTGCGCGAGGTGTCTGCTTGATTAAGGTGCTAGTTGTCGATGACCATGACCTTGTTCGGACAGGCATCACACGCATGCTGGCCGACATAGAAGGTCTACAGGTTGTCGGGCAGGCCGATTCCGGTGAGGAATCGCTGAAGAAAGCGCGGGAGCTCAAGCCCGATGTGGTGCTCATGGACGTCAAGATGCCCGGCATTGGCGGTCTGGAGGCAACCCGCAAGATGTTGCGTAGCCATCCTGATATCAAGGTCGTTGCAGTCACTGCCTGTGAAGAAGACCCGTTCCCGACCCGCTTGTTGCAGGCTGGTGCCGCCGGTTACATGACCAAGGGCGCAGGGCTTGCCGAGATGGTTCAGGCCATTCGCCTGGTGTTCGCCGGTCAGCGCTACATCAGCCCGCAGATTGCCCAGCAACTTGCGTTGAAGTCGTTTCAGCCGCAGGTCAACAATTCGCCGTTCGATCTGCTGTCCGAACGTGAAATCCAGATCGCCCTGATGATTGTCGGCTGCCAGAAAGTCCAGACCATCTCGGACAAGCTGTGCCTGTCACCGAAAACCGTCAATACCTACCGATACCGTATCTTTGAAAAGCTTTCGATCAGCAGTGATGTTGAACTGGCTTTGCTCGCTGTACGTCACGGCATGGTTGATGCCAGCGCCTGAACATGACCCAGACATTCGATCCAAGTGCATTTCTCGCGACCTGTAGCGGTCGCCCTGGCGTTTATCGCATGTTCGATGCCGACGCCACTCTGCTGTACGTCGGCAAGGCCAAGAACCTCAAGAAGCGTCTTGCCAGCTACTTTCGCAAGACCGGGCACGCACCCAAGACCGGCGCACTGGTTGCGCGCATCGCCCAGATCGAAACCACGATCACCAACAACGAAACCGAAGCGCTGTTGCTGGAACAGACCCTCATCAAAGAGTGGCGGCCTCCGTACAACATCCTGCTGCGTGATGATAAGTCCTACCCGTATGTGTTCCTGTCCGACAGCACTTACCCGCGGCTGAGCATTCATCGTGGTGCAAAGAAGGCCAAGGGTCGATATTTCGGGCCGTATCCCAGCGCTGGTGCCATTCGTGAAAGCCTGAGCCTGCTGCAAAAGACCTTTCAGGTGCGCCAGTGCGAAGACAGCTTTTTCAAGAACCGCAACCGGCCTTGTCTGCAATATCAGATCAAACGCTGCAAGGGGCCTTGCGTCGGCCTTGTCGAGCCTGATGTGTACGCCGAAGACGTGCGTCACTCGGTGATGTTTCTCGAAGGGCGCAGCAATGCATTGAGCGATGAGCTGAACGCCTCGATGGAAAAGGCCGCGATGGCGCTGGATTTCGAGCGCGCGGCCGAGTTGCGAGATCAGGTTGCGCTGCTGCGGCGCGTTCAGGACCAGCAAAGCATGGACGGTGGCACAGGCGATGTGGACGTGGTTGCCGCGTTCGTCAATCCGGGCGGCGCCTGTGTGCACCTGATCAGCGTGCGGGGCGGCCGGGTGCTGGGCAGCAAGAACTTCTTCCCGCAGGTCGGTATAGAAGAGGAGGTCGGTGAAGTGATGTCGGCCTTCCTGGCGCAGTATTTTCTGGGCGGTGTTGACCGCGAGTTGCCCAGTGAGGTCATCGTCAACGTAGTCAACGAAGACTTCCCGGCACTGATCGATGCCATCGAAGAATCGCGTGGCCGGGAAATGACCATCAGTCACCGGGTGCGCGGCACTCGGGCGCGCTGGCAGCAACTGGCGGTCACCAATGCCGAGCAGGCGCTGGCAGCGCGGCTGGCCAATCGTCAGCACGTTGCTTCGCGATTTGAAGCGTTGGCAGTTGTCCTCAATCTCGACGAGCCGCCGATGCGTCTCGAATGTTATGACATCAGCCACTCCAGTGGTGAGGCGACCGTGGCGTCCTGTGTCGTGTTCGGGCCTGAGGGGCCGATCAAGTCCGATTATCGCCGCTTCAACATCGAAGGCGTGACCGCCGGTGACGACTACGCCGCCATGCACCAGGCCCTGACCCGGCGCTACAGTCGCATCAAGGCCGGGGAGGGCAAGCTGCCCGATGTGCTGCTGGTGGACGGTGGCAAGGGGCAAATGTCCATGGCTCGCGATGTGCTCAACGAATTGCAGGTGCCGGACCTGATCCTGCTCGGTGTTGCCAAGGGCACCACGCGCAAGGCCGGTTTCGAGACGCTGTACCTCAATGACGCCGCCCATGAGTTCACGCTGCCTGGCGATTCACCTGCGTTGCACCTTATTCAGCAGATACGCGATGAGGCGCACCGCTTTGCAATCACCGGCCACCGTGCGCGCCGTGGCAAGACCCGACGTACATCGACGCTCGAAGGTATTGCAGGCGTCGGGCCGACCCGGCGACGTGATCTGCTCAAACATTTCGGTGGATTACAGGAATTGTCCCGTGCCAGCATCGATGAAATAGCAAAAGCACCCGGAATCAGTAAAAAGCTGGCAGAGTCGATTTATGCAAACCTGCACAGCGAGTAGAATGCTCACTCACCTCGTAGCCAGTTGTGCCGATGAATATCCCTAATCTGATCACCGTACTACGCGTTTTACTGATTCCAATCTTCATTTTGCTGTTCTATATGCCTTATCACTGGAGCTACATGGCCGCCAGTGCAGTCTTTGCGTTCGCTGCAGCGACCGACTGGCTCGACGGGTATCTGGCCCGCCGTCTTGAGCAAAGCACGCCATTCGGTGCGTTTCTTGATCCGGTAGCAGACAAACTGATGGTGGCCGTGGCCCTGGTGCTGCTGGTTCAGGCGCACGCCAACCTGTGGCTGACCCTGCCGGCAGCGGTGATCATCGGCCGCGAAATCGTGATTTCCGCGCTCCGCGAATGGATGGCGGAAATAGGCGCGCGTGCGCAAGTCGCCGTTTCCAACATGGGCAAATGGAAAACCGCCGCGCAAATGCTGGCGCTGGTCATCCTGCTCGGCAACCCGCCGGCAGTCACCTTCTGGGTGATTTTCGGTTACGCATTGCTGCTCGTCGCAGCGGGGCTGACCCTGTGGTCGATGGTGCAATACCTCAGAGCCGCATGGCCGCATCTCAAGACCACAGCAGAAAAAAAATAAGTTTTTGAATCAAGGGCTTGACGCAGCTTTCTGAAACGCTAGAATAGCGCCCTCATCAAGACAATGCGGGAATAGCTCAGTTGGTAGAGCACGACCTTGCCAAGGTCGGGGTCGCGAGTTCGAGTCTCGTTTCCCGCTCCAAATTATGATCTACAGAGTTCCATTGAAGTCTGTAAGTCATTGAAATCAGGACCTTCGGGTCGTTTTTTTGCTCCAGCGAAATCTGCTGAAAACCACCGCCAGCGAGTCTTTTTGAGTCCATTTTTGTTGTCGCTGACCGAAAACTGACCCAGTAGAGGCTGTTCTGCCGACTGAAAACTGACCCAGGTGTTCAACTGCTTCTGCTCACTTTTTGAGCAGGAGAACA
>NZ_ATDK01000569.1 GCF_000444135.1 Pseudomonas avellanae BPIC 631
CCACGCCCTCCGGGCAGAAAACCCATTCTCCGGGCACGTCAGCTCAATTCAAGCCCAGCTTGCCGCGTAGGGTCGAGAGGTCTTCGGCCAGGGTGTTGACCGGGCCGACCAGGGCTTTGCGGTCGTTTTCCTTGACCTTGTCGTAGGTCTCGAAACCACCGTCCTTGGTCTTGTACTTGGCCAGGATCTTGTCCACGGTGGCGAAGTTCTTGTCGACTTTGGCGCTGAAGGCCTTGTCCTGCTGTTCGATCTGCGGACGGAACAGGTCGACGATTTTCTTCGCGCCGTCGATGTTGCCCTGGAAGTCGTACAGGTCGGTGTGGCTGTAACGGTCTTCTTCACCGGAAATCTTGGTCGCGGCCACTTCTTCCAGCAGGGCTGCCGCGCCGCCGACGACTTTTTCAGGCGGGAAGGTCAGCTCGGCCACACGTTTTTCCAGGTCCTTGACGTCGCTCAACAGCTTGTCGGCAATCGGGCCCTGGTCCTTGGTGGAGTTCTGCGAAAACAGTGCATATTCCAGGCGGTGGAAGCCGGTGAAGTCTTCAGCCGTCACGCCTTTTTCGTGGTCGTCGACGCGTGAGTCAATCGAGGCGTCCAGATCACTGAACAGCTCGGCAATCGGCTCGACCGACTCGTAATAAACGCGAGTCGGGGCGTACAGTTTTTTAGCCGTTGCGATGTCGCCTTTCTTCACCGCATCGGTGAACTTCTGAGTGTGGCTGACCAGTTCTTCGATGTTCTCGGTCACGTAGATCTTGTAATCCGAAACCGGGCCTACCAGGTCCAGCGGCGCGGTGGCGGCGAAGGCGGACAGCGGGGTCTGAAGCAGGCCAAGCGTCAGGAGCAAAGCCAGAGGCGTCTTTTTCATGGGTGTCTTCCGGGTCAGGAGTGGGTAGGTCATGCGGTTTTGGTGGACGATGCAGCCGCCAGCAACGAGCGACCGATGAAATCCTGTTCGCCGGTTACCCCCGGCAGGGTGAAGAAGTAGCCGCCACCGACCGGCTTGAGGTATTCCTCAAGCGGCTCGCCGTTGAGGCGGCTCTGGACGGTGATAAAGCCTTTTTCCAGGTCGGCCTGGTAGCAGATGAACAGCAGGCCCATGTCCAGCTGGCCGTTCTTGTTCACCCCGTTGGAATAGTTGAACGGGCGACGCAGGATCAGGTTGCGCTGGCTTTCGGCAGTACGCGGGTTGGCCAGGCGGATGTGCGAATCCAGCCGGGTTTTCTTGCCTTCGGGGTCAGCCGCGTAGTTGGGCACATCGCTCTCGACCTTGCCGTCCATGGGCGCACCGGTGGTTTTGCTGCGGCCGAAGATCGACTCCTGTTCCTGCAGCGGCGTGCGGTCCCAGCGTTCGACGAAGTTGCGGATGATGCGCACCGCCTGATAGCTGCCGTTGGCGGCCCATGCTGGCTCGTCGCTGCCCGGCTGCACCCAGACCAGCTCGTTCATGGTCTTCTGGTTGTTGGAGTCCGGATTGGCCGAGCCATCCCGGAAGCCCAGAAAGTTGCGTGCGCTTTCCGCCGGCTGGCCGGGTTTTTTCGGTGCCTGGGGCGGCACGGTGCCTTCCTGTTTCCAGCGCACCAGCAGCAGGTCGGGCAGGTTCTTGACGATGTCGCGCAGGGCGTGAATGTTGCTGTCAGCGGTGTTGGCGCAGAACTGAATGCTCAAATCGCCGTGACAGCTGGACGGGTCCAGCGCGTCGTTGGGGAAGCCGGTCATGCGGCTCAGGCGTACGGGCTTCACCGCAGCCAGGCCAAAACGCTCGTCGAACAGCGATTCACCCACTGACACGGTGATGGTCAAATTATCCGGGGTAACGATCGGGCCGAGAATGCCCGAGTCCGGCGGCGGCAGTTTCGGGTCGCTCTCCGGCACGGGGCCACCGGTCATCAGGAACGCGATGCGCTCATTCAATGTGCGAAACAGACGCTCCAGGTCGTCACGGTCGGCGGCCAGCACATCGAATGCCACCAGCATGCCGGCAGCCGGGCGCGGGTTGACGATGCCGGTCTGATGCAGGCCATGAAAGTCGTTGTGGTCCTGGGTCTTTTCGCTGTTCGGCGCTTCAGTGACCTGCGCAGGCGCGGCGGCCAGCACGTTGCCGCTCAGGCTGCTGCCAGCAAGCGCGGCACCCGCGGCACCAAGGCCCATCAGGACACGGCGACGCTGCAGGGAGACAGGGGCGTTGGTGGCGTCTGGATTGCTGTCCGGGTTTTTCATCGTAATGTGCTGTGCTCCGGTGGATCAGAGGTCAGAAAGGCCGAGTGCCGAATCGATGTCGCCGAGTGCATCGGCCAGTGCGCCAGCCTTGGCCGCGATCTGCTGGCGCTGCGTGGCGTCCACCTGATCGTAAGGGCGATAGCCGTCAGCGGTGGCGAACGCATTCAGCGTGGTGTCCAGGTCGGCGGTTGCCGCATCGATCTTCTGCAACCGCTCGCCGGCGCTACGCGTCAGCAAGGGGCGCAGCAGATCGACAATCTTGCGCGTGCCGTCCAGGTTGGCGGCAAAGCCGTTGAGGTCGCTGTGGCTGTAGCGCTCTTCTTCGCCATTGCTGCGCACGTCGGCCAGGCTGCGCATAGTGCGAGTAGCGATGGCGGGCAGTTGGTCAGGTGCCAGCGATTGCGCCATCAGTTGCTTTTTGAGCTGGGTGACATCGCTTTGCAGACACTGCGCCACGGGCGAAAGGCCCTCGACGCTGTGTTGCTCGAACAGCGCGTATTCGACGCGGTGGAAACCGGTAAAGCCCGGATCCTGCTCACGCTTTTCGTAGTAATCGGCGCGCGCGTTGATGGCATTGTCCAGTTCCGACAGGCGCTGTGCGGCAGGTGCAATGCGCTGATAGGCTGCGCGGGCGGGCAGGTAGGCTGCTTGCGCGGCGCTCAGGTCGCCCGCGTCAATGGCCTGTTGCAGGGCGGTCACGGCTTTGATCAGCGCCGAACCTTGCAGGCTCAGGTACACGCGGTATTCGGAAAGCGGGCCGATGAATGCGGTCATCGACGGGCGCGCTTTGGCCTTGGCGTCGGACTCGGCGGTCGGGGTCACGTGCAGGGTGCCGCGCGGGTTGCTGAGCAGGCCGCAGGTGATGGCGTAATCGCCCGGCGCCAGGTTGGCATTGATCACCTGGCTCAGGCCAGGCGCGATGTTTTCCCGCTCTTCGATCACCAGCACACCGTCGAGAATTTCCCATTCAACGGCCCGCTCGGAGCGGTTGACGATGCGAAAGGCGTTCTTGCCCGCCGCCACGGTCAGGGCGTTCGGTTCGCAATTGTGTGCGTGAATGTTGACCACGGTTTCAGTGCCGGCATTGGCCGCGCGTTTTTTTGCGGCGACCTGCGAGGCGTAATAGAACAGCCCGCCAGCGGCTATCATCAGAATGACCGAGCCGGCGACGGCCAATCGCAGGACACGGGGCGGCCGGGCTTTCTCGGAAAGCCCTGAGGGACGGTTAGACATGGGTGCCCTTATTCGTTCGTAACAGAAGATGGGTGTGGCTGGACCGGTGTGCCGGCCTTCGGGGTGTGCGGCATAAAAAACAGCACCAGTGCCCCGATCAGGTAAATCAGATAAACGCTCAGGGTGCTGACTGTCGGCGCGTCCTGATAACCGAACATGCCGGCCAGTACCGAGCCTGCCGGGCCGTCCATCGGCAGCAGCGCGCTGATGTCGAACACCACGCCTTGCAGGTGATTCCACACGCCGGCCTCATGCAGCGCCTGCACGGAGCTGGCGAGGATGCCCGCCGCCACCACCAGAATGAACAGCCCGGTCCAGCGGAAAAACAGGCCCAGGTTCAGGCGCATGCTGCCGCTGTAGATCGCCACGCCAAAACCGACGGCCAGCAACAGGCCGAGCAGGGCACCGAGCGGCGCACCCGAGCCTTCGCTTTGTTGAAACACGGCAAGCAGGAAAAATACCGTTTCCAGCCCTTCGCGGGCCACGGCAAAGAACACCATGGCGATCAGCGCGTAAGTCTGGTTTTTCGAGCCGGCGAGGGCGGCGTCCAGCGATTCGTGCTGCGCGTGCTTGATCGATCGCGCCACTTTGCGCATCCAGAACACCATCGAACTGAGAATGCCCACGGCAATAAGGCCGACAATGCCTTCGAACAATTCTTGCTGCTTTTGCGGGAATTCAGCACTCATCAATTCCAGCCCGCCACCGACGAACAGCGAAAGGGCAGCGGCGAGGAACACGCCAACCCACACCGCAGGCATCCACTCGCCGCGGCCTGTCTGTTTCAGGTAGCTGGCGATGATGCCAACAATGAGGGCGGCTTCGATGCCTTCGCGCAGCATGATCAAAAACGGAACGAGCATATCCCACCGGGTCGAGACTGAAGGGTGAAGGTGTTTCGGCGAGCCATCAGCCGGAAACACTGCGTAACATAATGATACTCATTCTTGAATACGGGTAGTTGTTTTTCGTCTGCGTCTCGTTTTTGGCTGCTTGTTCAGGTCAGGTTCAGCTGGCTGATTTTCAGGCCTGGCGCTTTTCCTGATCCGTCGTGAGTTTGAAAGCAAGACTCGGGGTGCTTATCAGCGCTGACAGGGATAGGCTCACTGAAACTCAAGGCAGGGCAACACATGGACAGCATCAACGCCTCGGCGCCAAAGCAGGCATTGCGCACTGAAGATGACCCGCGCTGGGATATTTTGCTCAACCGCCGCTCTGGTTCTGCGGTAAGTGCTGATTTTGTCTACGCGGTGCGCACGACCGGTGTCTATTGCACACCCGGCAGCCCGAGCAGGCTGCCACGGCCGGAAAATATCGTGTTCTTTGACAGCGCAAGCCAGGCCGAAGCCGCCGGTTTTCGGCCCTCCAGGCGTAGCGCTCAGGATCAGCAAAGCGTCGATCTCAAACACGCGGCGGCGGTCTCTGAGGCGTGCAGAGTGATAGATGCCTGCGATTCGATGCCCAACCTGGCCGAGCTGGCAGAAACGGTCGGGATGAGCAGCTTTCATTTTCACCGCACGTTCAAGAAAATTACCGGGCTCACGCCCAAGGCCTACAGCGTTGCGTCCATGCGCTCGCGGGTGCAGGCCCAGCTTTGCCAAGGTGTAACCATTACCAGCGCGCTGTACGAGGCGGGCTACAACTCCAACAGTCGTTTCTATGAGGCTTCGCAGAACATGCTCGGCATGAAACCTTCCGAATACCGGGCGGGCGGCGCCAACGTCGATATCAGATTCGCGTTGGGTGAAAGTTCGCTGGGATCGATTCTGGTGGCGACCAGCAGCAAGGGGATCTGCGCCATTTCCCTCGGGGATGACCCCGATGCGCTGATTCGGGGTTTTCAGGACCAGTTTCCCAACGCCAACCTGATCGGCGCAGACGCTCAGTTTGAAGCGCTGATTGCGACCGTCGTGGGCTTTGTTCAATCGCCCGCGACCGGCCTCGCGCTGCCGCTGGACATCCGTGGCACGGTGTTTCAGGAGCGTGTCTGGCAGGCGCTCAGAGACATCCCGGCCGGATCGACCGCCACTTACACCGACATCGCCCGGCAGTTGGGCATGCCCAGCGCGGTTCGGGCCGTCGCCAATGCCTGCGGTGCCAACAAGCTGGCGGTGGCCATCCCCTGCCATCGCGTGGTGCGTAATGATGGCTCGTTGTCTGGTTACCGCTGGGGTGTCGAGCGCAAGCGCAAGCTGCTGGACATCGAATCGGGCGGCGCAGCAGGGCTGTTCAGTTGAACGGCGCGGCGTGTTGCAGAATCCGGTAGGCCAGCTTGACCCGTTCTTCGTTCGGGTAGTTTTTGTTGGCCAGAATCACGATGCCGATTTGCCTCTCAGCTATAAACGCCACGTAGCCGCCAAAACCGTTGGTTGAGCCGGTCTTGTTGACCCAGGCGGTGGGCTGCTCTGCCAGCGGCGCTTCGATAGCTTCGGCTTTCTGCGTGTTCAGCATTGCGCTGGCATTGCCCGCAAGCAGCATGTCCAGACGAATCGGCGTCGGGTACTGCTCCCAGACCAGGTCCTGAGTCATGCCGCCAACCTTGAAATAGCCGATCCGCGTGTCGCTGAGCGCGCGTTGCAGGGGGGCGTCGTGCTGGCCGAGGCCGATGTTGGCTTCGACAAAACGGATCAGGTCGCGGCTGCTGGATTTCACACCGTAGGCTTCGGCGGCCAGTATGCCGGGGCTGACCCTGACCGGTTCGTCGAGCTTGTTATAGCCCTGCGCGTAAAGCACCTGTTTGTCGTCGGGCACGCTGACGTAGGTGCTGTTCAGGCCCAGTGCCGGGAACAGGCGTTGTTGCATCGCCTCTTGAAATGGCATGTTCATGCTGCGCGCGGCGATCACTCCCAGCAGGCCAATACTGGGGTTGGCATAGGTGCGATGGGTGCCGGGCAGGTAGTCGGGCTGCCAGGCCTTGAAATAGTCCATCAGTTGCCGAGTATTTTGCACGTTCTCTGGCACCTGAATCGGAAAGCCACCCGCCGTGTGCGTGCCCAGATGGAACACCGGTATTTTGCCCAGGCGCGTGTCGCGCAATTGCGGCATGTAAGTGTCGATGCTTTGCGTCAGTGACAATTGCCCGTTGGCTTGCGCCCAGGTGGCCAGCGTGGCGGTGAAGGTTTTGCTGATCGAGCCGAGTTCGAACAGCGTATCGCTAGACACCGGCTGGCCCGTGGCCTTTGAGGCAACACCATAATTGTAGAACTGTTGCTTACCGTGACGGGTGATGGCGATGGACAGGCCCGCGATGTTGTTTTCCTGCATCACCTTGCGCGCTTCTGTCTGCACCAACGTATCAAGGGCAGCAGAGTTGTTGTCGGCAAAAGCGACTGAACTGACCAACAGAAGTCCTGTGCAGAACAGCGTTCCATTCCATTGCATGGGTAATTCCTGGTTGTTTTGAGGGTGTGCCGATCATCAGCGGGCTTGCATCAGGGGCCTGCTGCGGTGGTCGGTCGTCAAAGGTTTGCGTAATATGCCCACTTTTTTGCGCTTCCTCCACGGAACGCCGCTCAGGTAAACCATGAAAACGATCCGTATGCGTGCCGAAGTCCTGGCCGGGCTCACCACATCCTTCGCGTTGGTGCCCGAGTGCATTGCCTTTGCTCTCGTTGCCCATCTCAACCCGCTGATGGGGCTTTACGGTGCGTTCATCATTTGCACGCTGACCGCATTGTTCGGCGGGCGTCCGGGCATGGTTTCGGGTGCGGCCGGCTCGATGGCGGTGGTGATCGTGGCGCTGGTGGTGCAGCAGGGCGTGCAGTACCTGCTGGCGACCGTGCTGCTTGGCGGCTTGATCATGATTATGTTCGGGTTGCTGCGGTTAGGCAAGCTGGTGCGACTGGTGCCGTATTCGGTGATGCTCGGCTTCGTCAATGGCCTGGCCATCGTGATTGCGATGGCGCAACTGGAGCATTTCAAGGTCGGCGAGTCGTGGCTCAGCGGTACGCCGCTGTACGTGATGCTCGGCCTGGTGGCGCTGACCATGGCAATCGTTTATCTGCTGCCGCGCATTACCCGCGTTGCACCACCGGCGCTGGTGGCGATCCTCAGTGTCGGACTGGCGGTTTACCTGCTCGGCCTGCCGACCCGCACCCTGGGCGACATGGCGCACATCGCTGGTGGCCTGCCGTTATTTGCCTTGCCGGACATCCCGTGGAACCTCGACACCCTGCGTATCATTGCGCCGTACGCCATCCTGATGGCGCTGGTCGGCCTGCTGGAAACCCTGCTGACCCTGAACCTCACCGACGAGATCACTGAAACACGTGGCTACCCGGACCGCGAGTGTGTGGCGCTGGGCGCTGCCAACATGGTGTCCAGTGCTTTCGGTGGCATGGGCGGCTGCGCGATGATCGGCCAGACGGTCATCAACCTCAGTTCTGGCGGGCGCGGTCGGGTTTCCGGCGTGGTCGCGGGCTTAATGATTCTGATGTTCGTGCTGTTTCTGTCGCCGCTGATCGAGCGCATCCCGCTGGCAGCGCTGGTGGGTGTGATGTTTGTGGTCGCGCAGCAGACCTTCGCCTGGGCATCGCTGCGCGTGTTGCGCAAGGTGCCGGTCAACGACGTGCTGGCGATCATCGCGGTGACGGTGGTCACGGTGCTGACCGATCTGGCCACCGCCGTGGTGTTCGGCATCATCATCGCCGCCATCAACTTCGCTTGGCAGCAGGCCCGCGAGCTGTACGCCGACAGCCATGACGAGGCAGACGGCAGCAAGATCTACCACCTGCACGGCACGCTGTTCTTCGCCTCGACCACGCCTTTTCTTGACCAGTTCAACCCCGCTGAAGACCCTGCGCAAGTGACACTGGACTGTCGCCACCTGAGCTTTGTCGATTACTCGGCGATTGCTGCGCTGAAAACCTTGCGTGAGCGCTACGCCAAGGCGGGCAAGCATTTGCGTGTGGTGCACTTGTCCGAGCGGTGCAAGCGTCTGCTCAAGCGCGCGGGCGTGCAGCACGCTTGAGCCGTGTGCCCAGGCCCTGTCTTGTGTAGGCTGACTGTCATTTCCTGAACCGAAGGTGTGTGCCTGATGGATGCCGTCTCTCCGCTGGATGCTTATGAACGTGCGGTCCAGCGTGGTTTTCAGCCCGATCAGGCGCAGTTGCAGGCCGTGCAGCAGCTGCAGGCGTGTTACCTGACGCTGACCGAATCTCGCGGTCAGGCGCAGGGCGTGTACCTGTGGGGCCCGGTAGGGCGCGGCAAGACCTGGCTGATGGACCGTTTTTTCGAAAGCCTCAATGTGCCGGCAAGGCGTCAGCATTTTCATCACTTCATGCGCTGGGTCCACAAGCGCATGTTCGAACTGATGGGCACGCCCCAACCGCTGACCGTGGTCGCCAAAGAGCTGGCGCGGGACGTGCGGGTGATGTGTTTCGACGAACTGTTCGTGACCGACATCGGTGATGCGGTGATCCTCGGCGGTCTGTTGCAAGTGATGTTCGAGCAGGGCGTGGTGCTGGTGTGCACCTCCAACCAGCCACCGGACCAGTTGTACAGCCACGGCCACAACCGCGAGCGCTTCCTGCCCGCCGTTGCGGCTATCCAGAAATACATGAAGGTTGTGGCGGTGGACGGCGGTGAAGACCATCGCCTGCACCCCGGCCAGTTGCACCAGCGCTATTGGGTGGCCCAAGCGGGTCAGCCGAGTGCCTTGCAGGGGATATTCGAAGCCCTGAGTGCCGGCCAGCCGGTGCACGACTCGCAGGTCATGCTGGGTTATCGCAGCATCAACGTGGTTGAGCATTCCGACACGGCGGTGTGGTGCCGCTATCGCGACCTGTGTGAGCAGCCGCTGGCGGCGATGGACTTTATCGCGCTGTGCGATCGATTTTCGGTGATCCTGCTCAGCGAAGTGCCGGTTCTGGGCGCTGTGCAGCGCGAGGCGAAGATTGCCCGTGGCACCGAGGATGGTGTGGAGCAGGTCACGGCGGGAGATCGTGAACTGCCGCAACTGTCGCCCAACGACGATGGCGTGCGGCGTTTCATTGCCCTGGTAGATGAGTGCTACGACCGGCGCATTCCACTGTATGTAGAAGCGCCAGTGCCGATGGACGAGCTCTATACCCAGGGTTATCTGTCATTTGCCTTCCGCCGCACGCTGAGCCGGCTACAGGAAATGCAACTGGAGCGCTTCACCGAGTTGTGATGCTCAGGCCGCATCCCGGCGGCGCTGGGCCAGCATGTGCTTGGCGCCTTCGATCATCAGCACCACGACCGCCAGCCAGATCGGCAGGTAAGTCAGCCATTCATCACGACCGATGCTTTCGCCCAGCAGCAGGGCAACGCCGACCAGCAGGATCGGCTCGACGTAACTGAGCAGCCCGAACAGGCTGAACGGCAGCAAGCGGCTGGCGACGATGTAACTGACCAGCGCCGAGGCGCTGATCACCCCGAGCAGCGGAATCAGCAGGTACAGCAGCGGTGCCTGCTGAATGGCGTGCGGGTGGCCGTTGCTGATGAACCACAAGCCGATGGGCAGCATCAACAGCATGTCAAACCACAGGCCGCCGAGGTGATCGGTCTTGAGTTTGCGGCGCAGCACGAAGTAGAGCGGATAGCCGCCCGCGACCAGCAGGGTTTCCCAGGAAAAGCTGCCCAGCCGCCACAGTTCATGACCGACGCCGATCATGGCAAACGCCGCTGCAACCTTTTGCAGGTACGACAGGTGCTCGCCGTACACCACCCGGCCGGTGAAGATCATGCTCAGCGGCAGCAGAAAATAACCCAGCGACACTTCCAGGCTGCGCCCGTGCAGCGGTGCCCACATAAAGATCAGCAGCTGCGCGCCGAGCAACATCGACGACAGCAACAGCCCGAAAATCAGCAACGGTTGCTGCCAGAGTCGCGCCGCCAGGTCACGGACTCGCCGCCAGTCCCCGCTGACCAGCATGAACAGCGTGGCGCACGGCACCGTCAGCAGCATGCGCCAGCCGAAAATCTCTTCGCCGTCGAGAGGCTTCATCAGCGAGGTATAGAAATACATGACCCCGAACAGCACGGAAGCCAGAACCGACAGCACGACACCTTTGAACACAACCGCCTCTCTGGAAGTTTTAAGTAGCAGGATTGCGCACCTGCGTGGTGCGAGCGGCGGTCAGTCTAGTGTGCCAGCGCGGGAAAAGCTTCACTTCGGGACCTATTATCCGAGGGCCGGCCGCTCGTTATAACGGCTGGGTGAGTAAAGGCGAACGTTGATAGCAGCAATGGAACGCGCTCCATTTCAGCGCGTCAGACATTTGGTTAATCGATCAGCTTTGTTAGGCTGTCGCGCTGGCTGGTGCGATTCTGTCCGGCAATCAAAAGGAGCATGCATGACCTCTTTCAGCACCGCAGCCCAGGACGCCAAGGCTGGGGCGGAACAATCTTCGACGCGTATCGCGTTTTTCATTGCCGGTTTCAGCGTGGCGTCGTGGGCGCCACTGGTGCCGTACGTCAAGCAGCGCATGGGCCTTGATGAGGGCACGCTGGGTCTGTTGTTGCTATGTCTTGGCGTCGGCTCGATTCTTTCCATGCCCTTGGCAGGCGCATTGGCTGCGCGATTCGGTTGTCGGCGATTGCTGGTCTGTTCGACGCTGCTGATCTGTCTGTGCCTGCCGTTGCTGGCGACGATATCCAGTCTGCCGCTGCTGATCGCCACACTGTTTGTGTTCGGCGCAAGCATGGGTGGGGTGGATTGCACGGCCAACGTCCAGGCGGTGATTGTCGAGCGCAACAGCGGCAAGACCATGATGTCGGGGTTTCACGGCCTGTTCAGTCTTGGCGGTATTGTGGGTGCTGCCGGGGTTGCCGGCCTGCTCAGTCTCGGCATTTCGCCGTTTTATTCGATGCTGGTGGTGGTCGTGCTGACCCTTGTGGCGTTGGCCAAGGCGGCGCCGAACCTGTTGCCCTACGGCAGCCCGTCGGACGGGCCTGCTTTTGCGGTCCCGCGTGGCGTAGTGCTGTTTATCGGCCTGCTGTGTTTTACCGTGTTTCTGGCCGAAGGCGCGATGCTCGACTGGAGCGCAGTGTTCCTGACCTCATTGCGCGGCGTCGAAGCCTCTTATGCCGGGCTGGGCTACGCGGTGTTCGCGGTGACCATGACCCTGGGGCGGCTGTTCGGTGATGCCATTGTCCGACGGGTCGGCTCCAATCGGGTGATCATTCTGGGCGGGCTGTGTGCGGCGGGCGGGTTGGCAGTGGCGACCTTGATTCCGGTCTGGCAGGCGGCATTGCTGGGCTATGCGCTGGTGGGCGCAGGCTGTTCGAATATCGTGCCGGTGTGTTACAGCGCAGTCGGTCGGCAGAAAACCATGCCGCAAAGTGTGGCCATCCCGGCGATTACCACAGTGGGCTATGCCGGGATTCTGATCGGTCCTGCGGCGATTGGCTTTATCGCTCACGTCAGTAGCCTTGAGCTGGCGTTCATGATCGTTGCCGTCATGCTGCTGGGCGTTGCAATCGGTGGCAGCAAGCTGCGCACCTGAATGCCGCTACAACTTGCGCGCCATTCCTGAAACCCGGATTGAACTGCCGATCTGCTCAGGGATCTCGGCGCGCAGACGCGACGGGCTGCCCATGTCGTCGCCTTGCAGGATGTCGATCAGCCCGCCGTGCGGCCAGCCGATGTCACGCAGATAACCGCCCAGCGCTGCCGTGGCCGCACCCGTGGCCGGATCTTCGTACACGCCACCGAACGCAAACGGGTTGCGGGTATGAAACATCTGATCGGTTTCTGCCCAGGCCAGCAGAATCGTTGCCCAGCCCTCACGCACCATCAACTCGCGCCCGGCCTGTTGGTCGTAATGCATGGCCTTGAGCGCTGCGCGACTGTTCAGCGCCAGAATCAGATGCCCGGCACCGCCGTTTATATGCGCTGGCGGGATGCGCTCATCCAGATCGCTGTGCGTATAGCCGAACAGCGTCAGCGCTTCTTCCAGCAACTGCGCGCTGACCGGTTTGCTGAACGTGGGCGGCGATTGCAGCGCAGCCGACGTCAGCGAACCCTGAGCATGCCCCTCGACCGTGATCTGTGTCTGATTGAGGGTCAGATCGAACACACCATCGCCTTTCTGCGCCGCCAGGGCGGCACCCAGCGCAATGGTGGCATGACCGCAGAACGGCACTTCGGCCAGTGGCGAGAAATAACGCACCCGCCAGCCGTTTTCGAGAGGGGCGGCGAACACAGTTTCGGAAAAGCCGACGTCGGCCGCGATCTGCTGCATGCGTACCTCATCAGGCAGCGAGGCACCCAGCCATACACCCGCCGGATTACCGCCTTGATCGCCATCGCTGAACGCGGCCAGTTTGAGTATTTCGGTTGTCATGAGCTCGGGTCCTTGCCGTGGTCAGGGGCGCACAGTGTGCTATGCAGAGGGGCGGGTAATCCAGTGAGAAAGGCGGGCAGGATGTGGGAAATCGCCATCACTTCTGCAAGAAGTGTCTGATCGTCGTAGCGTAGGGGAGCCAGCGGGTGGCTTCGATCTCCCCCCGGAAATACGCGTCACGCTCAGCGTCTGACCACGAAGCGATCTCGGACAGATCCGCATCGTGCATCTTGCGGTAGCTGCGCACTGCGTTTGCCCGAGCGCCCTCAAGCGCTGGATTGTCGAGACCAAACACGCGAATGGTCTCGGTGGCGCAGCTATTTTCGTGATCACTCAGGTTGTTACGGGCGAGCACCTTTCCAGAAGAATGGAAATACAGGTAATGCTCAGGATCATGTTCGTCGGGTTTGACGAGAAGGCCTGGGTCGTAGGCAGGAGCCGAGCGTCGATCCTTGTGGTGGCCGCAATGTTGGGTACTGCCACAGGCGAGAAAAAGGTTGCTCCAGGCAAATGTCAGTTCCGGAAAGTGATCCGGATTCTTGCGCCGAAAATGCTCGATATGGCCTTCATGAAAAATGGCCCCCTCGCAATAAGCACATCGCACGCCGTACTCGGCGGCGTCTTCTGTAGTGACACCGTCGATACCTTGTAGCTGTACGAGCGCAAAGCGCAGCTGTTTCTTGCAGGTCCCGCGAAAGTCTGATCACTCATGGGTCGGATGATTGTAGTCGGCGAGGCAGGGAGGAGCATCCACAGAGGTGCGATCCAGTTTGAGCACGACGGTCAGCCCTTGGTGTTCGAGTGTTTTTGCAATTTGAACGTCTGAAAACGGATCAGCCTGTCAGCGTCCAGAATCACCTGATGCTGTGCTCCATAAAAATCGAGAAGCTTTTTGCGCAGAGCCAGGCCGTTGTGATCTTCATGGGGGCCATTTTCGATTTTTGCGGTGTATTCGGCTATCCAAAGTGCTTCAGCTACCGGAGGAATGGGGTTCACGCCCATGATGTCGTTGAGCGCAATGGCGCTTTCAACGCCTTTGACCTCCTGTGGCGGGCATGCAGTTTGCCAGTTTTCATCGGCGTCCTGAAATACCATGCGTATACATTCACGTTTTACCGTCGAGAGTACCTGCGGGCTGTGCGTGCTGACAATGAACTGGATGTTCGGGAACGCTTTACGAAGGCTGGCAACCACACGTTGTTGCCAGGCCGGATGCAAGTGCAGATCTACTTCATCGATCAATACGATGCCTGTCGTCTTTAGCGATGCCTGTTCCTTGAGGTGGCCATTCAGGCGAGAGCAACGCAATGCCAGATCAGCGACCAGCGTAATCATGGCGCGCACACCGTCACTGAGCAGGCCCAGTGGAAGTGCGGAGTGGTCGGCATGAGATATGGACAACTCTTCATACGTCAGGCTGTAATGGAAGTCGCTCCAGCCTTCCTCCGCCATCACCTCGTTCACCGCATTTCTGATGCCCTGCAAACGTGGCTCAAGATTTGAATGCTCGTAACCGACCTGCTGTTTTTGCTGAATGACGGCCAGAGTCGCCTTCCTCATCCACTCCTGTAACTGCACATAAGTAGAGAACGCGGACAGACAATCTTCGTAGCCTGCCGTGCGACTCTCGGTCAGGATCGCTTTGCTGGAGACGTTTTTGTGACTGACCCAGAGGCGCCGTGAACTGTAATAGCGCACAACCGGCAGTGAAATTGCCGAATCGCTGCGCAGCAGTAACTGAAGTTCTTTTCCCCACGCCGCCAGCGGCTCGGCTTCTTTGGTGGTTGTACGGCTTTTGGGACCGTTAAGTGCTCGTTGCCAACGCTTCGCAGGGTTGGACATTTCTGCGCTGATGATCACGGGAAATTGCTGCTCGCTTTCAAAACCTTCGCCTACCCGCGCATAACGGGCATCAGTGCGCTCGATGTGCCTGGACATTCCCTGATCGAACGAGCCGACGAAGGGGCCTAGAGCCGCAACAATGGCTTCAAGAACCGACGTCTTGCCTTGCCCATTGCGTGCGGAAATTACCGTCAATTGGGGATCGAATTCGATATCGAACTCTGCAAAGCGACGGTAGTTCTTAAGGCAAAGCCTGGTCAGGTTCATAGGTCTCTTCTGGCTGAACGAAGTTCGCACATACTAACAGTGCAGGCTCGTTAGCGCCCGTGCAAACCCGAACACTCAAAGCACCTCACATCTCGCCATACGCCGTTGGACCAGCCGTTCGCGCAGGGTGTCGTAGGCCCAGTTGAACAGCATGGTGTAAGGCAGAAACATTATCAGCAGACCGATGTCCAGCCAGAATGCCTGCATCAGCCTGATCGACAGCCACCAGGCGGCCAGTGGCACAACTGCCAGAATAAGCCCTGCCTCGAAACCGATGGCGTGGAGGATGCGGGTCATGGCCGTCATGGCAAATCCGAGTCGGCTCCGCAGCCGGTCGAACAGGGCGTTGTAGACCATGTTCCAGAGCATGGCGACGGTGGAAATCATCACCGTCATGATGCCCATCATGGCCAGCGAGTGGTCCATGATCCAGGCCAGCAGCGGCGCGACCAGAATCACGCCGCCGACCTCGAACAGGGTGGCGTGCAGCGCGCGTTCGCGGATAGTTTTATGCACTTCAGGTGGGTGCTGACGTGTGTGCTGTTTGCTGTGAGTCATGTTCAGGCTGTCCTTTTGCTCGTTCATGGCCGCATTATCATCGGTGTTTACGTTAATCTGAAAATCATTACCATCGGTAAAACCGATAAGAGATGGCCATGAGTTATTCACCTGAAGCCCTGGAAGCTTTTGTTCAGATCGCCGCACTGGGTTCGTTCAGCGCCGCTGCCCGGCGTCTGGGCAAGAGCCAATCGACCATCAGTGAGGCGATTGCCCGGCTGGAAATCGACCTGGGGCTGGAGTTGTTTGATCGCTCGTCAAGGCAGCCGGTGCTGACCGAAGCGGGGCGGGTCATGCTTGGCCGCGTCGATGACCTGCTGTGCGCCTCGGACCGGCTGCGCCGTGCTGCCGCGCGACTGGCAGCGGGCGTTGAGCCACGGTTGACGCTGGTGCTGTCCGATGCCAACCAGTTTGCGGATTTCGAGCGGCTGATGACTGAACTGGATCAGCGCTTCCCCGAGCTGGAAATGGAATGTGTGTTTGCCGAGCATGGCGATGCGATCAGCCTGGTGCAATCGGGTCGGGCATCTCTGGGACTGCTGTCGGCGCAAGCGAGCTACCCACCGGAAATCGGCCACGCGACCATCGACGAAAGCGCTGATTTTGGTCTGTTCGTGTCGCACAAACATCCGCTGGCCGCGCTGGAGCGGGTCGATTATCAGCAACTGGCGCGCTACCGCGCCTTGCGCCTCAACACACTGGTCGAGCGCAGCATCCCCACCGACGACCTGCCCACCAGCGGCCACCGTCACTGGTCAGCGCCCAATTACCTGCTGCTGATGGACATGGCGGCGTTCGGTTTCGGCTGGTCGGCCTTGCCGCGCTGGCTGGTGTCGCGCTATTCCGGCGGGTTGCTCAAGGAACTGAAAGTCGCGGGATGGCCGCGTCGTTCGGCGGTGGACATCATCTGGTCGTTCGAGCGCAGCCTTGGGCCGGCGGGGGCATGGTTGCTGGATTCGCTGGTGCCGTTTGCGGGAGAGTGAGGCGGGTTCACCACAACATTCGTACGATTTCCTCGATAAAACTCGGAATGGTCTGACAGACCAGAGTGGGCATCTCCTTTAGTTTCGTCACCCCACGGCCGCAGGCCGCTATTGCGTGACGACTCCAGGGTGCCCACATGATTTCCTCTGCACGGTTCGGCGACCAGCATGCCTGTCCGCTTCCGGGCCACGGCATCACGCCGATTATTACGGCGTCAGATGATGTCCTGATCAACGCCCTGTGCGCAGCAAGAGTCGGCGACATCTGCGCCTGCGGAGCAGTGATAGTCGCAGGCTTTCCATCGATCATGGTCAATGGCCGGCCCATGGCCCACCTCGGCAGCCCGACCAGTCACGGCGGCATGCTTGTCACCGGCAGTCAGGACGTGGGAGGCGGTTTCACATTCGGCGGTGCTGCGGCCAACCGCGTGATCGACTTCTCCCGTCTTGGCATTCTGCAACCAGACGGCACGCTGGACGAGCAGCGGCTTGAGGCGTTGCTGGCTGATCCGCAGCTTGCGGGGAAGGCTGAGGCGGCGGGGGCGGTGGTTGATACGTCTGGCGTATCAGCACCACCACGACCTACGCGCTTAGAATCGCCGCTCTGTAATCATCCAGACCGTATGAACGAGCTTGCCAGCTACTAATTAAATGTTCCATCGCACGGTTTTTGTGGATTTGATTGAGGTGATGATTGTACAGGTGTTCGGGTTACGGGTTCAGAGCGGTAAAGGCAATGTTGCTTGTGATCTCGCCGGTGTTGTTTTTGATCGCCATAACGCCTGATGCTACCGTTTTTTATTCAGGTGCAGGCAGTCTATCGGAGTGATCTGGGACACCAATGGACGAATTTACAGGTCTGATATGCATCCTGGGGTGGGACTTCTGACTGGGGAGATATTTTTCCAGATGAGCATTTCTTTATGAGGTTTGAGTGGCGAGGCGGTACGACCGGCCCGCGCTGCATCGAAATCACTCCAACGCTTTTGGGTACACGAATTTATATCGATGCAAATGGCAACCTCGACACCCGGCCGGGAAGCAAAACGGATACAGATCAAATCAGGTCGCGCTGATCAAACAGCCTCACCCACCCACCCTCGCGACTGCAACAAAATCAGCTATAAATAGCCTCCGCACACCGACAGCAAAGGAACCGGGCATGGCCTTCGATTGGCATTCTGACCTCATCACGCGAGACACGCCGGTGAATGATCACTATCGAAACACACAGAACGTGCGGCGCTTCATGACCGGGCAGTGTGGCCCCTCGTTCAGGTTTGATCGGCCGTTCATGGCCTGGATTAACAATGGCGAGCCCAAAAACATGGGGCAGGTTGTGGATGAATGGTTGCGGTTGTCATCTGCCTGAATGGCGAGCGTACCCACCGGAATCTGACGTGCTGCACGGTTTTTTCATAAAAGCAGCGAAAACTGTATTCAAAACGCCATTATTTTTGCAAGCGGACGGTTTTTCTCGTAGCGTGCTCGTGCCGCCCTGCCTGATGGGAACGCGGCGCTAACCATGCCGCAGGTGCAGCCGCCGTGACCCCGACCGATTTACAAGATATTCAGAGCCGATTAGCCGCTCTGGAGCAGGAAAACGCCTCCCTTAAAGCGAGTCTGAGTGTCGGTGGCCGGGAAGCCCAGTACGCCTTGGCGCAGTCTCAGGAACGTTACCGTTTTCTGTTCAACTCGATGGATGAGGGTTTTTGCATCATCGAGTTCTTCGACGGACCGCATGGCCCGCTGAGCGATTACATTCATATCGAGGCCAACCCGGCTTACGAGTACCACGCCGGTATTCCCGATGTGGTCGGCAAGAAGCTGCGCGAAATGGTTCGCGAAGAGGCCGATGGCTGGGTGGAGTTCTATGGCGAGGTGCTGCGTACCGGCAAGCCGGTGCGTTTCGAGCGCGAGCTGGTGGCGACCGGGCGTTACCTTGCGCTGACCGCTTTTCGCATCGAGCCTGCGAGTCGCAATCAGGTCGCGGTGCTGTTTCAGGATATCACCGAGCGCAAGCGTGCCGAGCGTGCACTGCAGCAGCTCAATGAAACGCTGGAAGCGCGTATCGTCGAGGCGGTTGCCGAACGCAATGTGCTGGCCGATGTGGTCAATGGCACCAGTGCGTTCATCCATGTTATCGACTCCGACTACCGCTGGATGGCCATCAATGGCTCTGCACTGCGCGAGTTCGAGCGCCTGTTTGGCATCCGGCCGCAAGTGGGTGACAACATGCTCGATTTGCTGGATGACCGCCCGCTCAGCAAGGCTGGCCTCAAGGAGCGCTGGACGCGTGCGTTGTCGGGCGAGGAGTTTGCCGAAAGCGTCAGCTTCAGTGATTCAAATGACCCGGCCCGCCATTTTGAAATACGCTACAGCACCTTGCGCAATGCAGATGGGCAGGCCATTGGCGCTTATCTGTTCGCGTATGATGTCAGCGAGCGACGGCGCGAGCAGGAGCGTCTGACCCAGGCCGAAGAAGCCTTGCGTCAGTCGCAGAAGATGGAGGCTGTCGGCCAGTTGACGGGCGGTATCGCCCACGACTTCAATAACCTGCTGACCGGCATCACCGGCTCGCTGGAACTGCTCAAGACGCGCCTGAGCCAGGGGCGTTTCACTGAAATAGACCGTTACGTGGCGGCTGCGCAAGATGCCTCCAAGCGTGCCGCTTCGCTGACTCACCGCCTGCTGGCGTTTTCGCGGCGACAGACGCTGGACCCCAAGCCGGTCGATATCAATCGGCTGGTGATCGGCATGGAAGAGCTGATCCGGCGCACGGTCGGGCCACACATCACCGTGGAAGTCGTGACGTCGGTCGGCTTGTGGTCAACGTTCATTGATGCGCCGCAACTTGAAAACGCCCTGTTGAACCTGTGCATCAATGCCCGGGACGCCATGCCGCGAGGCGGGCGGATCACGATCGAGACGGCCAACCGGTGGATTGACGAGCGCGGCTCACAGACCCGTGACCTGTCGCCAGGGCAATACCTGTCGCTGTGTGTCAGCGATACCGGTACCGGCATGTCGCCGGAGGTCATCAATCGGGCGTTCGACCCGTTTTTCACCACCAAGCCATTGGGGCAGGGCACAGGCCTGGGGTTGTCGATGGTGTACGGCTTCGTGCGTCAGTCCGGCGGGCAGGTGCGTATCTACTCTGAGCCGGATCAGGGAACGAACATGTGCCTGTATATGCCGCGCCATTACCTTGGAGCCCCTGAGGAAATCGAGGCCGTCGGCACAGGCGTTTCACCGCCGGTGCAGACCGAGCGCACGATAATGATCGTTGATGACGAACCGACCATTCGTATGCTGGTTGCCGAAGTCCTTGAAGACCAGGGTTACATCCCCATCGAGGCGGGAGAGGGCGCATCAGCACTCCGGGTTCTGGAGTCGGATGCGAGGATTGATTTGCTGGTGACCGATGTCGGATTGCCGGGTGGCATGAATGGTCGACAGCTGGCCGATGCGTCACGAATCATCCGGCCCGACCTCAAGGTGCTGTTCATCACGGGTTATGCCGAGAACGCGATAATTGGCAATGGCCATCTGGATCCGGGCATGTGGGTGTTGACCAAGCCGTTTACCATGGAGGCGTTCGCCAGCCGCATTTACGAAATGATCGAGCGCGACGACTGAATCGGACCGCTGTCAGCGGGTTGGCAGCGCCTGAAACTCACCCTTGGACAAACCCTGCACGTCATTGCCCATGCTGTCGCGGATGCTCAGGTCGGCGCCTTTGTCGGTCAACGCCTTGAGCACCTCAGTGCGTTTGAACAGGGCTGCGTACATGGCTGCCGTCTGCCCTGCGTTGTTGGTCAGGTCGGGGCCGCAGTCGGCTTTTACCAATTGTTTGGCGATGCTCAGTTCACCTTTGAAAATCGCCCCCATCAGTGCCGTGTTGCCGCGATTGTCTTTCGCGCAAGGGTCTGCGCCTGCGTCGATCAACCGGGTGACTGAGTCCTGATGACCGTGGTAGGCCGCCAGAATCAGGCCGGTATAGCCTTGTTCGTCACGAACATTGAGGTCGTAATGGGCCTCGATGAAGGTATCGAGCATTGGATTGTTGCCTTCACGGGACGCGTCGAAAAACAGTGTGCGCAGTTGGCTGGCAGTCTGTTCGGCGGTCAGATCAGGCGTGGCGGCAGGCTCTGCGGCGTTGGCCATGGCGCCAGACAGCAGCAGACCGTAGATAAGATTTTTCATGGGCATTCTCCAGACCAGGCCCGCCCTGACGTGGGATAACGTCAGGGCGGGACAGCAGATCATCAGTCTTTCAGGCTGGCAGCCAGTGACTTGACCTTGGCCAGATCGCCTTTGGCCGCTTCGGTGACCCGAGTGCCATAGGTGGGGTCTGCCTTGTAGAGGAACGACAGCATGATGTTTTTGCTTTCGGCGTCAGTGTCGGCCAGCGATTCACCGAAGCTCTGCACCAGGTCGGTCTGCTCTTTCGCGTTGTAAGAGCGATACAGATCACCCGCCTGCTTGAAGTTCTGCTCACGCGTGATCTTCGCCTGCTGGGTAGTACCGCTGATCGGCAGCTCGCTGTAACGCGCTTTTTCATCGGCAGGACGCGGTTCCAGACGGCTCGGCTCGTAGTTCACGCCGCTGGTGGTGTTGCCGCTGTTCATCGCGCCATCCTGATTGCCGTTGTTCATTGCAACCTTTGGCTGGTTGACCGGCAGGCTCAGGCCGTTGGCGCCCAGGCGATACATTTGCGTGTCGGCATAGGAGAACACACGACCTTGCAGCAGACGGTCTTCGGAAGGCTCGATACCAGGGACCAGGTTGGCGGGTGCCATGGCGACCTGCTCGGTTTCCTGGAAGAAGTTGTCGACGTTCTTGTTCAGGACCATCTGGCCGATTTTCTTCTCTGGTACATCAGGCCAGATTTTGGTGGCGTCCAGCGGGTCGAAGTCGAACTTGGCCAGGTCTTCAGGTTTCAGCACCTGGATGTACAGGTCCCATTTCGGGAAGTCACCCTTTTTGATGGCGCCGACCAGGTCGTTGGTCAGGTGGCTGTAGTCCTTGGACTGAACCTGAGCGACTTCTTTAGGGTCGAGGTTCTTGATGCCTTGCAGCGTCTTCCAGTGGAACTTGACGTAGTGTACTTCGCCTTTGGCGTTGACCAATTTGTAGGCGTGAACGCCGTTGCCGTCCATGAAACGATAGCCGGCCGGTGTGCCTTCGTTGGAGTACAGCAGGGTCAGCGTGCGCGTGGCTTCCGGTACATGCGAGAAGAAGTCGAAGCGGCGCGAGTCGTTGTCCAGGTTGGTACGCGGGTCAGGCTTGAAGGCATGCACCATGTCCGGGAACTTGATGGCGTCGCGGATGAAGAACGTCGGGAAGTTGTTGCCTACCAGGTCCCAGTTGCCATCAGCGGTGTAGAACTTGGTGGCGAAGCCATGCGGGTCGCGCAGGGTTTCTGGCGAGTGGTTGCCGTGCACCACGGAAGAAAAACGTACGAATACCGGGGTTTTCTCACCCGATTTGAAGACGGTCGCCTTGCTCAGGTCGCTGATGTCGGCGGACGCTGTGAATTCGCCTTTTACGCCAGTGCCGCGTGCGTGAACCACACGCTCCGGGATACGCTCGCGATCAAAGCGTTGCAGCTTTTGCAGCAGTTGCACGTCTTGCAGCAGGACAGGCCCTTGGGCGCCTGCAGTCTGAGAGTTCTTGTTGTCGCCGACCGCAGCGCCATTGTCGCGGGTCAGGGTGTCCGCTGCATAGGCAGCCGGAATGCTGATAAGGCCGATGGCTGTTAAATGAACCATGTGTCTGGACCAGTTTAATAACGGCATTTTGAATCCCTCATATTTTTTTAAGTAGGCCGAAGAATCTTATGCGCGTGAGGGCAGGGTGGTGATTAAAAAAATGTATGGGGTTGATTGAGATAAATACTTATCACGCCCGGGAACCGAACTCTAACAACTGTGTGAGGCCGAATTTCAAGGCGGCCGGGCTCGACGCTAAGATTGCATTGTCTTTCTGCTTTAAAAGGCTTTTAGTTGCATAACTTATTGAATATAAATGATTTTTATTTATATGACGGCAAAAATAAAAAGCCTGCCAGCGGCCGCTTTTATGGGCGGGATAGTAATCATTATCAACTTGGTCGGCTGATGACTGTTTGCCAGTAAGCCAATTGAATGTGGAACGAGCGTACTGAATAGTCAATTAAAGTTCATGCTCGGTTAGTGGCTATTTGATGTCTTTTAAGCAGGCTTGTTCTTGTCAGGTCGATGCGTTAAATAACGGCCACCCAAAATAATGGCAGCAAGATGACAGTGTCGTTCCTCTATAGCTCGACGCGCTATCATGCCGGGACTGCCCTCAACGGCAACGTTTTGATTTCTGGAGCCCGTCGTCCCATGCCCACCGTCATGCTGCTACACACCCCGCCGCCGGAGTTTATCCGCAGTCAGATCCAGCAAATGGTCGTGGATTACGTGACCGATATCAGCATGGTTGCCATCGCACCGGGCAACCCGCTGTACAACCTCTATCAGTACGGCGTGGGCTATGAGGTGCATCTCTATCTCAATGCCATGAACGGCACACAAAGCCTGACCGTCGAGCTGATTGTCGCTCTGGACGATGAAGACCCCGAAACCGTATTGGGTTTTCTGCTGTACCTGCCCGTACAGGATGACCCCCAGGCCTGCGCGGTCGCCTACATGGCAGTGCTCGAGAGCCACCGTCGTCAGGGTACTGCACGCTTGATGCTGGACAAAATGGTCAGCCGCTATGCGCATGCAGAGCTGTACTGCACGGTCGCCAAAGTGCCGTATTTCCAGAAAATGGGTTTTCAGGTGCTGGGTGCACGTGGCCCGCAGGTGATCATGAACACCCGCGATCACGGCACTGACGGTCTGCTCGCGGTCATGGACATAGCGCCCATTTACAGCTCCGTGGAGGTGCGGCAGATTCACGCTTACCTGCTCAAGCAGCACGGCAACACGGCAATGGTCGATGCCGAGAAACAGCGCGACCGTCACCTCGATCGGATGACCCGTGAGGCCAGGGCATTCGCCGAACAACATCTTGAGAATGGCGATTCAGTGCACGGGGCTTCAGCAACCGTTCGTCTGCACTGACCGTGGGCGTGTCGTGCTGGCAAGGTTTGAAACAGGGGATGTAATAGCTGTACAAGCGCTGTTTGTCAAAGTCATCCGGCAAATAAGCGTGGGGGCGGTGGAACGATCCAAATGGGGTGAAGTCATTATGACATCACTGCTGTTTGGTCATTCATTCGGCACAACGTCATTCCCCATTCAGCCCCCGGTAAGCCCTATGAACTTCCTGCGTCAGTCCAAGTTTTCGACCAAGCTTCTCTCTGCGTTCATCCTCTGTGCACTGATCACGCTGGCGGTCGGCGGCTTGGGCATGACCGGTGTTACCCGCCTGGCCAGCGCGCTGGAGCTGACCTTTTCCAACAATCTGGTATCCGTCGGCAACACCAATGAGACGCTGACCAGCCTTACCGCACACAACCGTGGGCTGTATCGTCTGCTGGATGCGCAGAGCGGTGGTGTGCCGGAGTCCGACAAGGAGCGTGTCCGTCAGGCGCTGGGCGATGACCTGGCTCGCGCCCAGAAAGTGTTTTCTATCTACCGGGCGACGCCGCTGGAAGATGACGAACGTGTTGCTGGTGACCAGATGGAGCAAATGCTGCCAGCCTATATTGCGGGCTCCCAGCAGGTCGTCGAACTGATGCGAGCCGGCGATTACGATAATGCCCGGATCCGCTTGAATGCTCTTTCCGCAGACGGTTTCGTCAAGATTCGCGGCTACATGCGGACCATGATCGACTCCAACAATCGCCAGATCAAGGAAGGCGCCATCGCTGCCGAAGAACTCAAGCAGAGCTCCGTGCTGATGCTGAAAATTGGTGTAGTGATCGCGTTCCTGGTCGCTATCATGCTCGGCGTGATGATCACCCGCATGATCACCCGTCCGCTGGCCGTTGCAGTGGCAAGTGCGCAGCGTATTGCCGGGGGTGACCTGACCCAGCCGATTGTTTCTGACCGCGGCGACGAAGCCGGTCAATTGCTCGATGCGCTGTCGGGTATGCAGTCCGGCCTGAAACACACCATCCTGCAGATCGCCAGTGCGGCTGATCAGTTGGCATCGGCGGCCGAAGAGCTGAGCGCTGTGACTGACGAAAGCACTCGCGGGCTGACGCGCCAGAACGACGAAATCCAGCAGGCTGCTACGGCGGTCAACCAGATGACAGCTGCCGTTGAAGAAGTGGCGCGCAACGCGGTATCGACTTCCGAAGCGTCGAAGGCTGCGACCGATGATGCGGTCGATGGTCGTGGTCAGGTTGATCACACGGTCAAGGGCATCACCACCATGGTGCAGGAGATCACCGACTCTACCGGCGCCGTTTCCGAGTTGGCCGGGCACGTACGGGAAATCAGCAAGGTGCTCGACGTGATTCGCAGCATCGCCGAGCAGACCAACCTGCTGGCGCTCAACGCCGCCATCGAAGCTGCACGGGCCGGTGAGCAAGGGCGCGGTTTTGCGGTGGTAGCCGATGAGGTTCGCGCGCTGGCGCACCGCACTCAGGCGTCCACTGTGGAAATCGAAGGCATGATCAGCACCGTGCAGTCCGGTGCCGACGGCGCTGTAGCGGCGATGGGCAAAAGCCTGTCGCTGGCCACCAATACTCAGGAACTGGCCCTGCGTGCCGGTGCCGCGCTGGAAAAAATCACCCTGGGTGTCGCCACGATCAACGAGCGTAACCTGGTCATCGCCTCCGCGTCCGAAGAGCAGGCCCAGGTGGCGCGTGAGGTGGATCGCAACCTGATCAACATTCAGGACCTTTCGACCCAGAGCGCCGCCGGTGCCAACCAGACCAGCGCGTCGAGTCAGGAATTGTCGCGTCTGGCCACGTCGTTTAATTCGCTGGTTGCCAACTTCAAGCTCTGATAAAGCGCTCGTCTGGCGCACGTCTTTGCCGTACCGGGCAGTCACAGAACAGGAAATTCCGGTCAGGCATGAAAAAGGCGTTGCGCCCGACCGGGTGGTATCGCGCATCATAGGCGTACTCAGCCCGAGAGAGACTTTTCATGTCTGTTATTTCATCTGTCCTGCGACGGCCGCGTCTGAGCGTGTCGTTATTCCTTTTGGGCGTGCTGTCGTCTGCACTGTTTGCCAGCGCGGCACTGGCCGGCGACGAGACGCAACTGATCGAATCCCTCAACGCCTACCGTGGCCAGGCGCAGCGCTGTGGCGAGCAGGTGTCCATGGAACTGCCGCCGCTGACCACCGACCCGCGTCTGGTGCTGCCCGCCAGTGGCAACCTGGACCTGCAACAGTCGCTGACCCGTGCGTCTTATCCGATGGTCACCGTGCAGGCGATCAGCCTGTCCGGACCGCGAGATGCGGCGTCGGCCTTGAAGGCGGTGCAGGAAAGTTTCTGCCGCGTGGTGCTGGACCCGCAGTTCGTCGATATCGGCGTCAGCCGGGACGGGCGCGACTGGCGCATCGTGCTGGCGCGCTCGCTGGTGGCATCACGTCTGGGTGACTGGCAGGCAGAAGGTCAGAAAATTCTGGAGATGATCAACACCGCCCGTACCCAGGCGCGTCAGTGTGGCTCGCAATCCTTCGCGGCCACCACACCGTTAAGCTGGAATCAGGTATTGGGGACGGCCGCGCAAGGCCACTCGCAGGCAATGGCCAATCAGAACTTCTTTGACCACAAGGGGCGTGGCGGCCGCACGCCGGGTGACAGGGCCGAGCTTGCCGGCTATGTGGGCCAGCAGATCGGTGAGAATATTGCCGCAGGCCAGGACACTGCCCGCAAGGTGGTGGACGGCTGGCTGGTCAGCCCGGGCCACTGCGCCAACCTGATGAGCCCCGGTTTTCGCGAGCTGGGAGCCGCCTACGCGATGGACCCCAAAAGTGACGCGGGGATTTACTGGACAGCCATGTTCGGCACGCAGCAATAACGCAGCATTGCCGAACGCAGCGACTTTTTGTGCGACGTTTAGAAGCGAAACGCCTGGCGGCCGATCAACAACCACTGGCCCTTCTGCTTTTGCCAGATCTGGAAATTCTCGATTTCGGTCGGCACCACCTTGCCGCTGTTGACTGCCTCTGCGGAGAAGTGATTGCGCACCAGCGCGACGTCGCCGGACAGGGTGATTTTCTGGTTGAGCATCTGCAGGGTGTTGAAGGCGCTCTTACCGGTTTCGAGGTCGGCAATAAACGCTTTCTTGTCTTGAATCGTGCCGCTGGAATGCCCGTAGGTGAGGTTCTCGGCCGTCAGCGCGTTGAGCTGTGCAATGTCCTTGTGCAACATGGCTTGCGTCAACTGGTCTACAGCTTTGGTAACGTCGGCTTCGTCTGTCGTTGCCGCCGCGACGTAGCCGGTAAACAGGCACAGAAAGCCCATAAGCAGTGTCAGCTTTTTCATCTTCATCCCTTTTCTTGTCATTATTGAATGTGGCGGAACCTATGCAGATGATTAGTTCATCTGTCGTCGTACAACTTAGATCAGGCTGGACCATTCGACAAGGGGGATATGCCGGGAAGCGTGCTTCCCGGCAATAAACGCTTAAACGCGGAACTGCTTGGTGAGGCGGTTCAGGCCTGCGGCCAGTGTCGACAATTCAGCGGTGGCGATGGCGGTCTGGTTCGAGCCCTCGGACGTCTGACTGGACAGGTCACGGATGCTGACCAGGCTTCTGTCCACCTCACGCGCCACCTGAGCCTGTTCTTCAGCGGCGGTGGCGATCATCAGGTTGCGCTCGTTGATCTGACTGATGGATTCAGTGATTTCGAGCAGTGCCTTGCCTGCGCCGTTGGCCATTTCCAGAGTCTTGTGCGCCTGCACGCTGGTCTGCTCCATCGCGGTGACGGCGTTGCCGGTGCCGGTCTGAATCGAACCGACCATCTGTTCGATTTCACGAGTCGATTGCTGCGTACGGTGCGCCAGTGCACGAACTTCGTCGGCGACCACCGCAAAACCGCGTCCGGCTTCGCCAGCGCGGGCTGCTTCAATGGCGGCGTTGAGTGCCAGCAGGTTGGTTTGCTCGGCGATGGCGCGAATCACATCCAGTACCTTGCTGATGTCGGTGGCCATGACCGCCAGACCTTGCACTTCGGTGGACGTGACCTGCACTTTGGAGACCATCAGGTTGATGGCCGTGACCGTTTCATCGACCTGCGCGCGCCCGGCCATGGCCGCTGTGCTGGATTGCGACGTCACCTCGGAGGCCGATGCGGCGTTGCTGGCCACTTGCTCGACCGCAGCGCTCATCTGATTGACGGCGGTAGCGGCCATCTCGATTTCGTTGCTCTGGCGCTGAATGGTCCGCGAGGCATCTTCAGTCACCGCATGCATTTCTTCCGACGTGGCGGCCAGCTGGGTGGAGGAATCACCAATCAGCGTCAGGGCGCTACGCAGGTTGGTTTGCATGGCGGCGAGGGCGGCAATCAGCTTGGCCGCTTCATCGCTGCCGCTCTGTGGAACGTCCTTGCTCAGATCATTGGCAGCAATGCGTTGCGCGATGTTCAGCGACTCATTGATCGGGCCGGTCAGGCTGCGGGTGTACAGCCAGGCGAGCAACAACGTAGCGACTACGCCGACAGCGATGAAAATACCCACCATCCACAGGGTTTGCTGGTAGGCGGCATCGGCCTGATTACCGGCTCTTTCTGCTTTGCTGTCGTTGATGCCGATGAGTTTCTTGAGGGCGTTTTCAACCTGGTCCGCGGCGCTTTTCATCTCGCCATTGGAGATGGTGACTGCCTCCTCGAGATTTCCGGCGGCAACGGAAGCCAGGTAATGATTCTGGGCAGTCTGATAATCGCTGGTGGCCTTGTTGAGCTCGTCGAATGCCTGACGCCCTTGAGGGGTCACGATCAACTTGCCGAGGGCGTCCGAAAAGCCTGCAATCAGCGAGCGTGATTGCTGAATGTCGCTGAGCGCCTTGGTCCTGCGATCCTGCGGCTCAAGTGGGTTGCGCAAGCGGGCGTTATTGCCCCTGATGCCAACAAATTCCCGGTCCAGAGAGCCGAGCAGCTTCACGCTCGGCAGCACGTTTTCCTCAATGAATTTCTCTGCGGTGTTGAGAAGTGCTGCCTGACGCAGAGCCAGCACGCCCAATGCGACAATCATCAGGCAGAAAATACCGAAACATAAAGCCGAACGCGGGGCGAGATTGAGTTTACGCAGGATCATTGTAATTTCTCCGATGGATGCAAGAAGCTATCGCCCTCCCTCGGACTTTCTTGACACGCTGCCTGACTGAAAAAATCAGGCTTTACACACAAGTTGTAAGTAAACGTGACTGGACGCTGGCAACGGTAACCTTCGGGACCGCCACCCTGAGACGCTATTAACTGCCCGCAGTGCATCCAATCAGCGTTTTTCCATCCCCAGCATGAACGTATCGACGGCTCTTTCGACCATGGCGCTGATCTGCTCGGCACTCAGTCGTGCGGGTGTCTGCTGGTAAAGACGGATGTCGGTTTCTGCCGTCAGCAACGAGGTGAGTTGCAGCGCTGCGACATGCGGATCGGTCTCGCGCAACTGGCCGCGCTGCATGGCTGCCGTCATCAATGCGGTCACCGTCTGCAGGCATTCCCGAGGGCCGGAATCATAGAACATCATGCCGATGGCGGAGTGCCCGGATTCAGCGACGACCATGCGGTAGACGGCCAGCGCATTGTCATCATTGATGAGCACCATCAGCATCCGCTCGCCGAAACGAGTGAACAGCTTTCTCAACTCTGGGTTCGTGTCAGCGCCGTTGTAGGTCGTCAGCTCCGAAACCGCCTCGGCCAGATGGACCATTGCGAGCCTGTTGACCACGGCGATGAACAGCTCTTCCTTGGAGGGGAAATAGCTGTAGATCGTTGCTTTGGAGCCACCCATCCGTTTGGTGACTTCATTCATCGACGCGCGTTCGTAGCCCATTTCGAGGAAAACGCTCGCTGCGGCATCAATGATGGCTTCGCGACGAGCTTCAGTACGGACCTTCATTTATATCCTCAATCCCTTAGTGAACCGGGTAGTGCAGTATGTGCAAAAAATCTCTAGACTGGAACTGAACCGTTCGGTACGATTTCAGCCGGCTTCGTGGAGCTTACTTGAAAAGCAGTTCCAGATAAATGCCGACGAATGTATGCCGTATTCAATTCTGCTAACTCGATGAGCTGCCTCCCGGCATCCATTGCCTAAAATGTATCCGACGATGGAGTGAACAGGTCTATGAACATCATTGATTTCAATAAACCCGTCAAACGCTCTTTTCGCGGAAATACGGCACCGGCACCCGTGCTTGAGAAAGTGCTGACCGTCATTCTGAAAACCGATGTGCCTGTCCTCATGGGCATATGCAGCGACGGGCTGCGCAGTAACAGCGCTATTCTGGGCGGTGAGTTCCAGGCGGAATATTTCAGCGGTTCGGTGCTTTCCGGTGGTGGCAATGTGCTTGTCGAGTTGTCGTCCGAGCTTGCCTTTCTGGAAACCCGCTTCACCCTGATCACTCAACTGGGTGAACTGATCAACGTCGAATGCAAAGGCGTTCTGCTCATGGATGAAGGGGGTCAGCAGGAACTGCAGAGCGGCGTGTGGCCCATCAGCGAAGGCCACTATCAGTGTACGTGCACGCCACGTTTCCAGGTTTCGCTTGGCCCTAACGACTGGCTGGAGAAAAGCGCCTTCATTGGCAAGATCGAATACATTCAACGTAATGAAACGTTGATCAGCTTCTACCGGATGAGGCTCTGATTTAATAGGTTGACTGTTCACGGATCAAGCGGAGCAAGCCGTGGGGCTTGCTCCACTGCTACCTTCAAGAGCCTGGCGGTGCAGAACGTGGCGATTTAAAACGTGACGCTGGCGCTCAAGCGTGCGGTGCGCGGCTCGCCCACGTTGACCTGCAACTGGCTGCCGGTGCTGGACGGGTAGTACTGCTTGTCAAACAGGTTGTCCACGTTCAATTGCAGGCGGGTTTTATACCCGGCCATCGGCACGTCCCAGCGCAGAAACGCATCGGCTACGGTGTAGCTGCTCATATAGAAGGTGTTGGCGTCGTCGCCAGCCCGCTCGCCAACGTAACGCGCGCCGCCGCCGGCATGCCAGTCGCCCAGGTCCGAAGGGATCTGCAGGTGGTGGGTGAGGTACAGGCTGGCGGTATGTTTCGGCGCCTGACTCAAACGATTGCCCTTGTTGCTCGGGTCATCAAGCACTTCGGTGTGGGTGTAGGCGTAAGTGCCGATCATGTCCCAACGCTCGGCGATGCGGCCGGTCACGTCCAGCTCTACGCCTTGGGAGCCCACCTTGCCCGCCGCTTCGCTGACGCCAGTAACGCCGGTCGGGGTAACGACGTTTTTCTTCTCGATATCGAACACTGCAAGGTTGACGTTGAGTTCGGGTGCCAAGGCATATTTGGCGCCGACTTCATAGCTGCGACCTTCTTCCGGGTCGAAGGTCGTGCCATCGTCGTTCACGTCATCATTGGGCACGAACGAACGGCTGTAGTTGCCGTACAACGACAGGTCGTCATTGACCTTGAACACCAGGCCGGCCATCGGCAGGAACACATCGTCGTTTTTGTCCAGGTTTGTGACGCGGCTGGCACCAAGGCCTTGTTTGATGTACTGGTCATAGTGCTGATAACGGCCGCCAAGCACGAGAATCCAGCGATCATTAAGGTGCCAGTTGTCCTTGAGGTACAGCGAAGACGAAGTCAACTGATTGCTCAAGTTGCTGTTCGCCGCGCTGACGACACTGGGCTCGGCCAGGCTGCCGTAAACGGGCGAAAAGATATTGAAGCCGTTCTGAGCCGTGTTGCGGTAAGTCTTGCCGCGATACTTGTCAGAGTCTTCCTGCTCGGCGCCGATCAACAGATCGTGCTGTTGGCCGAGAATGTCCTGTTTGCCGATGAAGTCCCAGCTGGCGTAACGGGTTTCGTAATCGTAGTGACCGCCGTTGGCCTGACGACGCAACACGCCGCTGCTCGACAGGGTGCTGGGCTGGGCAATCGAGAGGCTGTAGCGGTCGTTGTTCCAGCCATAGGTCAGGCGGGTTTTCCAGTCGTCGCTGAGCTGATATTCGAAACGTGCGGTTGCGGTTTCGCTGATGCCGACCGTGTTTGACCACTTCTCGTCGAGACGCTTGTCATAGCTGATGTTTGCCGGGTGGCCGCCGGTGAAAACAGTGCCGCGGTCGAACGGGCTGATGTAATCGTTGTACTCGTAGGCCAGGGTCAGGCTGGCGCGCTCACCGGTCCAGGACAGCGATGGCGCGATCAGCGTGTGCTGGTCAACGCCGTAGTTACGCCAGTAATCCTCGCTCTGACGTTCAGCCACCAGCCGGTAGGCCAGCCCGGAATCGCCCAGCGGGCCGGTGGTATCGACGCTGAAGCTGCCGCCACCTTCACTGTAGGCAGAGCCACTGAGGGTGGTGCTTTGCACGTACTGCGGCTGTTTGCTGATCACATTGATCACGCCGCCCGGTTCCATCGCCCCGTACAGCAGCGATGCAGGGCCTTTGAGCACCTCGACACGCTCGGTGGTCGCGCCGAAATTCTTCGACACCACCGAACGTACGCCATCGCGCAGGATCGAGCCGTCATCGTTGTTGCCGAAGCCGCGCTTGATTACCGAGTCCTTGGTGTTGCCCAGTGTATTGCCCTGACTGACGCCGCTGACAAACTTCATGGCGTCGTCCAGCGAGCGCACGTTGTAATCGGCGATCGTCTGTGGCGTGACGACATTGACCGATTGCGCCTCTTCCTTGATCGGCACATCGCTCTTGCTCGCGGTGCTGGTGCTTTTTGCGCTGTAGCCCTCCGAGGTTTCGGAGGCAGCGGCAGAAACCTGCGTGGCAGGCAGCGTGGCGGTTTCTGCCGCATGCACTGCGCCGCTGGAGAACATTGCCAGAGACAGCGCAGACAACAGAAAAGGGCCGGGACGGCGAGGGCGTTTGGAGGAGGTGCTCAAGGGAGATGCTCTGTCATGACGTTAATAGCAATAATTGTAATTTGATAGTAATTCTCATGTAAACGGATGAATGACTGATGTGCTTTTGTATCAGTCTGGAAACAGTACGCTTTGCAGGGTCAAGCCGGGTCAGCAGTGGGCGTGACATTGGTGTCGATTCGCTTGCCCATGCTGATAATAGGCTCCGGCGTATACCCAAGCGTTTGATAGAAAGCTTGCACGCTTTCATTGAATGTATGGATCTGCAGATTGATCTTTACGCAGCCCAGATGAACAAGTGCCTGTTCGGCGTGTTTCACCAGCGCGCTGCCCAAGCCCTTGCCACGCTGTTGCGGATCGACCGCAACCGAGTACAGCCAGCCGCGGTGCCCGTCATAACCGGCAAGAATGGTCCCGACTACACGGTCGGCAAGGTCGTCATCAGTGGCAGTGGCGACGAAAAACAACCGGTCCTCGACAGCCAGTTTCTTGTCGATCGACAGGTCCGGGCGGTTATGCGGTGCGGTGTCATTGAAGACGGTCTTCCAGAGCTGGATGACCGCGAGGCGATGCTGGGCGTTCGAGTATTCGACAATGGCATTCATTTCGCTGTCCCTGAATGAGGTACAGCGAGATTACTGTCTGGTGTCTGGTGCCTGGCGCTGTCTAACCGGCGTCTTTTTGCCCCTTGTTCTGCCTGTTGGCCTGAGAGCGCGATGCGGGCGTATCGAGCAGTGAGCGGATCGCCCGGCTGTAGGCGGGCTGGCCGATCTGCATGCTGTTGTTGTGCGTGCCGCCGGGCACCAGTATCAGTTTCTTTGGCTCTTTCGCGGCGGCAAACAGTTGCTCGCTGAAGCGGGCGGGCACGTAACGGTCTTCGGTGCCGTGGACGATCAGCACGGGCATGTGAATGTCGGCGATCTTGTCCAGCGAGTCGAACTTCTGTGACAGCAGCCAGCGCACCGGCAGTGACGTGTTGGCGAGGGCGGTGGCCACGTCTGCCAGATTGGTGAAGGTGGACTCTACGATCAGCCCGCGCGCTTGCACCGGGGCATTGTCCTTTTCGGCGTCATGGCCCAGTTCTGCGGCCAGGTCCACGGCGACCGCGCCGCCCAGCGAGTGCCCGTAGATCAGCCTGCGTTGCGGGGCAGGTTGCAATTGTTTCAAGCGTTGCCAGGCGATGCGTGCGTCTTCATAAACGGATTTCTCCGACGGCAACTGGCCCATGCTCTGCCCGAAGCCGCGGTAATCGATGGCCAGTATCGAGTAGCCCTGCGCCTTGAGTTGCTGGATACGAAACAACTGGCCGGTCAGGTTCCATCTTGAACCGTGCAGGTACAGGATGGCCGGAGCATTCTTGTCGGGTGCAGCCCACCACCACGCATGAATATTCTGGGAAGTACCAAAGGCGGGCGTACGCAGCTCTATTTCCTGAACATCGGCGGGCAGCCCGCTGTACCAGCTTGCCGTACCGGGCTCGATACGAAACACCAGCTCGCGCTCCTTGTGTTCGAGAACGGCGCAGCCTACCGGCAGGCCGAGGATAATGGCTGCCATCAACACCCATCTGATCGGGCGTGCCTTGAAGCGGGCCAGCAGTGAAATCGCCATGAGGTGCGGGTCTCAGTCAACAAAGTGAAATAAATGCAGGTTTTGCACCAGTCTTGCAAGACGAGACGCCAAACATCGGTTACAGGATATTGCTTGCTTGAGCAATGAATACGGCGACAGCTTGGGTCAGAGCATGGTGCTAACGCAAACCCCTACGCTTCAATACCTTGCGCCAAGGTCCACGACGGCAGCGTCAACAAACGTCACTTGTTAGCACGGTTGGTTATTGAGGTAGCCCTGGCCCATAGCTGCGGATTATGCTGTGTCTGCGCGGGCGCTGTGTTTTTGTCACCTGCCGCCGCCTGAATCGCCACTCTGCTTACCGAATTGATCGCGCTTTGTTCAATTTCTTCAAGAGGTTACCGCCAATGTTCCACCACCGTCCCCTGGAAGAAAAAGATATCCCCATCATCTGCGAACTGCCGCAGAATGCCGACGAACTGTTTTACATGTTCCCCAGAGCAACCTGGCCGCTGACGCCCCCGCAGCTCGCGGACGCGCTGGAGACCCGTCAGGACTCGACGATCATCGAGATGGACGGTGAGGTCGTTGGCTTCGCCAACTTCTCGCAATGCCACTTTCGCGGCCGCTGCTCGCTGGGCAACGTCATTATCGCGCCCAAGGCCCGCTCCAAAGGGGTAGGCCGTTACATGATCACCCGCATGATGGAGATCGCCTTCGACAAGCATGAAGCCACCGAGCTCATCGCGTCCTGTTACAACCACAACGTGCCGGGGCTGCTGTTTTACCCACGCATGGGCTTTCGCCCTTACTCGATCGAAGAAAAGCGCGACAAGCAGGGCGCTCGGGTTGCATTGATTCATTTGCGTCTGTCTGGCGCGCAAGCCTGAGGCTTTTCACAAAGGGCGTCGGCCGTTGAATGTAACGGCCGTGCGTCCTTCTTCTCCGAAACACCCGCGCACCCTTGACCGTTCGTCAGTTTATAGATGGCGCATTCCATCCACTCCCTGAAGTGTTGATTCGCATCCTGTGCCCATTCATTGGAAATCATTAGGGTGAATCGTTTTTGCTGTTTGTTTTTTAATAGCAGGCCGGTTTAAATGTTCTGTGGATATTCAGTTATGAAAGTTGCTGGCGATGTGCGCAAGGGTGTATAACTGCGTTAAGCATCAAGTGAGTGGCGGCAGATAATTGGCGGGCTGGTGCGGGCCGTTTTTAAACGTTGATCAACAATAAAAATTATCGGAATTCTGTCACTGTCGGGACATGCTTACACCCATAAGGAGATAAAGAGATGATCGCGAGTGGATTGTCTGAGTTAGAACTCAGAAGCATTGTCGAACGTGCGTTCCTGCCGTCGCGTTGCACCTGCACGATTGCCAACGAAGAGATGACCGTGCAGATAAACGACCTGACGTCCGGGCGCGTTCTTCATGAAACGGGTATCCCGTTACGCCGGATCAATACCAGCCGTGACATATCCGAGCTGGTAGCCAGGCTGCGTCACGGGCTGTCCACTGCCAAGGTGTCACACGCGCATTACAACGCTGCCTGACGCTGCTGCACCCGCTGATGCTCTGGCATCGGTCTGTAGGCCTCGGTCATCGCTGATCGGGGCTTTGTCGTTTTTGTCGATCCGCTTTTGTCAGGCTCGCCACCCGATCCTGCCTCATCCCTGATCCAGGTCCTCCGGAATTTCCCCCAGCAACGCTGTTTCGCTGCTCGCCAACTTCACGGCGCTGGAAAACAGTGAGTTATTCGTCGGGCGATTAAAAAATAGTTAGAACGCGTGACGCATTATAACGTCGCCAGACCTGGGAAAAATCAGGGTGTAAAAAACACAACACCATTCAAATCATCGGGTTGTCGCTGGAAACTGAACTGTCTTTACGCATCGCAGCCGGTTTGACACTGCGGGGTTTGTTTGCAAATATTCAACTCGTGTGCCGTGTCTCGTAATGCATTGTCACTCTTTCAAGGTTGATTATTTTTCCGGTCGACCAACCTCCTGCAAAAAAGGGCGGTAGCATGGGTTGTTTGTTTTTGCTGCGGTCCATGAGTTCAGTTGCCTGTTTGCAGTTGCTGCCGGAGTTACTGTAACTACGTGTGACAATATGTCGTTGTTGTGTGACATCTCATCACTTCGGTGACTGAACACTCATCGTGTTCACCCTGCCTTTTCTCACCCTGAATCACTTCACTCTGAATCGTGCATGACGCTGGTTCGCCTTACTCGCCAGGTATTCGATCATCCAGAACTTCTGGAATGCACCAACGTTAAATGACGATGGAGCACCATCATGTTTGAAACACGTATGGAAACGACCTGCGGGTGCATCGTAGGGGGCGCCGGGCTTGCCGGTATGGGATTTCTGTTCAATGCCCTGAAAAGCGGTGCGTTGGCCGACCTTGCTGAAAAAGGGCTGATAGTCATTGATGCGAGTGATCAGCCGGGCACGGGCATGCTGGGGCATTACCGGATTACCGCCAACTCGGTAGGCGACGTTTTTATCGACTGCCTGCGCGACCCGGCACTGCGTGACGTGTTTCGGCCGCTGGAATCTTCGGCAGCGTACTGGCGTATCAAGGCGCAAGCGCAAGGCGCGCCGCAGCTGTCCGATGTAGGGCTGCTCATGGCCGAGGCCTCAAGGCTGGTGCTGAGCCACATCGTGCGTTTTTACGGCGTCACGGTCTGGGCTGGTACAACCATTACCGAAGTCGTCATTGAAGACGACAGCTTTCGCCTGCAGGTTGAAAGCCAGGACGGGACCAGACGTGTCTGCTGCAAGTCGCTGGTGCTCAATCTGGGTGGACGTCAGGACCCGCAGCAACTGATCACCAGCCTTGCCCGGCAGGGGCTGATGCTGTCCGGTACGACGACTATTCAAAGCGCCGACAGGCTGCTGCGCATGAACGCAGTGCAATTACGCGAAGTGTTTGCCTCTGTACTGGCCAACAACAAACGCATCACGTTGGTGGGCGGCTCGCACAGTGCTTTTTCGATGCTGGAAAACCTGGCGGATGCCCTGGAGTTCGCCGGTTTGCAGGAACTGACGCTGGTCCATCGCAGCCGCATCAGGCTGTTTTATGAAAACGTTCAACAGGCGCACGCAGCCGGTTATCAGGTCGACGCGCTGCAGGACGTGTGCCCGATATCCGGGCGGGTCAATCGCTCTGGTGGCTTGCGTTACCGGGCGCTGGACATCGGGCGCGAAGCGGCGCTCACTGGCCGGGTTGGCAAGACCGGCGTGCGGGTAAAAATGTTCCAGACGCTGGATGGGCCCATCGGTGATCACGAGCAAGCCAGGCTCGCGCTGGCCGACTCGGGCGTGGTCGTACAGTGCTCTGGCTATCAGGCGGTGTTGCCGACGCTGCGCGATGCCGACGGCAGTCTGGTCAGACTGCGCGAAAGTAAAGGGGGGCTGGATTCGGATGCGTCGGGCTGTCCGCTGGACCAGCATGGGCGCAGGCTGAGCGGGCTGTATCTCTTTGGTCTGGGGGCAGGGCTTGGCGTTGACCCGCAATTGGGGAGTGAGCCGGCCTTCGATGGGCGAATCTACGGTGTCTGGCAATTTCATCATGATGCCAGTCGAGCGGTGCTTGGGGCGGTCATCAACAGGCTCGCGCACAAGGCTTCAGTCGTTGAAGCGCTGTGTGCCGATGTATTCGCTCCGCAGGCGCTTCGTTTGCAGGCCGGCTAGACGGTGTGTTGCATGGAAGAAAACGATGGGCCATAAAAAACGGCGTCCCAGGGACGCCGTACGGCCGCTCTGCCCATGCCGGGCAGTCCAGCATTGAATAAGGGGGGCGGTTTCAGAGGCTGAGTGCAACACCCGGCTATTGAGTTAGGGATGGACTCTCATGATGCTTGGACATCATTTCCGTCATCAT